>JAZNNA010000046.1:0-12006 GCA_045580065.1 Eubacteriales bacterium
GCATCCTTGCCCACCATAAAGCGGGCGGCGCGCAGCGCACCGGTGGCAAATACCTCGCGCGAGGCGGCACTGTGAGAAAGGGTCACGATCTCGTTTTGTCCGCAGAACATGACCTCGTGCTCGCCCACGATATTGCCTCCGCGTACGGCGTGCAGACCGATCTCGCCGCGCTCTCTCTTGCGGCGCTCGGCGTGGCGGTCGTAAACGTAGGGATGCGGCTCGTCCTCACAAAGGGCATCCGCGATCATCAGCGCGGTGCCGCTGGGGGCATCCAGCTTTTGGTTGTGGTGCTTTTCGATGATCTCGATGTCAAAATCTGCACCGAGCGTGGCTGCCGCGCGGCGGCAGAGGGCGATCAGCAGATTGATGCCAAGCGACATATTGCGCGAAAAGAAGATCGGCACGCGCTGTGCCGCATTGCGCATCATCGCCATTTCCTCGTCGGTGTGGCCCGTGGTGGCAACCACCAGGGGGGTGTTTGTTTTTTCGGCATAAGCAAGCAGGCCGGGGAGCGCGCTGTGATGCGAAAAGTCGATCATCACGTCGGCGTGCCCTTCAAACTCGCAGGGTGCGTGGAACACGGGGTAAGGGGCAGCGGCGGTAGGGTTGACATCCACGCCCGCCACAATGCGATCCCCTGCCGCCACAGCAGCAGCGGCAACGGCGGCGCCCATGCGTCCGCCGCATCCGCAAAGCAAAATATTCATAGCTTTAACTTCCTCTCAAAAAATCAGATCAGGCCGTAGGACTGCATAATGCCCTTCAGCTTTTCAAGGTTGGCTTCACCATCTCGCACAAGGGCAGACGGATCTCGGGGCCGCAAAGCCCCATCAGCACGGATGCCGCCTTGACGGGAACGGGATTGACCTCGCAGAACAGGGCGTTGATCAGCTTGAGGTACTTCAGCTGCATTTCGGCACCGGTCTTGAAATCGCCCGCAAGGCAAGCGGCGCACAGGTCGTGCGTTTCGCGGGGCAGAATGCCGGAAAGCACCGAGATCACGCCCTTGCCGCCAAGCGACATGATGGGCACGATCTGGTCGTCGTTGCCGGAGTAAACGTCAAGGTCGTTGCCGCACTCGGCGATCAGCTCGGCAATGGCAGAAAGGTTGCCGGATGCTTCCTTTACCGCCACAATGCGCTCGTGCTTGGCAAGCTCCTTGTATACGGGGAGCGTGATGTTTACGCCGGTGCGCGAGGGCACGTTATACAGGATAATGGGCTTATCGGTGGCCTCTGCCGTAGCAAGGAAATTTTTGATAAGGCCCTTGGGGGTTGCCTTGTTGTAATAGGGGGTGACCAAAAGCAGTGCGTCGCAGCCCACCTCGCAGGCATATTTGGAAAGCTCGATGCCGTAGGCGGTGTCGTTAGAGCCGGTGCCCGCGATCACGGGGACGCGGCCTGCGGTATGTTCTGCGGCAAAGCGCAAAAGGTCGCAGTGCTCCTGATGGTCCAGCGTTGCAGCCTCGCCCGTGGTGCCTGCCACCACAAGGGCATCAATGCCGCCGGCGATCTGCGCGTCGATCAGCTTGCCAAAGCTTTCATAGTCGATCTTGCCATTCTTGAAGGGGGTGATGATGGCGGTTGCGGCGCCGGTGAAAATCGTATTCTTACGGTTGCTCATAATTTTCTGCCTTTCTGTGAAAAAAATTGGCTGTTTGCGAGAAAAAATAAAAAAAGCGGTTGAAAAGCAACCGTTGTTGTACTATAATATAAGCAGGGCTTGCCTGCCGCAACATACGATAGCTCTCCATCAAAAATTGACGACAGTCCCACAGCTTTGAACCGTGCGGACCAGCAGCCCACCCACCGCAGGTGATCCACTTCGGCACGCTACGCTCCCGTTTGCACTCAAGCGGCCGCGGCGGCCTTGCACAAACGAGGTCGCAATGTGCGCCTCTATCTTTATATTATGTTTTCCCGACGAACTTCGTCCTATTTATCTTATCACACATACACGCGCTTTGTCAATGCCTTTTTGAAAAAAAGCGCAAAGAAAGGAAAGATATGTCCGCACCCATCAAAAACACCCTGACCAAGACCGACCTCAAGACCTCGGATTTTTATTACGACCTGCCCGAGGAGCGCATCGCGCAGCACCCGACCGCAAAGCGCGACGAGTCGCGCCTCTTGGTCATCCACCGCGACACCGGTGTTTGTGAGGACAAGCACTTTTACGATATCCTCGACTACCTGCGCGAGGGGGACGTGCTTGTCATCAACGACTCCAAGGTGATCCCTGCGCGCCTGTACGGCCATGCCGAGGGACGCCCCGAGGCGGCGCTGGAGCTGCTTTTGCTCCGCCAACGCGAGCTGGATACCTGGGAGTGCCTGGTCAAGCCCGGCAAGCGTGCGCGCATCGGCTCGCGTGCAGTGTTTGGCAACGGCGAGCTTGTGGGAACCGTGACGGACATCGTGCAAGAAGGCAACCGCCTGATCCATTTTGACTACGACCGCGAGGCACACGCCAATATTTACGAGATCCTGCACAAGATCGGCATGATGCCCCTGCCCCCCTACATCACCGAGCAGCTGCAGGACAACAGCCGCTATCAGACGGTGTATGCGCGCGAGGAAGGCTCTGCCGCCGCCCCCACCGCAGGGCTGCACTTTACCCCCGAGCTGCTGCAGAAGGTGCGCGACAAGGGCGTTGCCATCGCACCCGTGATGCTGCACGTGGGGCTTGGCACCTTCCGCCCCGTGAAGGCAGACCGTGTGGACGAGCACGTGATGCACACCGAGTACATTTGCGTGCCCGAGGAAAGCGCCGCGCTGATCAATGCGCGCCGCGCAGCGGGGGGACGCGTGATCGCCGTTGGTACCACGTCCTGCCGCACGCTGGAGAGCGCAGCGGACGAAAACGGCATTGTACACGCCCTTTCCGGTGACACGGGCATCTTTATCTATCCCGGCTATAAGTTCCGCGCCGTGGATGCGCTGATCACCAATTTCCATCTGCCGGAAAGCACGCTGCTCATGCTTGTTTCCGCCTTTTACAACCGCGAGGCGATGCTGAACGCCTACCGCGACGCCGTGCAAAAGGAGTATCGCTTTTTCTCGTTTGGCGATGCGATGTTTATAGAATAAAATCCCTTTTTGGAGAAAAAATATGACCCAAGAGCTTTTAAGCGTTGTGCTGCAGATCGCCGAGGAAATGACCTGCTGCGGCGCGGAGATCAGCCGCATTGAGGAAAGCATCACCCGCATGCTTTGCGCGTACGGCGCGCGCCGCGCAGACGTATTTGCAACCACCTCGAATATGATCGTAACGGTTGAGGACGGCGAGGGCGCCCCCCTTACGCAAACAAGGCGCATCCGCAGCATTGGCACGGATATGACCAAGCTGGACAAGCTGAACGCCCTTGTCAGAGAGATCTGTGCAAAGGCGCCCCCCGTTACCGAGATCAAGCGCTCGCTTTCGCAGATCCGCGCAGAGCGCCAATACCCCGAGTGGCTTGTTGTGCTTTGCTATGCTATGATCTCCGCCTCGTTTTGCGTGTTTTTCGGCAGCAGAAGCCTTGCGGAAACGATCGCCGCCTTTGGCATCGGTCTGTTTGTGGGCATTCTGGTCAAGCTGTTTGAGCGTGTACACTTCAACCGCATGCTGGATCGCTTTGCCTGCTCGTTTTGTGCCAGCTCCCTTGCCTTCTTACTGGTGCGGCTTGGTGCGCTGCAAAGCCCTGACCACACCATTATCGGCATCATCATGACGCTGATCCCCGGTGTGGGGCTGACCAACGCCCTGCGCGACCTGTTTGTGGGAGATCTGTTCACGGGTATGCTGCGTCTGCTTGAGGCGCTGCTGATCGCCGTTTCGATCGGGCTTGGCTTTATTGTGACCTTGATCCTTTTTGGAGGTGTGTAACGATGTTCGGTTGGTCTGAAGCAATTCAAATTCTTGCCGGCTGCATCGGCACGCTCGGCTTTGCCCTGCTTTACAATATCCGCGGCAGAAAACTGATCTACGCGGCCATCGGCGGGCTTTTATCCTGGCTGTTCTTTTTGCTGTTCGGCCTTATCGTGCAAAACGACGTGCTGCAGTCTTTTCTCTCGGCGGTGCTTGTCACCGCTTACGCCGAGGTACTGGCACGCGCCCTGCGCACCCCTGCCACCACCTTTTCGATCGTTTCGTTGATCCCGCTGGTGCCCGGCAGCTCTCTGTACTACTCGATGACGGCAGCGCTTTCTGAAACCTACGTGGACTTTTTGGACCGCGCCACCTACACCTTGAAGATCGCCGCCGCGCTTTCGATGGGTCTGATCCTTGTCACCGCCGTTTCCAAGCACGTTCGCCTTTGGGCGCAGCACCGCACGGAAAAGGCCGGCACACGCTAAGCGCATCTCCCACAAAAAACAAAGGAGCATCCACCCTTCATGGAACATTTGCTGACATTGGCGCACGGCGCGATCGCGCTGCTGATTGCCGCCATTGCCATTTATCTTGCCCTGAAGCTGTTTGGCAAAATGGCAAAATTTGTGATCACGCTGATCGTGATCGCCGTGATCTTATGGTTTGTGCTCTCAAGCCCTGAGGTCCTTGCCTGGATCAAGCAGCTTTTTGCCGGGCTTTTGGGAAAGAATTTATAAGAAAGGGGCCAAAACGGTATGGGAAAACCCAAAATATTAGCTGTCGTTGGTCCCACCGCCTCCGGCAAGACCTCGCTGGCGGTCAAGCTGGCGCAGCGCCTTGGGGGCGAGGTGATCTCCTGCGACTCGATGCAGATCTACCGCCGTATGGACATCGGCACCGCAAAGCCCAGCGCCGCCGAGCAATGCGGCATTACCCACCATCTGATAGACGTTGCCGACCCTACCGACGCCTTTTCGGTAAACGACTATCTTACCGCAGCAAGTGCCGCGGTAACGGATATCCTCTCTCGCGGCAGGCTGCCTGTTTTTTGCGGCGGAACCGGGCTGTATCTTGATGCGTTTTTGCGCGGCGGACTGCCCGACACTCCCGCAGGCGATCCTGCCCTGCGCGAGGAGCTTTCTGCCCTTGCCGCCACACGCGGCGAGGCTTTTTTGCACGCGGAGCTTGCCAGGGTAGACCCCGAGAGCGCCGCTGCCATTCACCAAAACAATACCCGCCGCGTGATCCGCGCGCTGGAGATCTACAAGCTTTCCGGCATCCCAAAGTCTGAATGGGACCGACGCTCCAACGCCCTGCCCCCTGTGTACAACGCGGCCGTTTTAGGGCTGCGCTTTACCGATCGCGCATTGCTTTATGCCCGCATCGACCGCCGTGTGGATGAAATGCTTGCAAGCGGGCTTGTGGAGGAGGCGCGTGCGCTGAATGCCGACGGTATTTTTGAAAGATCCCCCACCGCCGCCGGTGCCATTGGCTACAAGGAGCTTTTGCCCTATCTGCGCGGCGAATGCTCGCTGCAGGCTGCCACCGATGAGCTGAAGACCGCCACGCGCCGCTATGCCAAGCGGCAAATGACCTGGTTTGGTGCAAAGGAATACGTACAATGGCTGGATATGAACGAGGGGAATTCCCTGCGTAAAAGTGAAGAAATTGTAAACAATGCACTCTCTCTTGCGGAAAACGCTTGGAATATGCTATAATTAAATATATTTGTTTTCGCGCGTGCGCAAATTGCGCCCGCACGTGAGGGGAGTGAGCTTGCGTGAGAGAAATAAAAAAAAGCCCTGGCGCAAGATCGCTGCTGCAGCTTGTGGCCATCGCATTGCTGCTGGCGCTGCTGGCCTCTATGCTGATCACTGAGCTGACGCGTGCCAAGGGCACCCATTCCTTTGAAACGGCAAGGCTTGTGACCTACACGAAGACCGATGCGCTGGCCGGCTATATCTTTTGCAACGAGACCGCCCTGCGCAGCAACAACAACGGCCCCATCACCTATTACGCCAAGGACGGCGACACCCTGTATGCGGATAGTGTGGTGGCCGAGGTCTATATCGACGATACCGCGACCGACAAGCGCGAGCAGGCCGCTGCCCTACAGGCAAAGATCGACGCCTGCCGTGCCGCCCTTGCCGTGACCGAGCGCCCCTGGCAAAACGGCTATGCCACCGATTATGCGGCGCTGATGCGCTCGCTTGGCAGCAGCTCGCTTTCCGCTGCCGTACAAAGTGCCGACAGCGTTGCCACCTCTCTCACGGTGCGCGATGCCGCCCTTCCCGAAACCGCCAACGCTTTGCGCGTTGAGATCGATACCCTACAGGCGCAGCTTGACGAGCTGGTCGCCTACGTGGATGCACCGCAGCTCATCCCCGTGGATGCCAACGGCTATTTTTACCGCCACGTTGACGGCTACGAGGCGCTGTTTGGCCCCTCGGCTGCCGTGGGGCTTTCGCCCGAGGGGCTTGATGCCCTGCTGGCCGCCCCCACCGACACCACCGACTGCATCGGCAAGCTGGTGCGCGGCGGCGCGTGGTATCTTGCCCTGCCCGTTGAGCGTGCGGTGGCTGACACCTATACGGTGGGCAGCACCTACACGGTCCGCTTTGAAAGTGTGCCTATGGTCAGACTTGTGCTGGAGGGCATCACCCCCTCCGAGGATGGCACGCGCGCGCTGCTTTTGCTCAGCGGTGACAAGCTGCCCGCTGCCCTTGGCGCTTGCCGGCGCCAATACGTGCAGGTGGAAAAAGAGACCTACAGCGGCCTTTCGGTCCCCGCCAAGGCGGTTGGAGCGGACAATAGCGTGTTTGTGATAGAAAACGGCATTGCGCGCAAGCGCCTGCTTGCCCCCGTGCACGAGGACGCACCGTTTTTGTCCCGTCCCGGCAGCGAGGCCGCATACCTGAAGGAGGGCGAGCGCATTCTGCTCAGCACGCGCAGCCTGTATGACGGAAAGGTGTTAGAATGATATGCCAATGACTTACATCAAAGAAAACCTTGCTGCCACCAAGGCACAGCTTGCCGCCGCCATGCAAGAGGCGGGGCGGCAGGACGGGTGCGTAGTGCTGGCGGCTGTGAAATACGCCGTGCCCGGCGAGATCGAGGCCCTGCTGGATGCCGGCGTGACCGACGTTGGTGAAAACCGCGTGCAGCAGCTTTTGGACAATGCTGCGCTTTACGCCGCGCGCGACGTGCGCGTGCATTTCATCGGCTCGCTGCAAACAAACAAGGTCAAATACATTGCGGATAAGGTCTGCATGATCCACTCGCTCGACTCGGATAAGCTTGCGCTTGAGATCGAAAAGCGCGCTGCACAAAAAGGGCGCGTGATCGACGTGCTGGTGGAGATCAACAGCGGACGCGAGGAAAACAAATCCGGTGTTTTGCCGGAGGAGGCGCTGGCGCTTTGCCGCACCGCCCTTTCCCTGCCCCACCTTCGCCTTTGCGGCTTTATGACCATGGGGCCGCGCTGCGAGAGTGAGGCGGAATACCGCGCTTACTTTGCACAGACTGTGGCGCTGGGCAGATCACTTTGGAAAACGCTGGGGCTGGAAGGCGAGCCGCTGTTTTCTATGGGAATGTCGGAAAGCTTTGCCGCCGCCGTAAAGGAAGGCTCTTCCTTTGTGCGCGTGGGGCGCAGGCTGTTTGCCGGCAGACCGGAGGCCACAACAAACGAGTAAATAAAATTTGCCATATACCAAAGCTGAAAGGAAGGTTAAAAAATGAGCATTTTTGGAAAAAAGCCCAAGGATTACAGCTACGATGACAATTACGACAACGATTTCTACCGCGGCGAGGACGACGTTGTGGTTGACGAGGAGGACGGCGAGCTGCTTTCTCCCGTGACCGCCGCCCCCCAGAAAAAGCCCGCCTCCGGCAGCGCAGGTGCGCTGAAGGTAGTCAAGCCCCGCGACGCGCAGGATGGCCTGATCATTGCGGACTATCTGATCCACGGCTACACCGTTGTGATGAACATAGAGGCGCTTGAGCGCGATATTACCATCCGCCTGATCGACTTTTTGCAGGGTGCCCTGCACGTGCTTGACGGCGAGCTGCGCCGTGTGACCAAAAGCACCTTTGTGCTTTCTCCCCGCAAGGGCGAGGTCAGCGAGGACAGCGAGATCACCCGCCGTGACGAGCGCAACGGTGACGAGTATCTGTAATTTCCATTTTGAAATTTTGAAAGGAGCCACGGCATGAACATTGTCATACCGCTGATCACAAATACGGTGCAAGCCCTTTTGCTGATCCTTGAGATCTGTATGCTTGTACGTGCCGTGCTTTCCTGGTTCCCCATTCAGGACGACAATCCCCTTTTGCTGCTTGTCTGCATGGTGACCGAGCCGCTGCTTGCCCCCATCCGCGCCCTGTTTGACCGTCTTGGGCTGTTTCGCAACTTTCCCATCGACGTTTCCTTTATCGTGGGCGTGATCCTGCTTTCTCTGGTCAGCACCCTGACCGAGATCCTGCTGTGATGGAGCGGGACGGCTTTGCCTGCCTGCAGGCGCACGCGCAGGATCTGCTGGCGCGCGCCCGCAAGGGGGAGATCACCTACACCGCCTTTCTCTCGCCAAGAGAGCAAAAGCTGCTCTCCTCGCTTTCCGGCGCAGGGGCAGACGAGATGCTTCTGCTTGGCGGCTACGACAGCGCCGAGCGCCGCCGCGCGTTCTTTTTGCCACCCTATCTGCAGGATATTGACGATGGGACGCGCCTCGGATGGATGGCAGATACCCTGGACGAGAGCCTTGTGGCGCTTTGCATCCGCGGCAGCGGCTTTCGCGAGCTTTCACACCGCGACTATCTCGGTGCGGTGTTAAACCTTGGCATCGAGCGCGATGCCATCGGCGACCTTTGCGTTATCTCGCCCCACAGCGCGGTGCTGTTTTGCGACCGCACGATGGCGGCGTTTCTTACCGAGCATTTGCAGCGCGCGGCAAACGATGCCGTTCGCATTGAGCGCATTTCCCTCTCCCCCGACTTTGACGGGGGCAGAAAATTCCGCCGCATCACCGACACCGTGGCCTCGCCCCGTGCCGACAGCGTGGTAGCGGCGCTTGCCAATCTTTCGCGCGAGCGCGCGCAAGCGCTGTTTCGTGAGGGAATGGTAGAAATTGATTACGAGCCGGCGCAAAAGCCGGACAAGCAAGTAGAGGAGGGCACGGTCATTTCGATCCGCGGCAAGGGAAAATTTATCCTTCGCTCCCTCTCCGAGCAAACAAAAAAAGGCCGCTTCCGTTTGCTGGCCGACCAATATTTGTAAACAATTCACCGATCTTTTTCGGTTTTACAGGAGTAAAAAACAATGGCTAAAGATTACAGCGCATCACTCAATCTCCCCAATACCACCTTTGCCATGCGTGCCGAGCTGCCCAAGCGCGAGCCCGGTATGCTGGAGTACTGGGAAGGCATCGACCTTTACAACGCCATGCTGGAAAACGCCGCAGGCAAGCCCACCTTCGTTTTGCACGACGGCCCTCCCTTTTCCAACGGCAACATTCACATGGGGCACGCCCTGAATAAGATCCTGAAGGATTTTATCAACAAGTCCCATGCGATGATGGGCTATCGCGTGCCCTTTATCCCCGGCTGGGATAACCACGGCATGCCGATCGAATCCGCGATCATCAAAAAGAACAAGCTGGACCACAAAAAGATGTCGGTTTCCGACTTCCGCTCCGCTTGCCACGGCTTTGCACAAAACTTTATCGACATCCAGCGCGAGCAGTTCAAGCGCCTTGGTATCACCGCCGACTGGGAGCATCCTTATGCCACCATGGCCCCCAAGTTTGAGGCGCGCGAGGTCAAGGTGTTTGGCGATATGTACCGCAAGGGCTACATCTACAAGGGCTTGAAGCCCGTTTACTGGTGCCCCAAGGACGAAACCGCCCTGGCTGAGGCAGAGATCGAGTACCAGACCGATGCCTGCACCTCTATCTACGTCAAATTCCGCCTGATCGACGATGCGGGCAAGCTTGCCGGCGTTTGCGACCTGAAAAACACCTACGTCATCATCTGGACCACCACCACCTGGACCCTACCCGGCAACCTTGCCATCGCGCTGAATCCCGTTGAGGATTACGCCGTTGTAAAGGCAGGCGACGAGTGCTATATCGTGGCCGAGGCACTTTGCGAAAAGACCATGCAGGCAGGCGGCATCACCGATTACGAGATCCTTTGCCGTATGCCCGGCAAGGAATTTGAGTTTATGAAGGCGGCTCATCCCTTCATCGACCGCGAGTCGGTGCTGGTAAACGCCGATTACGTTACCATGGAAAGCGGTACCGGCTGCGTACATACCGCCCCCGGCTTTGGTGCGGATGACTACCAGACCTGCCGCCGCTACAACATGGATATCATCGTTCCCGTTGACGACCGCGGCTATCAGACCAAGGATGCCGGCAAGTTTGCCGGTATGCGCTACGACGAATCCAACGTGGCGATCCTTGCCGACCTTAAGGAAAGCGGCGCGCTGTTTGCAAGCGAGGAGATCACGCACGAGTATCCTCACTGCTGGCGCTGCAAGTCCCCCATCATCTTCCGCGCAACGCCCCAGTGGTTCTGCTCGGTGGATGCGTTCAAGAACGAGGCCGTTGCCGCCTGCGACAACGTGCGCTGGCTCCCTGCCTGGGGTGGCGAGCGTATGGTGCAGATGATCCGCGAGCGCGCCGACTGGTGCATTTCCCGTCAGCGCAAGTGGGGTCTGCCCATCCCCGTATTCTATTGCGAGGATTGCGGCGAGGTGATCTGCAACGAGCAGACCATTGAAAGCGTTTCCGCCATCTTTGGCGAAAAGGGCTCTAACGCCTGGTTCGATCTGGAGGCAGCCGAGCTTCTGCCTGCAGGCTTTGTTTGCCCCAAGTGCGGCAAGGCACACTTCAGCAAGGAGACCAACACCCTTGACGGCTGGTTTGACTCCGGCTCCACCCACTTTGGCGTGCTGAAGGATGAGGAGTGGCCCGCAGACGTATATCTGGAGGGCGCCGACCAGTACCGCGGTTGGTTCCAGTCCTCGCTGCTGACCGCCGTAGGCTCCACCGGCAAGGCACAGGCTCCCTTTAAGACCGTCCTTACCCACGGTTGGGTAGTGGATGGCGAGGGCCGCGCCATGCACAAATCTCTCGGCAACGGCGTTGACCCCCTTGACATCATCAAAAAGTACGGCGCAGACCTTGTCCGTCTGTGGGTGGCCTCTGCCGACTATCAGGTGGACGTGCGCGCCTCCGACGCCATCTTCAAGCAGTTGTCCGACGCTTACCGCAAGATCCGTAACACCGCACGCTTCCTGCTTGCAGATCTGTATGATTTCAATCCCGACACCGATGCCGTTCCGCTTTGCGAGCTTGAGGGCATTGACGCGTGGATCGTTGCCTCGATGAACGAGCTTGTGAGAAAGGCGCGCAACGCGTATAACGATTACGAGTTCCATATCATCTATCACGATCTCAGCGATTTCTGCACCGTTGAGCTTTCCAAGCTGTATATCGACATCACCAAGGATCGCGTTTACGGCGAGGCTGCCGATTCTCACGCCCGTCGCGCCGCACAAAGCGCTATGTACTATATCATCAGCGCTATGACCCGCCTGATGGCTCCCCTGCTCTCCTTTACTGCAGAGGAGATCTGGCAAACGCTCCCCCACAAGGCAACCGACAAGAAGGAGAGCGTATTCCTCAACGACCTGCCCGCATTTGACGAGGCGCTGACCTTCCCTGAGATCACCGCGCATTACAACGAGCTGTTTGCCCTGCGTGACCACGTGATGAAGGCGCTGGAGCTTGCCCGTGCCGAAAAGCGCATTGGTAAATCTCTGGACGCAAAGGTCACCGTTTACGCACCGAACGATCCCGCTTATTCTCTGCTCAAGACCTTTGAGAGCGAGCTTCCCACCCTGTTTATCGTTTCGCAGGTAGAGCTGCTGCAGGCAGCCGCACCTGAGGGCACGGTGATTGAGGAGGGCTCACCCTTTGGCGTTGTGGTAGAGAATGCAGAGGGCGAGAAGTGCGACCGCTGCTGGAACTACACCACCGAGGCGTTCCACGACGGTGAGGAAGGGTGCCTGTGCCCGCGCTGCCGTCGCGTGCTGGGGCTGTAATTCCCGCTTCATTATAAAATAAATGCTTGCCGCAAGTGCCCCTGTGAAGTCGG
>JAZNNA010000047.1:0-25477 GCA_045580065.1 Eubacteriales bacterium
CTCCCGGTAAAGACCAAAACCCCAAACGAGAAGCGGGCACAGGACACCATCAGCCAGCGCGGTGGCCCCGACGGCGAGCTGGCTGCCTCGATGCGCTATCTGCACCAGCGCTATGCCTGTCCGTATAACGAGGTCACCGGCATCCTGACCGATGTCGGCACCGAGGAGCTGGCCCATCTTGAGATGATCGCCGCCATCCTGCACCAGCTCACGCGCGATCTCACCGAGGAGGAGATCAAAAACTCGCCCTTCGCCACCTATTTTGTGGATCACACCACGGGGCTGTATCCCGTGGCGGCATCCGGCGTGCCCTTCGATATGAAATACGTGGGCGTGAAGGGGGATATCCTCTCCGACCTGAACGAGGACCTCGCCGCCGAGCAAAAGGCGCGCACCACCTACGACAATATCCTGCGCCTTGCCGACGACCCCGACGTGCGCGAGCCGATCAAGTTCCTGCGCCAGCGTGAGCTTGTGCATTATCAGCGCTTCGGCGACGCGTTGCGCGTTGCGCAGGATAAGCTGAACAGCAAAAACTTTTACGCCTACAATCCGTCCTTTGACAAGGTAAACGGCGTGTTCCGTAAAAGCAGATGAAGCAAGGGGGGGAGCTTAAGCTCCCCTCTTTGAACATTTTTTGTAAGGTTTTTGGAAGCTTTTGTAATTGACATATCATTCTCTATATGTTACAATAAGGCAAGAACCCTAAAAAGGAGTATGATCATGAAAAGCTTTGCTATTATCGGATACGGCAACCGCGGTATGACCTACGCTGCCATCTTAAAGGAAATGAACGTGCCCGTGCTGGCGGTTTGCGATACCGATGCCGAAAAGGGCGAAAATGCCCGCGTGCTGCTTGGCCTTACGCAAAAGGATATTTTTACCGACGAGGCAGCCTTTTTTGCAGCCGGCAGGCTTGCCGACGTGCTGATCGTCTCCACGCGTGACAGATGGCACCTGGCGCACGCGACAAGGGCGTTGGAGCTTGGCTACGATCTGGTGCTGGAAAAGCCGATCGCCTGCTCCACCGAGGAGTGCCGCTTGATCGAGGAAACGGCAACGCGCCTGAAAAGAGAGGTGTTCGTGTGCCACGTTTTGCGCTATGCGCCCTTCTTTGCCACCATCAAGGAGGAGCTTGACAGCGGAAAGTACGGCAGGATCTCCACCCTGAATATGACCGAGAACGTGGGCTACAGCCACCAGGCACACAGCTACGTGCGCGGCAACACGCGCCGTGCCGATCAAAGCACGCCGATGATCATTTCCAAGTGCTGTCACGATCTTGACCTGATCTGCTGGTTTATGCAGGAAAAATGCAATGCCGTCAGCTCCTTTGGCGCGCTGACCTACTTTACAAGAGAAAACGCCCCCGAGGGCGCTGCCGAGCGCTGCATGGAGTGCAAGCTGGTGGAAAGCTGTGCCTACAGCGTAAAAAAGCAATACGTGGACAAAATGATCGCCCGCGGTCGCCCCAACTGGGAGTGCCACGTGATCATGCCCAATGCCACCCCCGAAAAGATGACCGAGGAATTAAAGACCTCGCGCTGGGGACTTTGCGCCTTCTGCTGCGACAACGACGTGGTAGATCACCAGGTGGTGAATATGCAGTTTGCAAACGGTGCCACCGCACACCTGACCATGACCGCCTTTTCCGATAAGTGCTACCGTGAGATCCATATCCACGGCGAGCGCGGCGAGATCTACGGCGATATGCAGCAGAATATCCTGCATTGCCGTATCTTTGGCGGCGAGGGCTATGATATTGACGTCAACGAGGCCACAAACAGCGTTTCGGGCTATCACGGTGGGGGAGATTATCACCTGCTGCGCTCGATCATCGAGTTTTACGAGGGCAAGCCCTCGCCCAATATCACCTCGCTTGCACAGTCTATCCAAAGCCATTACATCGGCTACGCAGCTGAGGACTCGCGCCTTACCGGCGAAACGGTCAAGCTGTAAATTGCGGCCTAACCTGAGAGCGGGGATATCTCGCCTCTTAAATACAAAAAAGCGGAGAGCATCGCTCTCCGCTTTTTTGTTACTTTTTCAACTCCTCAACGCGGCTCATAAATTGCAGCCCCATCAGAATTTCTGCTACCGTCCAGCCACTTTCTATACAGCAGGGCGCCCATCCCACATCGTGGGGAACGCCGTGGCTTTCCCAATTTTCAAGGTCAAATGCGCGCGACCAGGCGCCGTCAAGCAGCGGGTCACTGCTGTGTATCTGGCAGGAGAGCATAAAGGATGCGGTCTTGTTCCACATCTCAACAAATCTCGCCTCGTTTGTGGCAAGATAGGCGTAGGCATAGCCCAGCGGCAACCAGTTGTTGGAGTACAAAAGGTCGGCAACGGGGTCGCCGTTCTCGGCAAGCAGGGCACATTCTCCCGTGTGATTGCGCGAGCATTTTGCCTGATATCCCGTGTCCCATTCCGGCACTGCGCCGCTTTCATGCCTGTGCGCCTCGAGATAGGAGCTTACGCGGCAAAGCCACTCGTAATGCTGCTGCTCGCCGGTGATCTCATACAGCACGGCAAGTGCAAGCAGCAAGCGGCAATTTTCCTCGGTCTCGCTGGTTTCGCGCAGCGTGTTGGGGTAAAGCGACATGATGTGCGAAAGGCCCCTTTGTGCCACCTCAAAATAGCGCTTGTCGCCACCCGCGCGGTAGGCAAGCAGCAGCACCGCATGGTAATAGGCGTTGTGATGCGCGCAGGGAATGCCCACACCGGGCTTTTTCAGCTCCTCGCGCCGCTCGGGCGTAAGGCGCGGGCAATCGGTGCGCGAAACGCGCACGCCCTCAGGGCCGGTGGTCTCCACCAGATAGTCAAGCCCCGCGCAGATCTCCTTGAAATAGGGCACGGTGCCGTCAAAGTGCTGCTGCAAAAGCAGCGGCAGCAAAACGCGCGCCACGTCGTCCTGATAGCAGCACTCCCATGCAGCTTCTGTCCAGCGGATCATGCCCTTATGCTCGCCCTTTTTGATCTGCATATAGCGGAAGCAAAAGGCAAACAGTGCATCCGCGATCTCGCGGCTTTGCGCGTCACCCGTCAGCAGGGCGTGAAAAAGGTGCGCCCCCGCGGTTTCTGCGGTGCAGTCGGTGCGGATGTCGTCGGCGCGCACCTGCAGGCCGTTTTGTGCCTTGATGTGGTGCTTAAAGCCCTCAAACGCGCCGTCCTTGCCACCGTTTTTCAGCATGCCTGCGTTTTGATACCACGCAAGCCCGCGCTCCACGGCAGAGGCAACGTCGGCGGTGCATTTCACCTCTTTTTGCACGTAGGTGCAAACGGGCGCTTCAAACAAAGGGGTCACGCGCTCGCCTGCAAGATAGCTGAGGATGGCGGTGATCAGTGCCTCAAAATAGCGGCGGGGTGCAAGCCGCGCGCGGCGGAAGTTGCAAAGGCGGAAGGAGCAGATCAGCGTGGTGGGGTCTAAAAACCACAGCGCCCAAACGCCCTTTTTATATGTTTCCTCGTCCATTTCTGCGTGCGAGTGCGCGCAGACGTAATCGTGGTAGGTGAGGATCGGATAAGCGCTTTTGTTTTTAAAGCAATAGTCGATGCAATCGTTGTTGTGGCCGTCCAGCACGTCGCCCGTCAGCAGCCCCTCAACGGGGAACTCCTTGCCTGCAAACACCATGCGGTGGTGCGTGGTGGTCAGCTGGGTCTCGATGTACGAGCCGCCGATCGAGCGGACAAACTCGGTAAACACCGGCTTTTTTTGCTCGCGCATCTCCTCAACGCACTCGCGCAAGGCGGGGGAAAGCAAAAGCGACTCATCCTCGCAGCCGCCGAGAATACAAAGCGCATCAAAGCAGCCGGCATCAAAGGTCTGTACCTCGGGAGAGATAACGGTAACGTCGGGGCAGCATTTTTGCAGCAGGTCGCCAAGATCAGTGCGCTCGCGCGCGATCAATAAAATGCGGTTCATAGCAACACCTCATTTCAGGGGAATTCACCTTATTATAGCACGCACGTCCCCCGGGTGTCAATTACCGGGGGCGCTTTTTTTATTGCAAAAAATGCCTTATTCGCGCTGCCGCTTTTGCATTTTTCGCCAGGCAAAAAAGCCGTAAAGATCGTTGCACAAAAACACGCAAAAGCAGATCACCATCGGCAAATAGCCGGGGGAGGTAAGCGTGGCAAGCACCCATAGTGCGATCAGCACCACGTCGTTTACCGCATAGCCCAGCGCAAAAAACGAGCTGCGACAAAAGGTGAGATAGGCGGCCACAAAGCTTGTGGTGATCGAAAGGGTGGAAAAGATAAGATTTGGGGTTTTCAAAAGCTGCAGCAAAAAGAAAAACAGCAGCGTTACCGCTATGGCAAGGGGCGGCAGCAGCAACAGCTGGCGGCGCGAGAGGCGCGCCACGCGCACCTCACCCGACTCCTTGTAGGGGTTGCGCACCCAGGCGATCAGCGAGATCACCGAAAGCGGCAGCGTCATGCCTACGTAGGTCAGCACCTCGCTCCAGTAGCGAAAATGCAGCGCGATCAGCCCGTAAAGCAGCGCAAAAACGATCATCAGCACGTGCCCGTGCCACGCGCCCTTGGCCAGCAGGATCAGCGAGGTCACGCCGATCAGCGAGGTCAGGGTGTTGAGGATATCCTTGTTGGGGGAGAGAAAAAAGCAAAGCAAAGTGACAAGCATAGAGCAGAGCCACAGCCCCCACTCAAATCTTGTCAGCTGTGCAAAGGGATTTTTTGTGTCCATGGTACCTCCCGAAAAAAAGCATCCGCCTGCACGTCTTCTAAGACCTTACGACGTGCAAACGGATGCCTTGCATCCACCACCCGGTGGCGGCGTGTTTTTTGTATTACGCTTGTATTATAACAGAAACGTCGCGCCTTGTCAACCCATCAAAAAGTCAAGGTCAAACCTGGCAAGGTGGCACTTGGCACCCCAATCCTCCTCGTAAAGCAGATAGATCACACCGCTTTTTTGGTCAGCCTGAATCTCCACGTACCCGCCGCGCTCCGCGTCGATCAGCTTGTGCCGGCACCAGGTTTTGCCGTCATCAAGGCTGACGTGTACGCTGACGTGATCGCGTGCATCGGGGTTCTGGCAGTTGGCAAACAGCAGCACGTGTGCGCCGCTTTTTGTGCAAAGCGTGGTCAGCGACCCAAAGCAGCGTGCATCGCGCAGCTCACGCTCAAGGGCGTAGCCCTGCCAATCGGTGCTGCCGTTTTGGCTGACCGCCTTGGCGCGATATCCCGCCTGCGAGCGGATATTCAGATATACACTGCCGTTTGAAAGCTCGGCTGCTGCCGTTTCGTTGGGGCTTACCACCTCGCGCGTTGTCCACAGCAGCTCGCCCAGCTGCCAGCTCTCGCCGTTGTCGGTGCTTGTTAGGGTGGTTACAACCGAAGGGCCGTGCTTGCGCGTGGGCGTGCCATAAAGGGTGGGTACCAGCCAAACGGGAACCAGCAGCATGCCGCTGTCCGTGCAAATACCGTGGCCGGGGCCAAGGGCAAAGCAGGTGCGCTCGGCGGGGGCGGTAAAGCGCGTGATATCGCGCGGCTCGCTCCAGGTCACACCGTCGTCATCCGAGGTGCGCTGCAGCACGCGCCCACCCTTCGTGGCGTAATCCTCACAGTAAAGAAAGTGAATGCGTCCGTTTTTGTCCTGCATCATCACGGGGTTGTTTGTGGTGGGGTGCTGCTCGGTGCCGTTGGCAAGCACCACGGATGCAGAAAAGGTAGCGCCCCCGTCGGTCGAGCGCTGCAATAAAATATCCATCAGCGCCCAGTCCTCGGCAGTGCGACGTGCCTCGCGATAGCAAAGCAGCGTGCCACGCTGCGTGACGATCATGCCGGGGATGCGGTGCTTTTCATAGGTGGTGTCTGCCACCCAAAGCTCACGTTGCTCAAACATAGCGCTTACCCTGCGATCAGATGTAGGGGATGATCTTCTCGGCGATCAGCTTCTTTTGCTCCTCGGTTACAGGTGCAAACGGGCGGCGGCAATGACCAAAGTCAAGGCCCATTTGGTTCAGAACCTCTTTTTCAGCCTGCATCACGCCGATCTGGCAAAGCACGGTGATGATGGCGTTTGCCTCCTGCTGCACGGCCTTGGCCTCCTGCATCTTGCCCTCGGCATACAGCTTTTTGATCTTGACGAACTTATCTGCCATAAAGTTGTAGGTGCTGCCGATACCGCCGTCAGCGCCAAGAGAGATGCCGGCCAGGAAGGTTTCGTCAAAGCCGTTGAACACCACCTTGTCGGGGAAGGCGGATTTGATCTGCTCCATCATAAAGTAGTCGCTGGAGGTGTATTTGATGCCCGCAAAGCGGTCGTCCTGCAAAAATTCGCCCACGTTGGCAGCGGTGAGAGATACGCCGGAGAAGTTGGGGAAGTGGTAAACGATCATGGGCAGCGCCACCTCGTTTACAATGTCAAAATAATATTGCTTCAGCTCGGCAAAGGTGTACTTGAAGTAAAAGGGAGCTACAGAGGAGATGGCGTCGTAGCCAAGGCGCTCGGCGTGCTTGGCAAAGCCGATGGCCTGGTCGGTGGAAAGTGCGCCGATGTGTGCCAGCAGCTTGCACTTGCCCTTGGCCTCGGCTGCAACGATCTCATAAACGGCGCGGCGCTCGTCGTCCGTCAGCAAAAATGCCTCGGCGGTGCTGCCGCCCACGTAAAAGCCGGAAACGCCCTTGTCAAGGTTCATTTTCACAAGGTCGCAAAGTGCCTTTTCGTTAAGCTTGTTGTTTTTATCAAAGGGGGTAAGAAGGGCGGTAAAAATGCCGCTGAACTGATGCTCTGCCATAATCGTTTTCCTTTCTTTTAGGCGGCTGTGCCGCAATTTCAACTTCATTTTATCATACAATAACGCGCAATAAAAGGCGAATATTGCAAATCTTTTGACCGATATTGACTTTTTCGATAGAAAGTATTATAATAATAGTCAAAGGGGGTGAGCGCTTGCATATCGAGGTCCTTTATAAGCAAAGCGGCAGAGATCAGCTTTCCGACGTGTTTCATGCGCACCACGGCGTGATGGAGCTGATCTGCATCCGCGCGGGGCGCGGCAAGATCTTTGTGGGCGAGCAGGTGCTTTCCTTTGCGGGGGACACCGTGCTTTTGATCGACGGTGCCGCGCTGCACTATATCTGCCCCGAGCAAGGGGCCTCCTATCTGCGTCACAAGCTGATCTTTGATAAGCGGCTGCTGTGCGACCTGCCTTCCCCCTGCGGCGACGAACGTCTGCTTTACCGCATCCCCACGCGCGAGCAGATGCTGGAGATCGAGCGCCGCTTCGAGGCGCTGGCACATCACCACGCGCGCAACGCACCGCCGCTTTTGCTGTATGCGCAGATCTTTGAGCTTTTGCATCTTTGTATTGAGCAGGGTGACGCGCCGGGTGCCGCCTACCACGGCACGATGGCAGACGTGATGCGCTACATTCACGAAAACCTGGCGCAGGGCATTACCCTCACGCAGGTTGCCGCGGCGCTGCACGTCAACAAATTTTATCTGTGTCGCCTTTTCCGGCGCGAGACCGGTATGACGATGGGGGCGTATATCAATTCCGCCCGTATCGCTATAGCCAAGCAGCGCCTGCGCACCTCGGAGGAGAGCGTCAGCTTTATCGCCGCCGAGTGCGGGTTTAACGAGCTTTCTGTATTTACGCGCAATTTTAAAAGGGAGGTGGGCATGACCCCCACCGAATACAGAGCGCAGGCAAAAGAAGAAGCATAAAAGGAGGAAATTATGATCTACCGACTTTATCCCGTTTGTAAAAATTATATTTGGGGGGGCACCCGCCTGCCAAGCGAATACGGCAAGCACAGCGACCAGACGCCCGTTGCGGAAAGCTGGGAGCTTTCCTGCCATCCCGACGGCCCCACCGCCCTTGCCGACGGCCGCACGCTCTACGACCTTGAGCGCACGCTTTGGGGCGAAAATTGTCGCCGCTTTGCCGATTTTCCAATGTTGATCAAGCTGATCGACGCGGCACAAAGCCTTTCCGTGCAGGTCCACCCCGATGATGCCTACGCCCTTGAAAACGAGCAGAGCTTTGGCAAGACCGAAATGTGGTATATCGTGGATGCCGAAAAGGGCGCCGGGATCTATCTCGGCTTCTCACGTGACGTTTCCCGCGAGGAGATCGAGCGGGCGATCGCCACAGGCACGCTGTGCGAGCTGATGAACTTTTTCCCGGTAAAGAAAGGGGAGTGTTACTTCATTCCTGCAGGCACGATCCACGCCATTGGTGCCGGGTGCCTGATCTGCGAGGTGCAGCAAAACAGCAACCTGACCTACCGTGTGTTCGACTATAACCGCCGCGACAAAAACGGCAACCTGCGCGAGCTGCACGTAGAAAAGGCGCTGCGCGTGCTGAACTATAAAAAATATGAAAAAGCTGCACCGTCCGCGCCCGTTTCAGGCGAGGAGGTGCTGGCGAGCTGCCCTTATTTCCACGCCACGCGTCTTGTGGTACGGGGGAATGACGAGATCCTTGTGGGGAAGGAAAGCTTCAAATGCCTTACCTGCGTTTGCGGTGAGGGCAGGATCGGTGAGCATGCGGTGCGCCCCGGGGATAGTCTTTTTGCTTGTGCCGGAACGGGCAGCGTTGCCCTGCAGGGCGAGATGGAGCTGATCTGCGCCGAGGTGCGCTGAGCCTTGCTGCTTGCTTGAACGATTTGGGCAATTCCGTCACTCTGCCCAATACCCCCTTGATTTTTAAAATAGCTTATGTTATAATAATTTTAATACCGCGCCCTTGCGCGGTCACTCTGACCAAAGGAGCATAACGGCATGAAAAAAGTGATCGTTGCCGCCGACAGCACCTGCGATCTAAGCCCCGAGCTGCTCGCAAGATACGGTGTAAGCATTCTTCCCCTCAGTGTCCATCTGGGCGAAGGGGAGTATACCGACGGCGTTGACATTGATCCCGAAAAGATCTATGCCCATTACGAAAAAACAAAGGAGCTGCCCAAAACTGCAGCACCCAATATAGCGCTGTTCCGCGATTTCTTTGCCGAGCAAACGGCAAAGGGAAACGCCGTGGTCTGCTTTACCATCAGCGCAGAAATGTCCTCCACCTTCAACAACGCCCGCCTTGCCGCCCTTGATTTTGAGGACGTGCACGTGGTGGATACTCGCAATCTCTCTACCGGTGGGGGGCTTTTGGTGGTCGAGGCCTGCGAAATGGCCCTCAAGGGTGCCGAGGCTGCCGACATTGCCGCGCGTTGCCGCGCGCTTGCCGCGCACGTGGATGCCTCCTTTATCGTGGATGACCTTGAATTTTTACATAAGGGCGGCAGATGCTCCGCCGTGGCAGCCTTTGGTGCCAACCTTTTGCAGCTCAAGCCCTGCATCACCGTGAAAAACGGCAAGATGGGCGTTGGCAAAAAATATCGCGGCAAATTCGCCGCCGTGCTGCAAAAATACGTGGCAGACCGCCTTGGCGATGCCTTAGACGTTGAACTTGACCGCATTTTTGTGACCCACGCCGGATGCGACCCGGAGATCTTTGAGCAATGCGTGGCACAGGTCAAGTCGATCGCCCCCTTCGGCGAGGTTCTGGTCACCCGTGCGGGCTGCACCATCTCCTCGCATTGCGGCAGAAACACGCTTGGCGTGTTGTTTATCCGTAAAACGCCCTTGCAATAATAAAAAAGCCCCCGTTTGGGGGCTTTTTTATTTTCTTTTGCGCCGGGGGAGGGGGAGCAGCACGCGTGTTTGCGCGCGGTAGTCCTCAAATCCGGGCTTTTTGGCCTGACGGCGCTCCGCCATCGGGATGCTGACAAAGCAGAACAGCAGTGTGTTGGCAAGCGCACCTGCGCACAGATACCACGCCGTGGGGAACAGGCACAGCACGGCGATCGCCACACCCCACCACATCAGCAGCTCGCCAAGATAGTTGGGGTGGCGCGCGTGCTTCCAAAGCCCCTCGCGGATAAAGCCGCCCGTCTTGCGGCGGCGGAAGCGCTGCATCTGCAGATCTGCCGTGCCTTGCAGCAAAACGGCAAGCACACAAAGCAGAATGCCAAGGCAAAAGCCTGCGTTCAACGCTGCCGTGTGCAGGCAGGCGTAGATCGCCGGCAGGATACAGCCCCACACCACAAGCGTAGGTACCAAATGGATGCCGACAAGGTTGATCACGGGGTAAAATCTTCCCGTTTTTTCCTTCAGCATGCTGTAGCGCCAGTCCTGATGCGTCAGATCCCCAAAGGTATACGCCCAGTTGGCGGTAAGGCGCAGCCCCCACAGGCAAACCGCCACAAGCAGCAGCACGCGGGGGAGTGTTACCTCGTTTTTGATAACAAATCCCAAAAGGATCACGATCGGCTGCACGCTCCAGTAGGGATCGTAGACCGAGGCGTTGGAAAGGATCACGCTGAACAAAAACGTGGCAAGCGTTGCCGCCACGTCGGCGATCAGAAGCGAGAGCCACCACGGGAGGGGAAGTGCAAGATACACCGCGATCCCCACCGCCGTGGCAAGCAGATATACAAAAGTGATGATCGCAAAGCTTGCCGCCTTGCTTTGCTTGATAGCCGTCATAAAAGCTCCTTTATGCTTCTTTCGTTAAAACGTGTAAGCGGCCGCCCTTCGTTACGGCAAAATAGCGCTCTCCCACCTTGCAAACGCCGTCAATGGCGTTATCCGCGTGATAGATCTGCAGGCATCTACCCGTAATGCGGTTCCAGATGCGGAGCTTGCCAAACCAGTCGCCGGTGATGACCTCGTTGCCGCACGTTGCAATGGCACGGATCCAGATGTCGCCCGTAAAGCGCTTTGTCACGCGTCCGTCCTTTGTGAAAAAGCGGACCTCACCCTCGTCGTTGGCAACCAAAAGCTGACCGTAATCGGTGCAAAGCGCTGTAACGTAGGCCTCTTTTTCGCAGCGCTGCAGCTCCGTGCCGTTTATATCAAACGTGCATACGCTGCCGTTTTTGTCGCACAGACAAAGCATACCTTCAAAAATTGCAAAGCTGCGGATCTCGTGCGCGGGGAGCGCCAAAAGCAGCTGCAATGCATCACCCTGCAGCTCGTAGAGGTGCTGCGGGTCAGCGATAAGTAAGCGCCCCTCAAACACTTGCATAGCGCGTACGTCTATGCCGATATGCAAGGGGGGCTGCACGTCCCTTAGCGTTTCGGGATCTATGATCCGCAGCATACCCTGGCGGTCGGTCATTGCCAGATTGCCGTCAAAGGCGCAGCAGCGCTTGATGCCCTTAAATCCGGCATCCTGCTCGTTCGCGCGCAAAAGGCGCAGGTCAAAGCTTTGTATCTTTCCTGCAGAGTTGCCGGTGATCAGCATTCCGCTTCGCGTGGTAAGCGCATCAATGCGGGCGCCGATGTCAAAATCACCGCATAGCCGGCGCTCCTTTACGTTGTAAAAATACAGTCCGCCAAGATATCCGCCCGCTACCAGAATGTCACCCCAGAGCGTAAGGTGTAAAACAGGCTCCACGGCCGCAAAGCAGGGGGAGATCTCCATTGTGTCGGTGTCAAGGCGGATCACGCGCCCGTCCTCAAGCGAGGCATAGGCGTCCTTGTCAAAGCGCTGGATGCATTTGATCCCGGAGTGCAGCTCGTCCAGCATAAAGGGCTCTGTGCTGTAAGGGTCCTGAAAATATAGGGTGCCACCGCTCGTGCCGGCAACAACGCCCTCCTCCAGCATGGCAAAGGCCACGGTGTCGGGCAAAAGCTGCATAAAGGGCGCAGGCTCTCCGGCCTCACTGACGGTAAGCAGCGCGCCGCCCTGCAACAGAACGTAGACCTTATCTCCGGTGCCTGCCATTTGCAGCGGCAGGGCGTTCAGGGTAACGCTGTAAAGCTGTGAAAAGGCCTCGGGATCAAATACGCGCAGTACGCAATTTTCATCGCACGTGTACAAAAGCGCTTCGCGCTTTGCAGAGCAAAGGATCTTGCAGCCGGTGGCGTGTTGCGAGGTGCAATCCTTGCTGACAAGGTCAAAGGCGCGGATGCGCCCGATCCAATCGCAGATCAGAAAGCTGCTTTCCCATTGGGCAAAGCTCATGATCCACTCGCCCGTGTTGATGGTGCTGACAAGCCCGGTGTCGGTGGGCAGCATGCAGGTCACCTCGGGGCGGAGCCACGGTGTTGTCGTTTCGCTTTTGGCGGAGCGCAGCAGGGCTTGCAGCGCAGGCTCGTCAAAGTGCAAAAGTCTGCCGTAAAGCTGAGAGGGGAGCTGGGCGGGGTCTTCTGCCAATACGTGGGCAGAGATTGTCAAAAACTCCTGCAATCGCAGCAGCAGTGCCGGGGCGCCGGGACGATTGGCAATGCGGTAATCCTCGCGCAGCTCCTCAATGCCGGAAAAGCGCAGCTTCCGCTCGATCCAGCGGTAGTCGCCAAGCAGCGCAAACGCCTCTTGCTCGGCTTCCTCAGAGGTAGAGATCAGATGGTAGATCAGATTGTTAAAGAAATAGCCGTCGTTGGGGCCGTTGTACCATCCGCCAACGGCATATTGGCGGTAGGCCTCCACAAATGCCGCGTGCATGCCGCGTATGTCCTTCAGCACCAGAAGCAAAAAGTCGTTTTGCAAGTCGTGCAGGCGCAAAATCCTTTTCTCGCTATCATAAGAGAGCAGCGCCTTTGAAGCGAGATCGCTTATAATGGATTCGGTTTCAAGCTGAGAGTGGAGCGTGTCCTGCCAAAGCACGTGCACGGCACCAAGCGGAACGTCCTCGCTCTTGGGGAATACCGCAAGCTTTTTATAGTAGGCGGCAAGCTCGTTTTGCAGCGAGTCTACGCTCATCTGGATCGCCACAAAGGCGCTTTCATGCCCCTCGTAGGCATAGTGGTCGATATTTCTGGATAAAAATTCAAGCTTTTTGGCCTCGTAGGTCTGTTTTACCAGCTCCCAGCCCTTTCCGTCGCGGTACATAGCACCCGCAATGGCAAGCGCCAGGGGGAGGTATCCCAGATCGTCGGCAAGCTGCTCTGCCGTTTGTGGGAGCTGCCCCACCTTACACCCCGCATAGCGTGAAAGTAAAAGCAGGGCATCCTCGCGCTCCATTACGTCAAGCGCAACGGTGTGCCGCACGTTCAGCTGGATGATGCTGCGCTCGCGCGTGGTGACCAAAAAGTGGTTGGCGCTGTCGCCAAGGGCGTTGTGCAGCATGGTAAGCACCTGTGGCGACCATACGTCGTCTAAAACAAAAAAGCAGCGCTTGTCCGAAAAATACTTGCGGATGTTCTGCTCCACCTCGTCCTCAGAGAGGTCGCGGGGAAGGTGCGGAAAATAAGAGGCGAGCTGTAGCCAGATGCGCCCGATCTGATAGTTTCGCGTTACACTCAGCCACACCACCCCGTCCGGATAGGTGCGGCGTATGGTGGCATCCTTGCACAGAAATGCAGCGATCGAGCTTTTCCCGGAGCCGGCCATGCCGAAAATACCGGTAAAGCGGCCGCAGTCGATATCTGCGGCGTCAGAGGAGAAGATCGCCCTTTGAATGGCAAGCATGCATTGCTCTCGGATCACGTAATTTTTGTCGTCATAAGCGGGCACGCCGTACAAGGGTGCCTTTTGGGAAAGCGGTTCGGAAAGCTCCCTTTGCAGGTGCCTCAGCTCATCCTCAAACAGGGGAGTGCCGGGGGAGCGCAGGTCAAACACATGGCGCGCTGCCAGCAAGGGGGGAACGCATTTATAGTTGTTGTCGGATACGGTGGAGTGCGCATAAAGAACGGGATAGATCTGGCAGCCGCTTCGCTGTGCAAACTGCCATTCGGCCGTGACGTAAGCGCTGCTTGGCATATGCTCGCCGATCATCAGGATCAATCGCTCTGAGCGCGAGATGGCATCGGCAATGGCATCGGTAAAGGTGGGGGTCCTGCCGGGCATATCGCAGCGATCCAGAAAGATGCGCAGAGGGCGGCCGGTCGCATCCGGCGCTCCGTTCAACAAAGAATATAATTTTCTGACAAGTGAGTTTTGTCCTTCTCCGCAGTCGTCGGCGCGGGCATAAGAAATAAACGCATCAAAGCGCTCCTTGGGCATACGGTGTCCCCCCTTTGCTCGTCATTGTTCATCGTTTTTTGTCAGTAACCGTTATTTTCCGCTATAGGATAAAGATCATTTTTCCCACGTAGCCACAAAGTGGGTAAAGGGATTGTCGCCGCAGCCAAGATAGGCAACGGCGCGGCCTTGTGCGGGGATCAGCACAAGCCCCTGCCCACGCATTCCTCCCTTGCTGTAAACGCCGGGATATTGGCGGCATTTCAGCTCATAGCCCTTTTCCAGCACGGTATGCACAAAGCGCTCGGAAAGGATGCGCTTGCCCTCATAGGTGCCGCCGTTTAAGTAGATCGCGCCGTGCTTTGCCACGTCCTTTGCGCGGATATACAGCCCCGTTGCACCGATCACGTGTCCCATTGGGCAGCGGCTCCAGGCTGCCTCGCGGCAGCCGGTGGGGTAAAGCAGATGCTCCCACAAAAAGCTGTCGGTCGGCATCCCCGCCCGCTTTTCCACAATGCGGGAAAGCAGATAGTAAGCGGCATCGGTGTAGGTAGAGGTGCTGCCGTCAAACCCCTCGGTAATGGGGGCATTCAGCGTGTAGGCAAGAAAGTCCTCTCCAAAGGTGGTAGCATCGGTGCAATCAATATCCAAAAAATTCGGGGCAAGCCCCACCTTGTGCAAAAGCAGCATCTCCACCGTGGTGCGCTTCCATATTGGGTGAAAGCCTTCCGGCAGCTCGTCGGCAAGGATATCCGTCAGTATCTCGTCGGTGGAAAGCAGCCCGCGATCCACCAGCAGCCCGATAGCGGTAACGATATAGGTTTTGGCGATCGAATACACGTTCTGGCAGGGGTTGCTGCGTTGCAGCTGCTTGTGAGAAAGGGCACCGTTATGATATTCTGCTATGGCAAATACGTTGGCGCCCTCGCATCCCTTGATCTCTTGTTCAAATGCATCTAAGAATTTACTCACGGTCCTTACCTCGCACGTATTTTGATTTTGTTGGCGTGGACGTTTCAGCCGTTTGCATCCTGCAAGACCTCGCCGCCGATGATGACCGCTTGCAGCTCGTACGTGTCGCCAAGGATCACAAGGTCCGCACGCTTGCCCACGGAAATCGAGCCAAGCTCGCCGTCAAGCCCCACCGCCCTTGCAGGGTTGGTGGATGCCATCAAGAATGCCTCACGTACGTCCACGCGGGCGTGCGCCATGATATTGCGAAATGCCACGTCCATCGTCAACCGACTGCCCGCGATCTCGCCGAATTTGCTGAAGTTGACGTCGGTGATATGCGCGTATTCCTGCGGCGGCTCGCCGCTGGTGCTGGCGCTGTCGGTCACAAGGGCAATGCCATCAACACCCTTGCAGTGCAGCAAAAGGCGCAGCATATCGTCATGCACGTGCAGCCCCTGCGAGTCGCAGATCAGCTCGCAGATCGCATCCTTTTGCACCAGAAAATACTCGTCCGGGCCGTAAAGCTGCGTTCTTGAGGGGGTGCGCACCTTTCCCGTTGCATCCATCGCGTGCGTTTGCAGGGTGGGGGCGTTCTCGCCCAGCGCACGGATTTGCGCGGGGGTGGCTTCGCTGTGTCCCACCGAGATCACCGCGTGCGGATTTACGCTTTTCACGTACCGCACAAACTCCTCAATACCCTCGCGCTCCGGGGCGATCACCCACACGCGGGCAAGCGCGCCTGCCTCGTCTACGATGGGGCGATACTCGTCTTTTGCAATACCGTGCCGCCAGGGGTTGAGCTTGGCGTTGGCGCCGTAGTTGGGGTTGGTGTAGGGGCCTTCCATATAAATGCCCCTGACGTTTTTCGTCTTTGGCATATTCTTCTTGATGCTTTTCACGGCATCCAGCATCCGCTCGGCGTTCATACTGTACCACGGGGTGGCAAGAATGGTTGTCTCGCCGTGCGAAAGAAAGTATGCTGCCGCCGCCTCGGTGTCAAACGAGGTGTCGCGCCCGGGGCCTGCGCCGTGTACGTGGATATCCACAAAGCCGGGGCCGACGTAGGCGCCCTCGGCGTCTATCACGCGCACCCCGTCGGGGATGGTGAGCTCCCCCCTCTTTCCAAAGGCAAGAATATGCTCGCCCGCAAGCAGGATCGTGGCGCGATCAAGGATCTCGCAAGGCAAAACAAGCCTGCAGTTGACAATGGCAAGTGTTGCGTTTTTTTGCATAATTATCCTCGCTTTGAAAAGGTGAACTTTGCACTGCCGTCCTCGGTATAATACAGCAGTGCAAAGTCATAGCCGCATTCTGCGGCGGCGGTGCCGTAAACGGTGCGCGTCTGCTCGATATAATATTTGCTTGGCTCTTGGTTGAGCGAGCGCATATAGGCGATCACGGGGCATTTGTCAACAGTCACCGTCAGCTTATCCTCTGAAAGCTCTGTATGCAGACATTCGGAGGCTTCCTCGATCTCGTAGGTTTGCTCGATCCACGCCCGGATGGCAGAAAGCCCCTCTTTTTTGATCCTTTCGATCACGGGCGCGTAATAGCACTTGGTGAAGTCGGTGAGAAAATCGATCACCGCCCCGTCGCCGAAATTCTCGCCGCAATAGCGCAGGGCATTGTTGCCGGAAAGGTGAAAATCGCGGTGGAGATACTTGTTGTCCTCACTTTTCATATCCATCACGACCTTGCTGCCGTCGATCTCGCGGATGCTGTCGTCCGGCTCGTCGCCTGCCATGTACAGCATGCTGGTGCATTCCGCGTTGGCGATCCTTGCGTGATCCATCTTGAACACCACGCCGTATTTTTCCAGCACGCGCTGATAGATCACGTTGCAATGCCCGCAATAGTCGTAATACGGCTCGATATGCTGCATATCGTTCAGCCTGCCGCGCGAGGGGCAGTGGCGCATATGCGTAAAGCAGCGCTTTTTCCCAAAATCCTTGATCTTTATCACGTCGCACGCCTCCTCAGTAAGGGTGTGATCCCAGTACTTCAGCGCCCCCTCGAAGGGGCCGTCCGGATCGCGCTCGATAAAGGAGATCAGGCTGTTGGGGTTTGTTTTGTTGCCAAGGCTGCGGTCAGAAATGTAGTGCCAATAGGTCAGCACGGCATCGTGCCCGCCCTTTTTTTCAAGAAACTTAAAAAACTCGCTGTAAAGCGGAATAAACTCTGTACAAGAGATCATAAAAAGCCCTCCCACGCATATTGCACACGGCAGCATTTGCGGTGTGCTGCACTGTGTGCCGTTGCGTTTATTATATCGTTTTTTCGGGGGCTTGTCAAGCGCCGCACTCTCTTTTTTCCTGCGAAAAAGCAGGAGATCACCCCAGTAAAACTGGGGTGTGCTTTTATATATTTTCTTGTTGCAATTTGCTGTGCGGTATGATATAATTGAGCCAACAAAGCCCCGTTGCTTTTGCTTTACTCCGGGCAACGCGGCAAGCTGAAAATAAAGTATTTCTTTTGCGTTTTTTACCCCTTACACCCAATTATTCTATATGCCGTTTCCATCCTGATCGGATAGCATTGCCGTGTACAGGCACTGCGTTTAAGGCAAATCAAATTTCAAGGAGAGATATCATGAATTTTACCGAAATTGCACAGAACAGACAATCCTGCCGCAGCTATGATCCCGCACGCGCCGTGGAAGAGGAAAAGCTTTCGGCCATTCTGGAAAGCGCGCGCCTTGCACCCTCGGCGTGTAACGGCCAGCCCTATCATATCACCGTTTGCAAGGGGGAGGCAGCCAAGGAGGCAGCCAAGGCCACGCAGGGCATGGGTATGAACAAATTTGCCACCGATGCTCCCGTTTTACTGGTGATCTCCGAGCGCCCCTACGTTGCCACCGCCGCCGTTGGGGCCAAGGTGAAGGGGAACGACTATCGCTCGATCGACATCGGCATCCTTGCAGCCTATATCACCGCCGAGGCGGCCGCGCAGGGGCTTTCCACCTGCATCCTCGGCTGGCTGGACGATAAAAGGCTGCGCGCGCTCTGCCACCTGGAAGCGCCCGTCCGCCTTGTCATCACCCTTGGCTATGCTAAGGAGGGCGACCCCCTTCGCCAAAAAAAGCGCAAGGCGCTTGCCGAGCTTGTGGACACCGTCGAATAAAAAAAGACGCCCAACGGGCGGCTTTTTTCAGCTTTTGCGCAGGGCGGCAAGCGCGCGGTCATACCAACGGCTGCCGCGCGGCGATCGAAGGATATCACATACCGTAAACAGGATAAGATACGCAACAAGCCCCAGCGCGGCGATCAAGGGATAGCGCAGGAAGGGGGCGCCCTCAAAGGGGGAATGGATGATAAACATCGAGTTTTCGTCAAAGGCCTTTTCCGCCGATACAAAAACCTCAAAAATAAGATTGCAATAAAGCCCGATCACGTACATGCCGATCACCGCAAAAAGCATATTTTTCATATTGCGGAAAAAGCAGGGACGCAAAAGCCCGAACGCGGGGATCAGCAGTAGGTTAAACAGTAGCGTGGCGTGTGCAACAATGCTTTTGGTCACCTCAAAGTCGGCAAGCGTTGGGTTTGTGATAAAATCCACGTTGGCAAACATCCCCACAAGCGTGGAGAGGAGACCGAACCAAAAAACGTAGTCTGAAAGAAAAAGGGCAAGCTTGCTTTCCTTATTGGAGAGCAGACCGTAGAAAAGGGCACACCACATTACCACGTTGCAGGGGTACATCGGCAGGATCAGATTGGGCGTATCCGCAAGATATGCAACGGCACCGCCCGTAAAGCACAGGTGGTAGAAAAATAAGCTGTAGTGGATCGCAATGGTCACAAGCGGCGCGATCAGCAGCGTCGCGCGTTGTGCTCGCTCACCGCGCACAAATTTTTTTGCGGCGATCAGCAGCCCCGCGATGATCAGTATCAAAATAAGATTAAATACAACAAGCGTTCCCATATTTTCTCCTTGCAGGCACAAGTGGTTTTTGCTATAGCACCATTATAACACAAATAAGCCGATACGGCAATCCCTTGTGTGTAAAAGATCACATATTGCCGATGCACCTTGCCCCGGGCGCGATCTGCAGGACTGCCGGGGGAACGCGCCCGGTATCAGCGCATCTTGTGATCACACAGCTCGCTTAAATCCCCCGAGGGATGGCTTTGAGCCACAATGAAATGGAAAGAAACAAGCAAAAAGGGGCTGACCTTGCGGTCAGCCCTTATTGCTCTATATTTAAATTGCAGCAAAAGATCAGTATTCCGCCGCATAAGTGATCTATGGGGCTTTATCCGTGGGATAGGTCGCTTTGGCGTTTCTTTTTGATCACAAACCAAAATACGCCAAAGCCCCCGCCGCCGAGAAGCACCACGGCGCCGATCGCGATGCCGACGATCGCGCCCGTGGGAAGCCCGTTTTTCGGCAGCTCGGTGCCGCAAGCATCGCAAAGGGAATTGCCGTCGCTGTCAAGATGCTCGCCCACGGTGCGAGTTTCGCCGCAGGTATTGCAAGCGGTGTCGCAAGTGTTGTCGTAGCTGTGCCCGAGCGCCTCGCCCTCGGTATGACCGCACACGGTGCAGGTAGAGGGTGCCGTGCAGGTAGCCGCAGCCATCGTATGAGTGGGCTTTTGTGCCGTGGCGGTGCTGACGTTGGAGTAGACGGGTGCCATCTGTGCCGCATCGCAGGTGGTGTAGCCGAAATAGATTTTGTTGCTGTCGGTCAGAAACACGGGAGAGGGGTCTTTCTGATCGCCTGCAAGAGTCTGCCCAAAGACGTCGTAGCCGATAAATTCGTTCAGTAGCCACGCCACCGTGCCGTTTTTAAATTCTGCCTCGGTCTTGGCAGCTGCCGAGAAGACGTCCTCAGGATTGTTACCGATGCCGCACGCTGCCGTACCCGTAAGATAATACGTGTTCACGATCAAAGCCATGCCGCTCTCTTCGTTCACGCCTGCCACGCCGCCGAAGTTGTAGCTGTTATCGCCACCGCTGACGTTGCCTGTGTTATAGCTGTTTTTAACGTTACTGGTGTTATATCCCACCACGCCGCCGATGTCGTGGCTGTTATCGCCGCAGCTGACGTTGCCTTCGTTATAGCTGTTTTTTACGTTGCCGGAGTTCGTGCCCACCACGCCGCCGATATCGTAGCTGCTGTCACCGCTGCTGACGTTACCCGTGTTATAGCTGCTTCTTATGCCACCGTAGTTGTATCCAACCACGCCGCCGGCATAGCTGCCGTTGTGGGCGATGCTGATATTGCCTTCGTTATAGCAGTTTCTTATGTCGCCGTGGCTAATGCCCGCCACGCCGCCGAAGCCGTAGCTGTTGTCGCCGCTACTGATGTTGCCTTCGTTATAGCTGCTTCTTACGTTGCCGTAGTTCGCGCCCGCCACGCCACCGATGCTAACGGCGTACTCGCCAACGCTGACAGTACCCGTGTTATAGCATTCTACTGTATCACTATCGTTTGATCCCACCACGCCGCCGATAGAGTTGCTGTTTTCACTGCCGCTGACGCTGCCTTCGTTATAGCAGCCCTTTAAGTTGCCGTAGTTTGAGCCCGCCACGCCGCCGGCATAATTATAACCATTGACGATACCCGTGTTATAGCAGCCCGTTACGTCACCGAAGTTTTCGCCCACCACGCCGCCGGCACAATTATTGCCATTGACGAAACCCATGTTATAGCAACCCGTTACGTCACCGTAGTTTTCACCCACCACGCCGCCGATGTAATAGTAATAATGCTCGGAGGTGATGCAAATGCCGTTGCTATAACAGCCGATCACGTTCCCACTGTTTCCACCCACCACACCGCCGGTGCAAGAGTTGGCGGAGATGTAGAAATTGATCGCACCTACGTGTCGGATCATCCCTTTACTGTGTCCAAACAAGCCCTGGTAATCGTGTAAGGAATGGATATACAAGCCGCTAACGGTCTTGCCGTTGCCGTAAAAGCTGCCCGAGTATTGATTGACTCCAATGGGAGTCCAGGCTCTGAGGCCCGATAATAGCTCTACCGGTCCCTCCAGTCCATCGTCTGCGTTTGCGTAGATGGCGGTGCCGTGGGAGGCATATTCATCAAAAATCGTGTTCATACCCGAGGTGTCACCCTTTATCCCCGTGCCGAGATAGGCAACTGCCGTGCCGTTTTGCTTGACCTCCACCAGCCCCGTATCCGGGATAAAGGTAAAGGTGTAGCCGGGGTTCAGGTCGATATCCGCCTTGAGGATCGCGTTTGCCTTTTCATTGTCGCTGTCCACGTTGACGTGCTCGGCAAACCAGAAAAGCTGCCCCGCATTGGAAATTTCAAAAAGGGGCTGCCCGTTTGCACCCACGCCATTTCCTACCGCGGGCTGATAGTGTGTGGCGTCTGCCGAGCAGATACCGTTTATGTAGCTGCCCGTACAGCTGTCTGCGATGCAGGGGGCACCCTCTGCCGCGCTTGCCGTAAAAGCGCCGAAGTGAAAGAGGGCCGTGAGCAAGAGTGCTGCCGTCAAGATGGATACTGTTATTTTTTTCATTGCTTATTCTCCTTGTGTGATTGCTTGATTGGCTTATGGGGTTTTGCGGTTTTGTGAGCAAAGACAGATAGCAAACCATTCCTCGCCGCGCTTGCAATACGCACATTCCGAGCAGGTCGTATCGTTGGTAAGCCTGACCTTACCCTTGAAATGCGCGCAGGCGTCCTGCATCATCGTGACAAAGGGCTCGCCTTCCTTTGTATATACGGGCGCTGCCGTAAAGTCGGGATAGAGGATATCCGGCTCGCCGCTGCGGTCTATATCGTCGTAATATCCGTACCGTAGCTCAAAGGTTTTTCCAAAGGTCGTTACCGTGCGGTAAAGATCACCCTCGCGCGGGCTGCTTTCAGGGGGTGGGGAAGAGCTTGTTGCGATTTTTTGAAACATACCTGCCTCCTGTGCCTAAATTTGCCAAAAAGAAAAATCTGCCATAGCTGACGGTATCAGTATAGCAGATTTTTTTATGGCTTGGCACTACCCGCGCTCAGCTTTTTTGGCTATGCCTTTTTGTAAGGGACATAGCTGCTTTGCGGGTTTGATGGATATGCTTATTACAGATATGCGGCAAATTTATCGCGCCCGACGCCCGTTTTATCGGTGATGGCAAGCAACGCCTGCTTTACGCCGGAAAGAGACATGCCAAGCTTTTCAGCGATCTCCTTGTTTGTCATCCCAAAGGCGGCAAGCTTTGCCACCTCGCGCTGCTTTGTGGTAAGGGCGGAGATGATCCTTTTGCCGCGCACCTCGCCGACCAGCGTGGACCAGCCCGTGTTATAGGCCTTATAAAGGGCTTTGATCTCGTTCCACGCGGCAGGATCAAGGGCGGCGAGGCGCTGCTCCATAAGGGAATCCAGCGCGCGGCAGTATTCGGCAAGCACGCCGTAAAGCCTGTCGGGCAGGGCAAGAGCGAGCGCGCGGTCGATGTGGCGAACGGCATCCTCGTCCTTGCCGCAGTTGTGGTAGACAGCAGCGCACGTCAAGCGCAGATAGATCTCGGACATAACGGTGCTTTTTTCGTTTGCCCAGCAGATCATAGGCTCGATGGTATAGGGGACGGAGGACATGACGTAAAGCCCCTCTGCGCCCTGCAGCTTCAGTGTTCCGGTTGCAACGGCGTATGCAACGGTATATAAAAATTTGGCGTAATAGACCTTGGCGGCAGGGTAAGAATCCTTGTGCAGCGGCTCAAAGCAGCCGATCTGAAACCATTTTGGAAAGCTTTGTACGCTGTAGAGCATAATATCCACCGCACTGATGGCAAGCTGCATGGTGTCGCGGTCGAGATCGCATTTGGCGGGCGCCTCGGCAATGTGGATCTTGGCGCGGCGCCACATATCAATGTCCCCCTTCCAGATGGCACACATGGCAAGCAGCATGCCCGCGGAGAGAACGGCATAAAAGCCGGAGTGCTTGGAAAGCAGGTAGCTCGCGCTTTCGTATACCTTGTCGATCTCTCCGCGAGAGTAAGCCACCTCTGCCTCAAACAGCACCTGCGCCTCGTGGTGATAAGCAAGCCCTGCCCCCACCTTGTCGGCAGTGCCGGGCGTGTGGTAAAGATCGCTCATGTAAAGAAAGGGGGTCTTGCGGGGGAGGGGCATATCGCGGTCGATCAAGGCTCTGCCCGCCTTTGTTCTGCCGTCTACGGGCTTTCTTGCATTTTTCGGGATCATCCAGGCGCGCCCCAGGCGCGTGGCGCCCTCGATCCTGCCGCCGGTGCAGAGCAGCTGAACGCTGCGCGGAGAAACGCCCCATTTTTTTGCGATCTCATCTATGCTGATATACTCCATTTTGATCCTCCGTACCCTTGCTCCGATCTTTCGCTATAGCGAAAGATATAATTTCGCTATTCCGAAGTATATTATATGACGTCGCACAGATTTTGTCAAGCCCTGCACAGATAGCAGGTGATTTTTTCTTCAGCCTGGCGAATAATAACGTTAAATCAGCAAACGGAGGTATTTATGTGCACGGCTGTCTGTTATAGAAATCATGATTCGTATTTTGGCAGAAATCTGGATCTGGACCGCGGATATGGGGAAAGCGTTGTGATCACTCCCCGAAATCATGAAATAAAAATGCGTTGCGAAAAGCCGATCCGATCGCATTATGCAATGATCGGTATGGCTACCGTCGTCGAGGGCTTTCCCCTGTACTATGAGGCGACAAATGAAATGGGGCTGAGCATGGCAGGCTTGAATTTTCCGGGAAACGCCGTTTACCGCCCCCTTCTGGAGGGGAGGGATAATGTTACACCCTTTGAGCTTATCCCCCTGATCTTGGCTCGGTGCGCCTGCATCGATGAAGCAAGGGTGCTTCTTGAAAGGGTAAATTTGGTCAATATCGACTTTAGTGAGCAGCTGCCGCTCTCGCCGCTGCATTGGATGATCAGCGACAAAAAAAGCAGCCTTGTGGTGGAGCCATTGAAGGACGGGATCAAAATGTACAACGATCCGTTTGAGGTCCTGACCAACAATCCGCCCTTTGATTTTCACCGGACAAACGTAAGCCATTATATGGGGCTTAGTGCCGGTCGTGCGGTCTCTCGGTTCCGGAAAAGCGTGCCTGTGAGCAACTATAGCTTGGGGTTAGGGGCGTTGGGGCTGCCGGGGGATTTTTCAAGCGCTTCGCGGTTCATCAGGGCTTTTTTTGTGAAGGAAAACTCGGTATCAAGCTTTGACGAAGCATCAAACGTGACGCAGTTTTTTCATATTCTGAATGCTGTTGCTATGCCAAAGGGATGTGTTCGGACTGCGGCCGGCTTTGAATATACGCGCTACAGCAGCTGCTGCAACGTGGATAAGGGGATCTATTATTACACGACCTATGATCATCCCGAGCCGACTGTGATCGATATGCACGGGGTCGATCTGAATCGATCACAAATATATATCTATGACGGAAAGGGGCTGTAAAGGGGATCTGCTTGATACCCGAATATTTTCAGTGTTCTGTTGAAAGGGCAGAGCTTTTATGGTATAATATCGATCAAGAGCAGCTTTAACCCTTCCGAAAGGGCGAGGGTGATAAGCGTTTTGGAAAAAGAGGTTAGAAAACAGAGCATGGAAGAAATTTTGGTCAAGATATTGGTGTGCTTCATTGCGGGGGCAGGTGCCGGCATCGGCACAGGATTTGCAGGAATGAGTGCCGCTGCTGTGATCGGCCCTATGCTGATCACCTTTTTGGGCATTCCTGCCTACGCGGCAGTGGGCATCGGTCTGATCAGCGACGTGCTGGCAAGCGCCGTCAGTGCCTACACTTATAAAAAAAGCGGCAACCTGGATATAAAAAACAGCTTGCCGCTGATGCTCAGCGTTCTTGTTGTAACGGTTGTTGGCAGCCTTGTGGCAAGCCTGCTGCCCGATCAGGCAATGAGCAGTACCATGCAGATCGCCATGATCGTGATCGGCTTGCGCTTTCTTTTGAAGCCCGTTAACACAACAAGAGAGCAAATGGAAGCGCAGTCTCCCAAAAGCAGACTGATCAAGGCGATCGTGGGCGGCATTTTTATCGGCTTTATCTGTGGCTTTGTGGGTGCAGGCGGTGGCATGATGATGCTGTTCGTGCTGACTACGTTTCTTGGCTATCCGATGCATCTGGCGGTTGGCACCAGCGTGTTTATTATGGCATTTACAGCTCTGACGGGCGGTATCAGCCATTTTGTTATTGGCGGTATGCCCGATGTCCTTTGCCTTGTGCTGTGCGCTGCCTTCACGCTGCTTTGGGCAAGAATTGCCTCTAAAATTGCCAATAGGGCAGATGCAAAGCTCTTGAATCGCGTGGTTGGTATCGTGATGATCGTCACCAGTGCCGTGATCTTGGCGGTGAATTATCTTTGATGTAAATGCACAATAAAGAGTTATAGAGCTTTTCCCCAGAGCCCTCTCCTCGTCACAGTTTACTCTGAAAACGGGAAAAAATCACCCCGTTTCGTCCCTTTTATTTGGAAAAATGTCAGAAAAATGATAGAAAACTGATAGAAAAGGGAAGAAAATCTTTGCGAGAAGAATGCTTTAAATTATAGGCGAACATGTTTTCTGTTTACTAAATTCTTTTTTTATGTTATAATAAAGTCAATATACGGAAGGAGATTGAGTTATGGGATTTTTTT
>JAZNNA010000048.1:0-11047 GCA_045580065.1 Eubacteriales bacterium
ATCAATGAAAACGCCTTGATACCCAATGGAACGCAAGCTTTTGGGCAAGACCAGGACTTGTAAGAAATAGTTCTGACCAAAGGCCCTGTTTGCCACAAAGCGCGTGGTGGCAGAGAGGATACATGTGGTGAGCTCGGTATCTGCACTCTCCTCACATGCAAGCAGATACTTATCCTGCTCGTTTCCTAAATATTTTACATTGTTAAGGGTGTAAAATTGCAGTTTTTTGTACCCAGCGTAAATAGTGCTGAACTCGCATTCTTCCAGTGAGGATGGGATAGAAAGCGAGGTCAGATTTTTACAGCCGACAAAGGCATCATTGCCGAGGAATTTCAACCCCTCGGGAAGTGTGACGCTGACAAGAGCTCCGCAACCGGAAAACACAAAATCTTCAATACGCAAAAGATTGGTGGGCAGGGAGATTGATGCAAGTGAGCAGCAGCCTGAAAAAGCTGCATTCTTCAATTCTGTCATCGTGCTTGGCAGCACAATGTGAGTCAGCGCTGTGCACCCACTAAAGGTGTGAGGCTCGATCGAGGTGATCCCCTCAGGCAGCGTAATGCTTTCCAGTGCCGCGCACCTTGCAAAGGCAGATTCCTCAATTTTTGTGATTGTATCGGGAATAATGACGGATTTCAGATAAACGCAAGGCGCTTTTACGGCAGCATCCGCTGTACCAAATGCCTGATCTAAAATTTGTGTTACGGGCTTGCCCCGGTAGGTTTTCGGAATTACGATGCGCTCTGCGTATCTGAGCGACTCGCCTGCGCGCACGCCGTATTCGTTTTCGTTAACGGCAAAAAACAAAAGTCCCACGGTCCCTGTTGCCTCAATTGTCTCGGCTTCCAGCGCTTTACCGCATACCGTACAGCGTTTTTCGCGTTTTCCGTCGCTCTCCTCGCCCGGCTCGGCCACGGTGATCCACTCGCCCGGCGAGTGTTGCTTGCATGCAGTGACTTGATCGCCGCCGTCGGCATCGCCTTTATCCTTATTTCCCGGCAATATAAGCACCAACGTCACAACCAGCACGACGACAAGAAGCAGGGCGATCGCCGCGATCAGGATCCACATAAACACCTTGCTGCGCTTTCGCTGCGTGTAAAGGGGAATAGTCTGCACTTCCGCTTGCTCGGGCAGCGGTGTGGGCGCGGACTGCTCCTCACCCAACAGATAAGAAGTGGAAACAGCAAGCGCCGTGGCGATCTCGGCAAGCTTGGTGATATCGGGGACGGTGATGTTGTTTTCCCATTTGTAAATGGTCTGTCGAGTAACGCCAATCGCCTCGGCAAGCTCCTCTTGACTCATACCCTTTTGGCGGCGTGCCTCGGCGCAGCGACTTCCAAAATCCATAAAACGCTCCTTTCATAGGGGATACTTGCCTCTATTTTACACAGTTTTAAGGCGCGTGTCTATCACTTTTCGTTAGAAAAAGCGATTTTTGACGTAAATTTTAGTTTACGTAAAAAATTAGTGCCATAACGGTGCAAAAAGGCGGTTGCTTGCTATCCCTTTGGCGCGTCACCACGCCTTGGGAGCGCCCATCACGTACCGCCAGTAATTGCCGGTGTCGGTGGGGGTGGTGTCACAATAAAAGTATAGCTTTTCAGCCGAAACGTAGCTGCCGTACAGCTCCTTGTCAAAAAGGCTGACACCCTCCCATTCGGTGGCGTTGCCCGCAAAATAATAGGTGGGCAAGGAGAACTGCACCCCAAGGCCGCGCAACGTTTTGGGTAGCACCGCGCTTTGCAAAGCACCCGTATCAAGCGCCATCGAGGCGACAAAGACGGTGGCGGAATGTACCGTATAGGCGGTGGCATCCTTGTCGGTAAGCTCCTCAAGCAAAAGGAATTTGTTGCTTTCGTTGCCAAGGTAGCTGCCGCCGTTGTAGGTGTGATAGCTCAGCCTTTCACATCCGTAGCTCACGCGTCCGCCAACCGATTGCAGGGTGGAGGGGATAGAAAGTGCAGTAAGAGCCTTGCAGCCGCTGAACGCCGAGGCGCCCAGATGCAAAAGCCCCTCGGGCAAGGTGACGGATACAAGCGAGGTGCAGTCGGCAAAGGCCGCATTGCCAATTTGCAAAAGCCCTTCGGTAAAGGTGACCTTGGTAAGCTCCGTGCATCCGGAAAAGGCGCCGTGCCCGAGTAATGTCACGCTGCCGGGCAGAGTGAGTGCTTCTAAAGCCGTACAGCCGCGAAAGGCGTAGGCCTCTATTTGAACAAGAGTATCCGGCAGGGTAATTGATTTCAAAGCCGTGCAGCCGTCAAAGGCAGAGGTGGCAATGGCTTTTAGGCTATCCGGCAGGGTAACGCTTTTTAAGGTATTCTTTCCTGCAAACGCGCGCTCGCCGATCTCGATCACGGGCTTGCCCGCGTAGCTATGTGGAATGATGATCTCTGTGGCCGGCGTGTCGCCTGCCTTTACGCCAAAGGCCTCCGCGCCGATCGCATAATACACAAGCCCTATGCTGCCCGTGGCGGGAATGACCTCACTTTCCAGAGCCTCGCCGCATACCGTGCAAAGCCTTTTGCGCAGCCCCTCACGGCTCTCGCCCGGCGCCGTTACGGTGATCCACTCGCCGGGGGTGTGCGTGTCGCACGCGCTGATCGCACCGCCATTGGCATTATCAGCGTTATTGTTTTGAAGTGCGTCGCCATCCTTGCCGCATGCCGCGAGCAGACAAGCGCACAATAGAAAAAGTGGCAAAACGGTAGCAAAAAATCTCAAACGCCTCATACATTCCTCCGCTATTTGATGCTTTTATTATAGCACAGCACGCCACTTTTGTAAAGAGGGCGCAAAAAAGCCCCCACGTGGGGGCTTTTTTGCTTATTCGTCGTCCTTTTCCTCCTCGGCGCGATCACCGCGGCTGAGCTTGACGATAGAGGAAACGCAGCCGCACAGCACGCCCCCGATGGGGAATGCCACCCAAGCAGGGTGCCAGAGGTCAAATGCAAATCCAAGCAGCAAAAACACGGCTGTCGCAAGCGACATGATAATGCCGCCGATCGCATCCTCGGGCTTTTGGTGGCGCTTTTGCTCCTCCTCGCTCTGCAGGGCCTTTTTGGGATCGGTGTAAAGATCGCGGCGGATCCCTGCGGTGATAAAGAGATAGCACGCGATGCCGATCAATGCAAGCATGCCGGAAACGCCAAGGATCACCAGCCCCTCCTTTTCAAAAAAGGCAAGAACCACCACAAGTAGCACGCCGATAAAGATCAGCGCAAGGCCAATGGCGATCTTGGCGGTAAAGCTGCGCTGCTCGGCGTGAAGCTCGGCATCTGAAAACAAAAGGTTGCCGTTATGCTCCTTTTGATAGGCATCGTGACGGATGCCGGCGATCACGTAAAGGATCACCGCCGCAAAAATGCCGGTAAGCAGCAGCGCCACCCCAAGGGCAGGGAGCGGCATGCGCGTGGCGGACATCAACGGGATCGAAAGGGCAACACTAAGCAGGATCAAAAGTGTGGCACCACCGATCATAGCGGCAAAGCGGCGGAAGTGGCAAAGCACGTCGGCCTTTTCCTCGGGCGAGGCAACGGCAGGTTCGGGTGCAGGCGGTGCTTTTTCTGCCTCGGGGGTCTTGGCGGCGCCTTCCTCTCCTAACAAATAAGAGGTGCTGGCACCAAGAAAGGCTGCGATCTCACACAGCTTGTCAATATCGGGGTAGGTTGCTCCCGTTTCCCACTTGCAGACCGTCTGGCGGGAAACGCCAAGCGCCTCGGCAAGCTCCTCTTGACTGATATTTTTTTGGCGGCGTGCCTCGGCACAGTGAAGTCCAAAGTTCATAGATCCTTCTCCTTTCGGGTGGGTTGTGCCTTCATTTTACACTATTTTGCAGCCGCTGTCTACCGCTTTTTCTTGAAAATGGCAAATTTTTTTGTACATTTTTCTTGACATCGCAAAATTTAGGGGCAAAACGGTATAAAAATAAAGGCGCGGAGCAAAACTCGCGCCTTTATTTTATCTTTTCCACCGCCGCCTTGTATTCCTCACGCGTGGCGATCACCGAAAGCGCCGCAAGCAACGCGTTGGGGGTCATATCTGCGGGGAGCGCAAACTCTGCCGCCAGCGCGTTACGGCGCGCGCGGCTGTTCTCACCCCCGGTCAGCCCATCCTCAAAAAGGTCTGCCTTTGTAAGGGGCGTGCGCTGCGGTGCGTCGTTATCGGCAAAGGGGGCAAGCAGATCGTGCAGCAGCTGCTGCTCCTGCCCCTCCACGCCAAGCAGCCCTGCGGCGCTCGGCTGGCTCTTGCGCTTTTCCTTGCCCTTGATCTGCGGCACGTAAAGCGGGATCAGGCGCTCGGGCGGCACGGCAGAGCCGATATGCGAGCGGATCAGCTTGCCCGCCCCGTCGGGGTCGGTCAACACGATCAAGGGGGATCTTTTTGAAAGCGCGCGCAGCAGCGCCAGCTTTTCTGTGTTTTTGAAAATGCCAAATCCCTCGGTGGTCAGGATCTTCCCCTCCATTACGCAAAGCAGCCGAAGACGGTCATATTTTCCCTCCACGATCACGGGGTAGGGGATCTTTAATTTTTCCATATCCGTTTCCTTTAAGCTATCAGAAAAATAGTGTGAGCAGCACCAGCGCCCCCAGCAGGATGCGATACACGCCAAACGGGGCAAGGGAATGCCGCTTTACAAATTGAAGCAGGGTGCGAATGGCAAGCAGCGACATCAAAAACGCCGCCATGCTGCCCGATATCAGCATAAAAAGCTCGGTAGCGGTAAGCACGTTTCCCTCAAGGAAAAACTTGAAAAGCTTGAGCGCCGAGGCGCCGAGCATGGTGGGGATGGCAAGAAAAAACGAGAATTCTGCTGCCCCCTTGCGCGAAAGTCCCGCACAAAGCCCCCCAAGCATCGTGGCACCGGAGCGCGACGTGCCGGGGACGAGAGAGAGCACCTGAAAGCAGCCGATCAGCAGCGCTTGCTTTTTGCTCGGCAGCGCCGCTTTCTCCTTTTGTGGGGCGGTGCTCCTGCAAAAGAGAAAGAGGATGCCGTAAAGGATCAGCATAGCGGCCACCACCTCGGCACGAAAAAGGTAGGCATCCAGCAGGTCGTCCAGCAAAAGCCCGATCGCAGCGGCGGGGAGTGCCGCCAGCGCGATCCTTGCCAGAAGCCGCCACGTATCTGCGCGCTCGGCAGGGGATTTTTTGCTTGAAAGTGGGTTGATGGTGTGAAAATACAGCACAAGCACCGCCAGAATGGCACCAAGCTGTATCACCACCTCAAACACCTCGAAAAAGCTGTCGGAGGCGGGAAAGCTGATAAAGTGCCGCAGCAGGATCAAATGCCCCGTTGAGGAGATGGGCAACCACTCGGTTATCCCCTCCAATATGCCATAGAGCGCTGCAAGAAGTATCTTATACCACAAAGAAAGCCTCCTTTACTGTTTCGGCTTTCCTCCCTCGCGTCGGATCATCTCGGCGTAGAGCTTAGCCGCTTGCTCGGTTTTGTTTTCTCCGGGTTGATAATACTTCCGCCCGCGCAGATCGTCGGGCAAATATTGCTGATGCACGTAATTGCAGGTGTAATCGTGCGGGTATTTGTACCCCTTGAACAGGGGGGACTGCAGATGCAAGGGGGCTACCGTGCCCTTGCCGGCCTCGATATCCTGCATCGCGGCGTCAAGCGCCAGATACGCGCTGTTGGACTTGGGTGCGGTGGCAAGCATGATGGCGGCGTTGATCAGCGGGATCCGCGCCTCGGGGAAGCCCAGCTCCATGGCAGACTGGCAGCACGCGCGCGTGATGGCGGCGGCCTGCGGATAGGCAAGCCCCACGTCCTCGCTGGCAATGACCTGCAACCGGCGGCACAGCGAGATCAGCTCGCCTGCGGCGCATAGCTTTGCCACGTAAAAGGCGGTGGCATCGGGGTCGGAGCCGCGGATCGACTTTTGCAGGCAGGAAAGAAGATCAAAGTGGGTGTCGTCGTTAAAGTTACCCACCCCTACGTGAAAGCTTTGCACCTGCTCTTTGGTGATCGATCCCTTACGGGGAGAGGCGCCCTCGTCACCTGCGGCAAAATAAGCGTTTTCCAGTAGCACGATGCCGCGTCGCACGTCGCCGCGCACCTGTGAGGCAACGTAGAAAAGCAGCTCGTCATCCGCCACGATCTCCGTGCCGTTTTCGTTGTTGAGGTGCGCCAGCGCACGCGAGAGAGCAGGGAGCATCTCCTGTGGCTTTACCGGCTTGAACTCAAACAGCGACGAACGGGAAATGATGGCATTGTAAATGTAAAAATGCGGATTTTCGGTGGTGGAGGCGATCAGCGTAACGCGCCCGTCCTCCATATACTCCAAAAGCGATTGCTGCTGCTTGCGGTTAAAGTACTGCAGCTCGTCTAAATACAGTAATATGCCGCCCGCGCCAAAAATATTCGAGGTTTCGGCAAGCACCTGCTTGACGTCGGAAAGTGAGGCCGAGGTGCAGTTGAGGCGCCGGAATTCCATCCCCGAGCGCGCCGCGATCACCGAGGCTGCGGTGGTTTTTCCCGTGCCGGGGGGGCCGAAAAAGATCATGTTGGTGATGCGTCCGCTCTCCACCATACGGCGCACCGCGCCGCGCTCGCCAAACAGATGCGATTGGCCAACGATATGGTCAAAGCTTGTGGGGCGCAGGATATCGGCAAGCTGTTCGTTTCTCATACCGTTATCCCTCCTTTTTCAAATCGTCTTCACCTGCGCGCAGGATATCTCCCGCACTTGCCACGTGGGGCAGGCGTGTGTAAAACTCCATCAAGGGGTGTGGCGCACTTTCAATGGGCGTGCCGCTTTCGTCGTAAAGCTCGCACACGTGCAGCGGAATTCCCACCCGTCCGGGGGTCAAAAGCTCGGCGCTGTCCCCAAGCGAGAGCTTGTTGCGCTGGCGCAAGCGGCACAGCACGCCCTGCTCGTTTTCCTCTACAAGACCCGCAGGCGCATTACCGCGCTCTACAACCGTGGCGAAATAGGCCTTTTCGCGGATATAGCCCCCCTCGGTGCAAAGCTGCGCGTTTTCACGCGGATCGTCAAACCAAAAGCCCGTGGCGTATTCACGGTGCGAAACGCTTTCCACCTCGCGGTACAACGCCTCGTCAAATACGTACCCCGCAGGGTCGCGCAGATAGGCGTCGATCGCCATACGGTAGGCGTTGCTGATCACCGCGGTGTAATAGGCGCTTTTCATGCGCCCCTCGATTTTGAAGGAGTTCACCCCCGCCTCGATCAGCGCGGGCAAGTGGCGCAGCATACACATATCCTTAGAGGACATGATAAAGGTGCCGTTCTCGTTTTCGATCACGGGCAGCGCCTCGTCGGGGCGCTTTTCCTCTACTACGGTATAGTTCCAGCGGCAGGGCTGTGCGCAAGCACCTCGGTTGGCATCGCGCCCCGTAAATTGGTTGGAAAGCATGCAACGTCCGCTGTAGGAAACACACATCGAGCCGTGGATAAAGGCCTCCAGCTCCACCTCGGGCGGGAGCGCCGCGCGGATCGCCTTGACCTCCTCCAGCGTCAGCTCGCGCGCCAGCACCAGGCGCTCGGCACCGAGAGCTGCCCACGCCTTTGCGGCGGCGGGGCTTGCAATGCTGGATTGCGTGGAGACGTGGATCGGCATTTGCGGCAGCAGCTCGCGCACCGTTGCCATCACGCCAAGGTCGGTGAGGATCACCGCATCCGGCGGATTTTCGGTAAGCGTCTGCAAAAATTCGCGCAGGAGGGGATACTCGTGCCCGTGGGGAATGGTGTTGAGGGTAAGGTACACCTTTTTGCCGCGCCGGTGCGCGTAGGTGATGGCGGCATCCAGCTCCTCATTTGTAAAGTTGTCGGCAGCGGAGCGCATACCAAACAAGCGCCCGGCAAGATACACCGCATCCGCACCAAAGCGCAGCGCGGCACACATTTTTTCAAAATTGCCGGCAGGAGAGAGCAATTCTACCACGGCGACACCTCCTTTGAAAACATCTCTTATAATTATAATATTTTTTTCTTGCGCCGTCAAGGGGAAAGGGTTTGACTTTGCGGTGCAAATATGATAAAATAAAGAAAAACACAGAGGGGGGATATCATGCAGCAAATAAAAGCGCTCTGCCTGCGCGCACGCGATGGCCTTGTTGCCCTTTTGCGCCGGCGCGATCCGGCTGAATATTTTATCGCGTTGATGCTCCCCGGTCTGCTTATTTTTTTGCTCCGTTGCCTTTTGGGCGGTGCAGATGCCTTTATCGGCATCTTTTTTAAGGAATGCAGCGATCTGTTTATGGACTTTTTCAACCCCGTGCGCGACACGGCGCAGGGCATTGAGGTCTACACGCGCCTCGGCTCTATCTATCCGCCGCTTTCCAACCTTGTGATCTCGCTGTTCTCGCTGTTTATTCCGCGTGAATATCTCGACACTCCGCGCGAGCTGGCGCACACGTGGCGCGAGTACCCCGCAGCGATTTTGTGCTACGTGCTTTTCTTTGTGGTGTGCTTTGCGTTACTTGCCGTGCTGCTTTGGCGCGAGCCGTATAGCGGCAAAAAAAGGGCGTGGCTTGTGCCGCTTATGCTTTGCTCGTTCCCAATGCTTTTCTTGCTGGAGCGCGGCAATACCATGCTGCTTTGCGTTTGTGCCATGCTGTTTTATGTGCAAAGCTATCACAGCGAAAGCCGCATCGCGCGCGAGCTTGGGCTCTTTGCCCTTGCCGTTGCCACGGCACTGAAGTTTTACCCCGTGCTGCTTGGCGCCATGCTGATCGCAGATAAGCGCTGGCGGGATGCGCTCCACGCTTGCATCTACGGGCTGCTTTGCCTGTTTGTGCCGTCCTTTTTCTATGGCGGGCCCATCAGCGTGTTCTGGGCGATCAAATATACCCTCGGGTTTTCCCGCGCCTCGTCGCAGCTTTCGGTGGACTTTATGCAGCAAAACAACATCCCGCTGCAGCTGGGCGGCTCGGTGCTGTTTGGGTTTTATATCTTTATCATCCTGCTTGCCGCCGTTACCGCGCTTTTGCAAAAAAAGGCGTGGAAGTCCTTTCTGTTTTGCGGCGCGGTGATGCTGACCATGCCCTCGATCTTCTCGTCGTATAATTGGCTTTTGCTGCTGCCCGCGCTTGTGCTGTTTTTGCGCACCGAGCGCCTGCAGGGCACAAACTGGATCTACTTTTTCGCCATGGTCTTGCCCTTTTTCACCTATCCGCCGCGCGTGGCACAAGATGCGCTGCTGGTGGTGTGCCTGCTTGCAATTTATGCCACGTATCTCGTTGAAACGGGAATTTCCTTTGCCGAATTTTTGAGATCAAAGAAAAAAGCAGTAGATTAGAAACAAAGACCGCCCACCCGGGCGGTCTTTGTTATTTTGCACAAAAAAACCACAGAATGTAAACAAACTGTGTACTTTATTGACAATGATCCTCTTGCGTGCTATACTAAAAATGGAATAAAATCACAGAAAGGGGAGTGAAACCGATGCATACTGTTAGCGAAACCGTTTGCCATCGCACTCCTTGCCCATTGCGTTTTTTGCGCTGAGCCTTTCTCTATGCTTTGCTGCGCGCAACGGGCAAGGATGTGACGTTGCGCGTTTTTTGTTGGGAAATAAAACACAGAGAGGAAGGAGAAATCACTATGAATGAAGAAATCAAGGTAGCACAAAAGTGCAACCACCGAAAGATCACAAAAATTTTGTGCTCTGTTTTGGTGTGCCTGCTTTGCTTTTCCTTGGGTGTTGGAGGAACAGCCGGATGGCTCTATTACGTGACGGGAGAGTTTGGTGCTAAGCTGAACAACCGCATAACGGCGGAAGACGTCTGCTTGGACGGAAAGCGTATTGAGGGTACTATAGACGGTAGGTATTTATATTATACACTGGAAAACAATAGTATTTTTGATCTTTACCATAAAGAAACGGTCATTCAAAAACAAGATCCTTCCGGGCCAAAAACAATAGAGAAAAATCAGGATCTGAATGCGGAGAGCGATAAATCGGCACAACCGCAAAAGCAAGCAGAGGTAGATGTTGCTGCTTTTCAAAAAATGGAGAGGTACTTATATTTGGATCTGTGGCAAATTACAGAAGCAGGCACTTATTACGTTGCGATAACGTTTATGGCAGTTTTCGAGGGGCTTTGCCAAGACGTGCGCGTGGTGATCACCGTTGATATCCCCGCCGCATCGTAAAATTTTGAACGCTGCGCCGCAGGGTTAGAAATTCGGCAATGAAAGGAGCACACTATGCAAAACGAAGTAGTAGAAGAAAAAGCCAAAAAGCCGCTTTCTAAAAAAGGCAAGCTTGTGCGCATCCTTGTGATTGTGCTTGCCGCGCTTGTTTTTCTTGGCGGCTGCTTCGCGGGCTGGTTTTTCTATAAAGCCATGCATCCTCCTTTTGATGAAGGAAATTTCTATGCAGGAGATGATTATCTGCTCAATCAGCCTGACGATTTAATGAACACGGATATTTTGCTTCAAAACGTGTATGTTGCAGACGGTAAATTGCATTATACGATAGAAAATGGCACTGATTTTGATATTTGCTGTGATTTAGCGGCAGTAACCCGACTTACCATATATAAAGAACAGGACGAAAAGTGGGTTCGCGTATATCCCGTACCGGTACCGGGTGAAGTTATCGTTACCAAAGGGGGCGCAAGGTGGAATTCTTCAAATCCTGACGTTCTTGCTCAACAAAGTCTGGATCGAAGCTTTCCGTTGCCCGAAGAAAGCTTAGGGTCGGGGCATTACCGCATGGTGCTTCACGAATATCTTTTGCTTAAGAATGGGGAATTCGAGCAAACGATTCAAATGGTTGCCGACTATGATATCCCCGCCGCATCGTAAAATTTTGAACGCTGCGCCGCAAGATCAGAAAACTTTATAAAAACAAGACCGGCAGAGAGCCTTCTCTGCCGGTTTTTATTCCTTATAATTTATACGTGTATGCACGTACGAGGGATCGGAAAAATATTTTTTAGAATTATTCTAAAAATTTTTCAAAAACCTCTTGACAAACGCAAAAAGGTGTGATAAAATAGAATCGTTCCAAAAACAAATACCGGGCACAGCCCGATGAATAAAGGAGAATTTGAATTATGAAAAAGTGG
>JAZNNA010000049.1:0-4082 GCA_045580065.1 Eubacteriales bacterium
CTGCCTCGTCGCCCGTTACCACAAGCGGCAGCGCCTGCGCCTTCATTTCAGCTTCAAAATCGGAAATCAGGCGTTCAATGGCGGCGGCAAGCCCCAGCAGCACGCCGGAACGTACGCTGTCACCCGTGTTTTTGCCGATGCTGTGTGGCGGCACGGTCAGTGCCACGGTGGAAAGCAGTGCGGCCTGCTCCTTGAGTGCCTGCACGGAAAGTGCCGCGCCGGGCAGGATGGCGCAGCCCAGATATTCGGGGGCATCCTTGCCGCGCCCGATGGCGGAAAGCGTGATCACGTCCCCGCAATTCAGCACAAGGCAGGGGGAATTTTTCAGCAAAACGGCGCCTGCGGCCATTGCGACAAGGTCAGCGCCCAACTCAGCGGGAGCATCGGTGCGCAGCGTCAGCCCCGTGCGCAGCCCTGCCCCAACGGTAAGGCACACGGCATCGGGGTACAGCAGGCGGATCGCCTTGATGATCTCGGCGGTCAGAGGGGGGACGACAGAGGCGATGATGGCGCGCTGCAGCTCCTGTGCGGTGGGCCTTTTCGGCATGCCGTAAAGAAGGGCGGCGTATTCGTCTGAGGTGCGCGCGGGGCGCGCGGCGATGCGAAAGACAAATCGGGGGGCGTTCTCCTCTTTTTCAAAAAAAGCAAAAGACACCGTGCGGTTGTCGATCAATACGGTTAAAGTCATACCGTTTGCCCCCTTATGCCTCGTCCGGCTCGCTTGCCTGCACGGCGGCGTTCTTTTCTTCCTTCAGCTTTTTGATGGTTGCCTTTACCTCGGCATCGCGCTTGCGTCGCTCGCGTTTTTCGGCATCCTCTTTTTCCTTGCGCTCGCGTTTTTCTGCACTTTCCTTTTCCTTGCGCTCGCGCTTTTCGGCATCTTCCTTTTCCTTGCGCTCCTGCTCGCGCGCGGCAAGATCGTCATAGCGGTGCTCCAGCAGCTCGCGCCCCACCTCCTTGAGGTAAGCGGAGAAGGAGAAGATATCCAGCAAAAGCAGGAAAAAGTCTTTATCGTCGGTGGGATCCAGCTTGTCGTCATCAAGCAGATGCTTGACGGTTTCGCTCGCACGGGTGCGATTGGCATCCTTCAGCGAGAGAAAACGGTGATAGGCATTTACAAGATCCTCGCCGGAAAAGCCGCAGCCCTCGCGCACGCCGGTCAGCACGCGCTTGATCTCCTCAATGGAAAGGCTGTTTTTCAGGTTGTAAACAAGCAGCATCTCGATGATGTGCGCACGGGAATATTTTTTGCCGTTGATGGGGCTGATCAGCCCATCCTTGGAGTAGTTGTTGACCATGGTCTTGGTCAGCGTGCGCTCGCGGTAACGGGCGGCGGAGCCGGTGTTTTTATCGGCGACAAGGCTTAAGATCTGGTCAAGGTACAGCTCGATCGCGGGGATCTCGGTATCGGCAAGATCCACGTCGCCAACGGCATCGGTAATATGAGAATAAAGCTCTTTTTCTGTCATGCTGCGCTCCTCGCTTTCACGTTTGTGCTGCAACGAAATATCATATCTTTATCATTATACCTCTTATCTGTGCAAATGTCAAGCCCCTTGCCACGTTTGGCGGTTTTTAAAACCGTTTTGCAAAAGATCCCCCATCGCATATGCGATGGGGGATCTGCTTATTCACCAAGCAGCGCGGCACCGATAATGCCCGCATCGTTGCCAAGCTCCGCGATCTTGATCACGGTCTTGTCGTCGTGCGCGCCGGAGCCGTATTGCTCGCGGTCTACAATGGCCTTGAGGGGGTCAAGAAGATAGTCGCCCTCGCCGCACACACCGCCGCCGATGCAAAGCACCTGGGGCTGGAAGATGTTGACCATATTGGTGATGCCGCAGGCAAGATACTCAATGTAGGTATCTACCACCTCTTGCCCTGCCTTGTCGCCCTGACGGGCGGCGTTGAAGGCCGTGCGACCGCTGACCTTTCCGGTGCCGTTTTCGCACATTGCCCACATAACGGTATCCTTCGTTTGCTGCATTTTCTCTTTGGTAAACTCGATCAGCGCGGTGGCGGAGCTGTATGCCTCCCAGCAGCCGCGTCTGCCGCAGGTGCAGGGCCTGCCACCATGCTCGATCACGGTGTGCCCAAGCTCGGCACCGGCATAGTTAAAGCCGGAATACAGCTTGCCGCCGATCACGATGCCGCCGCCGACACCCGTGCCCAGCGTGATCATGATCACGTCGTCACAGCCCTTGCCGGCACCGGCCTTGGCCTCTGCCAGCGCAGCTGCGTTGGCATCGTTTTCCAGATACACCTTTTTCACGGGGATATGCGACATCAGCCTTTGCGCGATGGGGTAGTGCAGCATATTGATGTTGTTGGCATACTTGACCACGCCGTTTGCGGGGTCTACGCTACCGGGGGCGGCGATGCCAACGCAGCGGATATCCTCAAAGCTAAGGCCCTCCTGCTCGACAAGCGAGGCGCAAAGCGCGGCCATGTCCTTTACGATCTCGTCGCTGTGGCGCTCCTTTTTTGTGGGGGTCTTGCCCTTTCGTATGATGCGCCCGCCTTCGTCTACAATACCAACGGCAATGTTTGTGCCGCCAAGATCAACGCCGATAGAATACATGATCAACCTCCAAAGGTGAATTTCTGTTATTAGTATATCACAAAAAGCTAAAAAAGTAAAGTTTTAGTTTTTTTGTACCCAAAATCTAAGGTTTATACCCAAAAACATATTTACTTTTGATTTAAATCGGTGTATAATGAAAGCAAGATGCCCCAAAGGGGCAGGGACTTTAAAATTTTTTGCAAGGAGAAAATGCAATGAAGCTTAAGGTAGAGGCTATTTTGGACAAGGGCTTTACGCCCATGATGCTGGTGTACCGTGAGTTCACCGAGGCAGCAAAAAAGGCAGGCGGTAACCGCCTTGTGATCGGTATCGAGCGCAACAAGGGCTACGTCAGCGCCTTTGAGACCGTGGTGTACCCCGACGGTGCCGGACACGATGAAGAAAATTATGAATTTGTCGAGCGCCTTGTCAAGTCGCTTTTGTGGGTGCGTGGCGGCCATAAGATCATCATTGCAGGCTCCAAGCTGATCGCGGATCGCCTTGCCGAGGCTTACAGCAAAACCGGCGCACGTGCCTTTGATTTTGACTTTATGAGCGGCGTTTACGAAACCACGGTGACCGTGGAGCATCGCCCCATTGAAAATGCCCCCGTTACAAGCGAGAGCGCCACTCCCGTTGGTCGTCATCTCGACGGCTGCCGCATCGGCTTTGATGCGGGCGGCTCCGACCGCAAGGTCAGCGCCGTGATCGACGGCAAGAGCGTGTACAGCGAGGAGGTCGTGTGGTTCCCCAAGACCAACGCGGACCCCCAGTACCACTACGACGGCATTCTGGCGGCTATGAAGTCCGCTGCCGAGCATATGCCTCGCGTTGACGCTATCGGCGTTTCCTCTGCGGGCGTATACGTGGTTAACCGCATCATGGTGGCTTCTTTGTTCCTCAAGGTGGGCAAAGAGGATTTTGAAAAGAAGTGCAAGAATATGTACATCGACGTGGCCAAGGAATTTGGCGACGTGCCGCTGGAGGTTGCCAACGACGGTGACGTGACCGCACTTGCGGGCGCGATGGATCTGGGCGACAACAACGTGCTGGGCATTGCCATGGGCACCAGCGAGGCAGGCGGCTACGTAGACGGCGTGGGCAACATCACCGGCTGGCTCAACGAGCTGGCGTTCGTGCCCTGCGACTACAACAAGGACGCGATGGTTGACGAGTGGTCGGGCGACTACGGCTGCGGCGTGAAGTACTTCTCGCAGGATGCCGTGATCAAGCTGCCACCCGCCGCAGGCATCGAGCTGGACGAGGGTCTTTCTCCCGCAGAGAAGCTGAAGGTGGTGCAAAAGCTGATGGCAGAGGGCGATGCCCGCGCTGCCAAGATCTATGACACCATCGGCGTATACTTTGGCTATACCATTGCCTACTACTCGCTGTTCTATGATATCAAGCACGTGCTGATCATGGGTCGCGTGACCTCCGGTGAGGGCGGTGTGATCCTTCTGGAGCGCGCCAAGGAGGTCCTTGCCAAGGAGTTCCCCGAGCTGAATGAAAAGATCCAGCT
>JAZNNA010000050.1:0-10081 GCA_045580065.1 Eubacteriales bacterium
GAACGCCACGATGTTGTTCATGTGCATGGCCGCGGTTTCGCGGTCGCCCTTGTTGAGCGCCTCGAACAGCATTTTGGTGTTGTAGGGCGTGCAGGAAAGCATACCGTCAAGGCAGTTATCAATGCCCCAGCCATAAGAAACGTCAAAGGTGTCAAGCCCCGAGTAAACGGTGATAAAGTCCTTTGGCACGTCGGGATTGAGCTTTAATTTGCGGAACATTTGCGTATCGGCAGACTTAATACCCACAAAGTTAGGCACGGTTGCAAGCAACTCCAACACCATATCATAGGTGATCTTTGTCTGAGTTACGCCGGGGAGATCGTAAAGCATGATATTGTGCTTGGTCAGCTTTGCCACCTCGGTAAAGAAGGTCATCATCTGCTTGCGGTTGGCTACACTGTAATAGGGTGCAGTAAACACAAATGCGGCAATGTCCAGCTCCTCCAGGGCGGCAATGCGCTGCTTGACGCGGGAGATCGAGGTATCCATAGCGCCCACAAATACGGGCACGCGGCCTGCAGCTGCCTCTACGGCTGCCTTGGCAACCTCGGGATATACGTCGTTGCGGATAAACGCCTGCTGCCCCATGCTGCCCATGCACAAAAGGCCCACGGCGCCTGCCTTGATCTGCTGGTCGATCTGTGTTTTCAGTCCGGCGGCAACAAGCTCGCCGTTTTGGTCAAGAGGGGTGCCGAGTGCGGGCACAAAGCCTTTTTCCATTTTAATCATTTCAGTATCCTCCATTCGCCCGTAACGGGCGTTTAAAAATTAATCGTTGATCTCAGAAAGCGGGATCTTTGTGATGCGAATGCCTGCGAGCGCAGTTCCCTCTTTTTTGCCGCTGCAGCAGTAAGCAAGCAGCATGCAGCCGTCCTCGGTAAAATGCATGGCGGGATAACAGTAGCCGTAATCCCTATCGCTTCCGACAACGGTATATCTGCCCCAGCTTCTGCCGTCGTCTGTGCTTTTGCGTAGCACAAAGGGCGTGCGCCCCCAGGTGCTCTGGTCATAGTTGATCAGCTGTGCGTCGATCACGCCAGACGTGCCGCTGTAATTGCCCAGATGCATTTCGGGGATGGGGTTGTATGCAATATAAAGTACACCCGTATGGGGATCTTTTTTCATTTGCAGGGGGGACGTTGGCGAGCTGACGAAGGGCTGTGGCATGGTAAAGCTTTCCATATGGTCGCGGGAATACGCCTCGTACTGATAGCCCGAGCGCGTGCGCGCCCAGAAGTGCAGCGTGCCGTCCGCGTGCTCAAAAATGCCGGGCTCCTGCATACCGCGATCCCATTTGTTCAGCTTGGGGATGGTAAGGCGCGGTGCGGTCGCCTTGAAGGTCTTGCCATCGTCCTTGGAAACAAAGCACATGCACACAGAAAAGCGCTCGTAGCCCTTTTCATCGCGCGGGTGCGCTGCGGCGGGAGCCACGATGTCTCCGTTCGAAAGGCGGTGGATGCGCTGATTGTTGATCACGAAATACTGGCGGCAATCCTCGATGCTGCAGCGCTCGGTCACAAAATGCTCGCCATCCCTTGAAAGCGCTCTGCCCACCGTGGTGTCATAGCTGTTTTCCTTGATAAGGTAATACACGCCAATGCTGCCGTCCTGCTGGCGCAGCACCGAAACGCTCATGATATTATCCACGCCGTAATCAGCAGCACGCGCGATGATGCGCGGCTCGCTCCAGCTCTCGCCCTCGTCGGCGGAATAGATCACCGCGATATCGCAGGGGGAGTGATCCAGGTGGGAGCTGCCGTGATAGCAGCTGTAGGCAAACAGGATACGTCCGTCGTCAAGGCGGATAAAATCCCCTTCACTGTTGCGGGGGTTATCGCCGCCGGGGCGCTTATCCCAAACTGTTTTCATATTTTTCTCCTTTCGCCGCGGCAAGCGCCACAGCCTTTTGTTCTTTATAAAGCGACATCACGCTGAAAAGCCCTAACAGCACGCAGATCGCCGAGTAAATGCTGTAGATCAGCGAGGGCATCTGCTCGGGAAAATCCCGCACCATAGCCACGTTCAACCAGATGCTCAAAACGGCACTGATCAGCTGCATAGGGGCAAATTCGATAAAGGAAAACAAGGTCAAGAAGGATACAAGGATCCCCACCAGCGTGGCGGTGTTATCCAACAGCTGATACGAGGAGCCGATCAGCCTCAGCACAAAAAACACCCCTGCCCACACGGCGCAAAAGCCAAGCGCCACCAGGATCCGCCAGCGCCAGGAAAGGCTGCAAAAGCGCGTGGAGCTGCCGTATTTGTGCCGCTGCCAGCGCCAAAAGGTGATCAGCTGCAGGGGGCAGGAAAACAAAAAGCAGGACATGGCGGATGCCGCAAGCCCGTAATAAAGATTGATACACCCGTACCAGATGGAATTGATACCGCCAAGCAACGGCGCATAGCGTACGGCTCTTGTTTGCATCAAGCCGATGATCAGCGAAATATAAAAGGGTATCATACGTATGGCTGCCTGCTTGAAGGCCACGCCCGCCACAGTCATGGCAACGGCGGTCACCCCCATCAGCACAAGCGTAAAGCCATATCTGCGCAAAAACATCTTCACAGCTCTCACTCCCATCGCCACCATTGTAGCACACGGCAGCATCTTTGTAAAGTAAAAAAACAGACGCCGTTTTTCTTTTTTGTCTGTTTTTGCATCTGCTGTATATTGACAATCCTTCGCGCGCCCGTTATAATAAAGGCAACACGAAAAAAGAGGTGCCGTATGGAACAGCAGATCTCCTTTCCCAAAAAGCAAGAGCATGACGTCAACATAGAAAACGTCAGCATCCGTATGCTGACCTATCACGTGAGAGAGGGCGAGCCAAAACCCGGCAATCGCTATCCCTTGCACACCCATGCACACGCCGAGCTGTTTGCCTGCTCCGAGGGCACGCTGCATCTGCGCACCGCAGGCAGCATCATCACCGCAGGCGCGGGAGATATCGTGATCGTGCCAGCGGGCTTTCCGCACCACAAGCTCCCTTCAACGGGTGACACCGTGTGGCATTGCCTCGACTTCATCTGTGCCGGCAGACGGCGTGCCAGCGGCACGGATCTTGCCAAGCGCCTGGGCGCGCTTTGCAACACAGACTGCCTGCTGATCGCGCGCAACGTCCCCGCGCTTTGCCGCGAGATCGCTATGGCGACTACCAACAACGAGGAGGAGCTGCCCTGCCTTTCCGCCCTGCGGCTTGCCACGGTCCTCACCGATCTTTCCTCACGTACGCTGCAGCGCGTTGGGCGCGAAGAAGCCCCCACGCACGCTTCTCCCGCGGGCGAGGAGATCACGGATATCAACAGGCTGTTCCGTCTGGATCACCTGATCAACACCCGCTATATGAACAGCGAGCTTTCCGTCGCCCGCGCCGCCGAGCTTTTGTATATCAGCGAGCGACAGCTGGAGCGCATCATGCAAAAGGAATACGGCATGCCCTTCCGCCGCACGCTTTGCGCACGGCGATTGGATGCCGCCGAGCAGATGCTGCGCGAGGAAGCACTTTCCATTGAGCAGATCGCCTCGGCTGTGGGCTTTTCCGGTCAAAGCGCATTTTGCCGTGCCTTTTTGCAAAAGCACGGCATAACGCCCACACAGTATCGTGCGGCCAAAAATATCTGATCAGATCAGCTTGCCGTCGGCACCGATCTCGGCATCCAGCACCACGCGCGCGGTCTTGACCTTGGCAACGTAGCCGGCCACCGCCATGTGCGCAGGATGCACCTTGTAGGTGTGCAGTGCCTCCAGGCTTTCAAACTCGGTGATCAGCATCATATCGTAGGACATATCGGTGCCGCTTGTGTCACGGCCCACCTCCATATGCTTGATCTCGGGGATCACGGCAGGCAGCGCCAGCAGATGCTCGCGCACCCATTCCATATTCTCGGCGCGGGTCTTGCCCTCGGCGCACTCGGCAAACTTCCACATTACAACGTGCTTGATCATGATAAAATACCTCACTTTTCTTTGATAGCTTTATTTTATCATAGTTCAAGCCGCCCGTCAAGAAAAACTTATTTTACAAGGCTCTTGCAAAACGGGGGGCTTTGTGCTATAATATAAGATTGATGCAAGACGTGCCGTAAGGCGCGCCCTCTTTGAAAGGAACCTGTTATGATCAACGAGCAAAAAATCTGCTTTTCCGGCGTTCAGCCCAGCGGCAACCTGACCATTGGCAACTATCTTGGTGCCATCCGCAATTTTTCCACCTATAGCGAGGCGTATAAGTGCTTTTACTGCGTGGTAGACGAGCACGCCATCACCGTGCGCCAAAACCCCGCCGAGCTGCGCCGCCGCACCTTTGAAACGCTTGCGCTTTACATGGCCTGCGGCCTTGACCCCGAAAAAAATACGCTTTACGTGCAGTCACACGTTCCCGCCCACGCCGAGCTTGCGTGGATCCTGAACTGTTACACCATGTTTGGCGAGTTGTCGCGCATGACACAGTTCAAGGATAAAAGTGCAAAGCACGCCGACAACGTCAACGCCGGCCTTTTCACCTACCCCGTGCTGATGGCTGCCGACATTCTGCTTTATCAGACCGATGCGGTGCCCACCGGCATCGATCAGAAGCAGCACGTGGAGCTTGCCCGTGATATTGCCGAGCGCTTTAACCAGATCTACCCCGGCACCTTTACCGTTCCGGAGCCGATGATCGCACAAAACGGCAAAAAGAGCATGTCCCTCTCCGAGCCCACCAAAAAGATGAGCAAGTGGGACGAAAATCCCAACGCCGTGGTATACATTCTGGACGATAAGGATACCATCATCCGCAAATTCCGCCGCGCCGTGACCGACAGCGACACCTGCGTGCGCTTTGCCGAGGGCAAGGACGGCATCAACAATCTTATGACCATCTACTCCTGCTTTACCGGCAGATCCTTCGAGGAGATCGAGCGCGAGTTTGAGGGCAAGGGCTACGGCGACTTCAAGCTTGCCGTTGGCGAGGTGACCGCCGATGCGCTCGCCCCCGTGCAGGCACGCTTTGCCGAGATCCTTGCAGACAAGGCAGGGCTTGAGGCACAGATGCGCAAGGGCGCTGAGGAAGCCGCCTACTATGCGCGCAAAACGCTTTCCAAGGTGCAAAAAAAGCTGGGCTTTGTGCCCTTCCCCCGCGGATAAAGAAAAAAGGCAGACCGCTTGGTCTGCCTTTTTGTTGTTGACGGGTGGTGCTGCTTGTGCTATAATAAGGGCAATAAGATCCCCCGTTTTGAAAAGGAGCCACCTATGACCTGCTATAACGCCAACGACCCGCGCTTTCGCGGCAGCACGGATAGCGAAACGCTGCAAAATGCCATCAACGCCACGTGTGACGGCATCTGCCGCACGGTCGTGATCCCGCGCAAAAACGAGCGCACCGGCGAGTGCCGCTGGGTGATAGACAAAACGCTGCTTTTGCCAAGCGACATCACGCTCTATCTTGAGGACTGCCTTCTCACCCTTGCAGACGGCGTTTATGAGAATATTTTCCGCAACAAATCGCTGACAAGCGCCTCAGAGCTTTGCCCCGACGAAGGGCAACACAGCATCCGCATCATCGGCCTTGGCAACGCCGTGCTTGACGGCGGCAAGGACAACGGCCTGCGCGAGCAAAAATGGACGCCCGACAAGCCGCACCCGCGCTCCGGGTGCCTGATCCTTTTTGCCAACGTGCAGCACTACGAGTTAAAAAACCTCAAGTGCCAGCATATGCGCTACTGGGCGATCAATCAGATCGGCTGCAGCGACGGGCATATCAGCGGCATCGAGTTTGATTTTATCGACCGTCACCCCAACCAGGACGGCATCAACCTTCGCATCGGGTGCCATGACATTCTGATCGAGGATATCACCGGCGTCACAGGTGATGACGTGATCGCGCTTTCCGCCTTTCCTCTCTCCAACGACCGCACGCTGCTGCCCGAGGGGCACTCGCCCGATATTTACAACGTCACGGTACAAAACGTGCGTGCCACCACGGTTGCCACAGTCGTGGCGCTGCGCACCACCGACGGGGCAAAAATTTACAACGTCAGCATTGAAAACGTAACCGACACGGGCAAAACGGTAACAAAGCCGTGGGGCGTTGTGCGCCTTGGCGAGAACAACTGGTTCAAAAAGCGCCCTGCCGCATTGGGCGAGATGGATAACATCACGGTGCGCAATATCCGCGCCTTCGGCAAGGGAACGGTCTATCTTGGCGGCGCACTTTCCAACGCACACATCAGCGATCTGTACGCCGAGGGCAACACGCTTTACGCCGTTTCCACCTATCAGGGCATACAAATCTTTTGGGAAACCGGTAACGAGATCCATCCCGGCGCTTCGCTCAAAAACGTGGTGATCGAAAACGTGTATTACACGGGCAAATCCATCTACCGCGAGCATCCTGAGGACAGATACACCGAGCTTACCTTCCTTGGTGAAAAATTTGGGGGCTGTGCGCTGGATTTCCGCTGCCTGCGCGACACCGACGTGATTGAAAACGTGGTACTGCGCAACGTCTTTTCGCGTGAAGGAGCCCCTCGGCTTCTGGCAAAAGAGGGATATGGATTAAAAATTGAAGAATAACGAAAAACCGACTTGGCGTGCCAAGTCGGTTTTTTGTTTTACTTCTTCCAGGTGGTGGGGCTGAAGAGGATCAAAAGCGGAAACAGCTCCAATCTGCCCGCCAGCATATCAAAGATCAGAACGCACTTGGAAAGCGGCGAGAGAAAGCTGTAATTGCAGGTGGGGCCGACCTTGGAAAGACCGGGGCCGACATTGCCGATCGTTGCCGCCACAGCGGTAAAGTTGGTGGTAAAATCATGATTATCCAACGAGATCAAAAGCATCGAGCCGAAAAACACCAGCACAAGGCACACCAGATACCCAAAGGTGGCGCTGACCACCGCCTGCTCTATCGGCTTGCCGTCTACGCTGACCTTTTTCACCTCGCGCGGATGAACGGCAGAGCGCAGCTCGCGCACGGCACCCTTGAAGAGCAGCACGACACGCGACACCTTGATACCGCCGCCCGTGCTGCCCGCACAAGCGCCGATAAACATCAAAAGCACCAGAACGGTACGGGAAACCTGGGGCCACAGGTCAAAATCCACCGTAGCAAAGCCCGTGGTTGAGATGATAGAAGACACTGTAAAGAAGGAATGTCTGAGTGCCTCGCCCACCGTAGGATACATATCCGAAATATTAAAGGTAATCAGCACAACGCTTGCCGCCACGATCAAAAGGAATGTGCGCAGCTCGGTATTAAACACCTCGCGCCATCTGCCATGAAATGCAAGGAAGTACGCACCGAAATTGAGTGAGCAAAGCAGCATAAACACGCCCACCACGATCTGAATATAGGCAGAAAAGCTGTTTAAGCTATCATTGTACACACCAAAACCGCCCGTGCCCGCCGTGGAAAAGGCGGTATTGATGGCCTCGAAAAAGCTCATACCGCCGCAAAGCAGCAGGATCACTTCCAACACAGTGATGCCAAGATAGATGGAATACAGGATCATGGCCGTTGTACGCACGCGCGGCACCAGCTTGCCAACGTCGGGCCCCGTGCTTTCTGCCTTCATAATGTACATATTGCGCCCACCGCTTAAGGGAACAAAAGCCATAATGAAAACAAGCACGCCCATACCGCCCACCCAGTGGGTGAAGCTGCGCCAAATCAATACGGCGCGCGGCAGGCTTTCCACGTTACCAAAAATGGTGGCACCGGTGGTGGTAAAGCCGGAAACGGTTTCAAAAAGCGCATCTACGTAGTGGGGCACAAGGCCGGAAAGAAAGAACGGCAGCGCGCCAAACATACTGATAAAGATCCAGGAAAGCGACACCACCACAAACCCGTCGCGGGCGCGCAGCGTGGAGCTTTTCGGCTTGCCGAGCTGCAGCAAAAAGCCAACGGCAAGGCAGGCAGCGATCGTGAGCAGAAAGGAGAATATCACCCGCTCGCCATATACCAGCGCCGTGATCACCGGCACCAGCAAAAACGCCGCCTCAAACCATAGAATATAGCCCAGGATACGGGCGATCATACGGTAATTCATACGCGCCTCACTTCAGCACGTCGGCAATGTCGTGCAGCGCCATTGCCTGGGATACGATCACCACGCGGTCCCCTGCCTCGATGGTGTTCTGACCGCGGGGGATGATCACCTTTCTGCCGCGCAGGATAGAGGCGATCAGCACGTTTTGCTTCAGCTCCAATTCAGACAGCGGCACGCCGATCACGGGAGCGCCCTCTTTTACGATAAACTCAGAGGCCTCGATCTTATCCATGATCACGTTATACAGCGTTTCTACATTGCTGCCGATGGTGTTTTTCATAGCGCGCACGTAGCGCACGATCATATCCGAGGCCACGTTTTTGGGATAGATGATAGAATCAAGATCCAGATGTGCCACCACGTCGGAAAAATCAAAGCGATTGATCTTGGTGATCAGCTTGCGCACGCCGTGGCGCTTGGCAAGCAGCGAGAACAGAATATTCTCCTCGTCGAGGTTGGTCAGCGCCACAAAGGCACCGGTGCTTTCCAGCCCCTCCTCAAGCAAAAGCTCCTGGTCCCCCGCATTGCCGCAAATGATGCTGGCATAGGGATAATGCGCGGTCAGCTCCTCGCACACCTCGGGCTTTTTGTCGATGATCTTGATCGAAACGCCGTCGTCGTGCAGCATCTCGCAAAGATAGCGCGTGATCTCGCCGCCACCCGCGATCAGCGTGCTTTTTACCGAGTGGGTGCGATACATGATCTTGGCGAAAAAGTCAGCAGCCTTTTTGGGGGATGCGATCAGCGAGATCACGTCCTTGCCCGCAAACACAAAATCACCCTTGGGAATATACGCCTCGTCCTCACGCTCAACGGTGCAGATCAGCACGTCGCAGCGCAGCGAGGATACCACCTCGCGCACCGACATCCCCACGATGGGGCTTTGCTCGGGCAGGCGGAACTTGACAAGCTCCACGCGCCCACCCGCAAAGGTGTCGATCTTCATCGCAGAGGGAAAGCGCAAAACGCGCAGGATCTCCTCAGCGGCGGCGCGCTTGGGGTTGATGACCATGGCAAGCCCAAGCTCCTCCTTGAGGTACTCGGTCTCGGAATTGTATTCGGGGCTTTCCACGCGCGCGATGGTGCGACACTTCCCCGTTTTTTTGGCAAGAAGGCAGCAAAGAAGGTTCAGCTCGTCAGAACCGGTCACGGCGATCAGAAGATCGGCCTGCTCGATCCCTGCCTCAAGCTGCGTGGCATGTGTGGCGCCGTTGCCCACAACGCCCATCACGTCGCAGCGCTCGGAAACCTCCCGCACGCGCGAGGGCAAAAGATCTACAACGGTAATATTGTTGCCCGGCTCGCTCAGCTGCTCAGCCAGGTTTTCGCCGATCTTGCCGCAGCCAACGATAATGATGTTCATAGAGTTTTCAATTTTCACCCGTGATGCTTGCATATTTCCCTTCCTAATTTTTAAATGACGATTATCTATATTATATCACCTTTTTGCCAGATGTCAACCCTTTTTCGCTCTATCCTACCCCGCACAGGCAAGAATATATACCCCCTGTTCGCTTTTTTCACCGTTTAAAAAATGCCCCGTTTGCCATCTAAATATAAAACACGCCGGTGATCGCGGCAAAACGCCCCCTCTATCAGGCAAAAACAAGCAAAGTGACGGCCAAAGTGGGACAAGTGCAAAAAAGCGGGACAAAAACAGCATTTTTTAACGATTTTTGAAAAAAGTGTTTACTAAAATAAAAAAACCTATTGACAAAAGGGAAAGTATTTGGTACAATAACAATGAAGAACCAAAAACCGCAAGAAAGGATTTGGATTTACCGCTATGAAAAAAACGCTTCTCTGCTTGCTGCTGGCACTCTGCCTGTGCCTTAGCTGCATTATGCTGATCGCTTGTAACGACGACGAGGAACCCGTAGACGATCCCGCAACCGACGTTGCCCCCGGCGACGAGGAGGTTGGCAAGAAGGGTGAGGTCACTCTGTTCCCCAAGGAAGAAAACGAGGTTTCTCCCAACCAGCCCAACGAGCAGATCGACGGTAGCACCACTCGCTACTGATAACATAAGCAAAGGCCGCACCTTTTGGTGCGGGCTTTT
>JAZNNA010000051.1:0-3286 GCA_045580065.1 Eubacteriales bacterium
AGGACATTTCGGCTACTGACCGATTTGTTCTCTCTTTCTGCTTGTTATATGGGTTTGGGCTTAGCCCATTTGCGTTTGACCAGTCAAATGCGATGCTTGCACTTTTGTCAAATTGTTAATTCTCCGCTAAGGACATCACCCGATCGGCGCGGGCCTTTTCTATTGCTCAAAATATCCTGCAAACTCGCGGTTATAAGCGTTTGCCAGCGCGTTCCAGGTGGCAAGATCCACCCCGCCCGTTTGCGGCAGGGAATGGATCTGCTGAAATTGTCGCACCGCGGCGGCGGTCTGCTCGTCATACACGCCGGTGCGCTCAATGGCGCGCTCCCAATCATAGACCGTGGCAAGCTCCTGCAGCGCGTGCTGGATGATCTCCACCAGAAACTGCGTTTCCCCCGCCTCCACCGTGTATCCCGTGGGAAAGCGCGGAAAATGCGAGATGCGCGCGGGAGCTGCCGTTTCCTTGCTTTGCGCGTTGTAGGCCGCCAGCAGCCTCTCAAAGCTTTCCTGATCCGCCCGCCCGCTCACGGGTAGCCCACTTTTTTCCTGAAAGGCGCGCAGAGCCGCCTCGGTGGCATCGTCAAATATGCCGTCCAAGGGTACGCGCCCACCCACGTCATCAAAATAGGAAAGCGCGCGCAGATAGCGCTGGAGCTGGCGGATCGCCGCTACGTTGTTCTCGTGTGCCATATTCTCATCTCCCTATCTCAAAGCCGGGGTATTGCCCCTCGCCAAGCGCGGCACCGTTATAAAGGTCGCTGTAAATATCCGTGATCGCCTCCCACGTGATCGCCCCCACCTGCCCGTTAACGGGCAATGCAAACTGCCGCTGGAACGCGATCACCGCCTCTCTCGTGCGCGGCCCGAAGTACCCCGTAACGCTTACCGTCGGGATCACGGGGAAGGAGCGCGCCACGTAGTTGAGATATTCCTGCAAAAGTCGCACGTCGTCCCCCTCGGCACCAATGCGCAGCACCACACCGGGAAAGGGGACCACGTTCCCCTCGGTATATACAAGCGGAATGGTCGCCACAATGCCGAGATACGCGTCGTAAAGCGCCTCCCACGTCACCTCTCCCACCACACCGTCGGGGGTAAGACCAAAGGTGTTTTGCAGATCGATCACCGCCGCGCGCGTGGCGGCACCGAAAAAGCCGTCCACCGCCACGGGGGGGATGCTGGCGTAAAAGGCGGAAAGATAGTTGAGGTAATACTGCAGATTTGCCACAGCAAGGCTGCTGTCCCCCTCGCGCAGCACACCGGGGTATTGCTGGGTGACCTCCTCTAAGGGGATGCCCTCGGCGTTGATCTCGTTCAGGCGCCGCACCGCGTTGTAGATGCGGCGGATATAATACCACGTGGCACTGCCGATGATCCCGTCGGCAGAAAGCGAAAAGATCTCCTGAAAGCGCCGCACCGCCGCCTCGGTATCCGTGCCGAAGATGCCGTCTGTCTGTGCGATCTTGGGGATGGAAGGATAGTTCTTTGAAATGCGGTTGAGGCGGATCTGAGCCGTGCGCACGTCGTCGTTCACGGCCCCCACGCGCAAGGGGACGGTGGGTGCGCTCTCCGCGTTGCTTCCCACCGGTGCGCCGCGCACAAGGTCAATGTCCTCGCCGTAATAGCGCTGCAATATCTCATAGGGCGTCAGCCCCTGCTCAGCCAGCGTTACGCTCCCCCATTGCGAAAGCCCGTTGCATTGCACCTCCTCACCGTCACAATAGGCGGTAAACAGTGGCGCTACGCTCCCTTGCCGCACCACGTAGCTGTCAAACAGCTCGCTTGCCAGTGCGCGGATGTTTTCAAAGATCTCGCGCCCGTATACAAAGGATTGGTCGATCGAGGTGGACGAGGTGATATCAAAATCATACCCGCGCGAGCGATAGTATTCGGTATAAATGCGGTTTAAAACAAAGGAGATCTGCGCATACATATTGGCGCGGATGGCACTCTCCGGCCAGGTGGGATAGATCTCGCTGGATGCCACGTTGGCAACGTAATCCAGAAAGGGGACGGTCACGTTGCGGACGTTTTCCTCGGGGCGCCCAAGATGCACCGTTACGTTATCCGGAATAAAAGGGAGATCGGCGTTCATCTGATGCTCACCTCCTCAAAGCTGATAGCTGCGCTCGTCGTCAAATAGCCGCGGCGATTCCTGCCCCACACGATCCGGCACGCCGTTCTCCGGGATGGGGATCAGATCCGCCCCCTGGATCGAGGTGATCCCGTCAAAGATCGGCACGTGCTGATAAACGGTTTTTCCGTATCCCTCTTGCCAGACCTCTATGTTATAAGCGGAAAAGGGTGTGCCGCCACCGGGCGAGAGGGAATCGCTGCGAGGCGGTGCGGAAAGCGCCACCCGCTCCGTGCGCCCGTCAGCGCCGGAGCGCAGCTCGTACAGCACGCCGCGCTGCGGTGCATCGCGGCTGATGCGCACAAAGGCCCCCTCTAAGGGGATGGCGGTGTTGGCGGTGGTGACCTGAATGATAAGGTATCCCGTGCCCGTGCTGCCGGATACCGTGTTGTTTTGCTCCATAGCGCTCCTCCTTCACATTTTCACTACCGTCAGTATATGCCAAGGGGACGCTGGGTGCGAAAAATTTGAATTTTTGCAAAAACCTCTTGCAATTTTCAAACTTTTATGATATACTATCATCTGTTACGCCGGAATGATGGAATTGGCAGACGTGCTGGACTCAAAATCCAGTGGTAGCGATACCGTGCGGGTTCGACCCCCGCTTCCGGCACCAAAAAAAGGGGCGCCCAATGGGCAGCCCCTTTTTTGGTGCCTTTAGCGCCGCTCTCGCGCCAAGTATAGTAAAGCATAAAACAAAATTATAACAGCACGGGGAAGTACGCCGTCTTGCTGCGCAAGCGGCGGTGATCAGCCGCTGAGGCGGAGTTCCAAGCTCGTTTTCCTTGAAAACGAGGTGATCACGCATTCCGGCAGCAAACAAAAAGGAACCGCACAAACCGCCTGTCTTTTTTTTGGTGAAAAATCGAGCCGCTTGAAGTTGTGAATTAACACGAGTTCACGCGAGGAGCGAGAATGAAGAAAGAGGGACTTTATCACAAGGTATACGAGCGACGATGCTCTGCCTTGAAAAGGCCGTATGTCGTACTTCTGCGCCAAAAAAAGGACAGGCAAAAGTGCGTGTCCCATAGGGATTTTTATAAACATTATATAATTGCACTTTCAAGCGGAGAAACAATCAGATTCCAGCTGGAGCCTGATTGTTCTTTTATTATAGAATAATAAACGTTCCGAATAGACTGCGTTTCATAT
>JAZNNA010000052.1:0-8719 GCA_045580065.1 Eubacteriales bacterium
ACGTTTACGGTCTTGACGACGTTATGTCCGCACCCATCAACGGCAGCGGTTATAACGAAAAATACGGTCTGCTTGGCTCTAACAAGGCAACTGACAATAAGGTCAAGCTTTTCCCCCGCGATTGTCAGGGCCTTGTTGAGGGCATTCAGGATCGCGTTTTGAAGGAAACCGGCAAGCTGATCGAGGTTATGGTTTATGGCGACGGCGCGTTTAAGGATCCTGTTGGAAAGATCTGGGAGCTTGCCGACCCGGTAGTTTCTCCCGCATATACCAAGGGACTTGAAGGCATGCCCAACGAGCTGAAGCTCAAGTACCTTGCTGATAACGATTTTGCAAGCCTTTCCGGTGCAGAGCTTCGTGCCGCTATCGAAGAAAAGATCGCGCACAAGGACAAAAAGCAGGAAGGGCAGCTTGGTACCACTCCCCGCCGCCTGACCGACTTGATCGGCTCGCTTTGCGACCTGACCTCCGGTTCCGGTGATAAGGGCACCCCCATCGTGTATATCCAGGGCTATTTTGATAACTACGTGACCGAGTAAAATAAAAAAGCACCGCTTGGAAATCCCAGGCGGTGCTTTTTTTATTTGTTTTGGTGCAGAACCTCAAAGCCAAGCACGGTGGCAGCTGAGGCGGCGGAAAGGGAACCGCGGAACTCACGTCCATAATCGATGCGTACTATCTCGTCGGCAAGCTCCATCACAGCCTTGGAAATGCCGCGCTTTTCGCCCCCAACCACCAGCACAAGCGGCTTTTTCAGGTCTGCCTCGTACATTGAAACCGAATCGCGAATACCGGCACAAGCCACGCGATAGCCCATATCCTTCAACAGAGAAAGGGCGGCAAGCGGCTCACCTGCAAAAACAGGGAACGCCTCAGATGCCCCCGCCGAGGCGCGTGCCACTACGCCGGCAGCAGAAAGCCAATTGCGCTCTCCAAGCAGAATGCCGTCACATCCCGCTGCGTAAAGCGAGCGAAGGGCATAGCCGAAATTGTAGGGGTCCTCCAGCCCCTCGAGATAGCACAAAAAGCCGTTTTGGGGCAGATTTTCAACCGCGGGGCAGGGGAGGGTGCGATCGCCGCACAGGGCGATCACACCGCCGTGTGTATTGCCGATGCAAAGCGCTTCGATCTCCTTGGCGGTGCAGAAGTGAAGAGGAATAGAAAGCTCGCGGCATTTGGCCTGTAAAAAGGAAAGCTCGCGGGCCTTTTTTTCTTTTTTGGCCTTGTCAAAGCAGATCTCAAAAATCGGGCGATCGTTCACACCCGCCGCCTTCGCGGCAAGCAGGGCAGAGATCGAGGTCATCCCTTCCATTATGTTAGAAGCGGCAAAGCGCGTTTCTTCTTTGATCATTGTAAATCTCCTTGTTCTTTGCGGCAAATTTGCAGCATAAGATAAGTATAGCAAATTTTTTGCAATTTTTCAACAGGGAAGATGGAGATTATGGTAAATTTTAGTCACACAAGACGTTGCGAGGTTTTGGGGAGATATATCGTAGAAAATCGGGCAACCGTGCGCGAGGCGGCAAAAATATTTCAGATCAGCAAAAGCACCGTACATAAGGACGTGACGCTGCAGCTTTGCCACGTCAATCGCAGCTTGTGGCAAGAGGTGGCGGCGGTGCTGCAAAAAAACAAAAGCGAGCGACACCTGCGCGGCGGCGAGGCAACCAAGCAAAAATATAAAAATAAAAAGCGAGCCAAGGACTGAAGCGCTTTTCAAGTCCTGAGAGCGACACAGCGGACACTAACGAGAACAAAAATGTTTAGGCTCGGCAAGGTTGCAGGAAGGTACAAACTGAAATGAAAAACAAAAATTTAGCAAAGGGAGCAAGAAAAACGCAAAATGAGCTTATCGGAACATTTATACCCACAATTATACAAAATGCAAATTTTGTATAATTAAGGGAACTGAAAACCGGAGCTTTAGGCGGTTTTGGTAGGTTTGGGAGCGTTTTTTGCACGTTCGGTCCGGGGAGCGTTTCAAAAGTCTTATTTTATAAGTGAGGCCTTATTTTTGCGATCCGGCCTTCGAGGCTCCGGTTCCCGGATGCGATTTTTATTTTTGATTTTTACGATCTTGGCTTGGCAATCAAAAAAATAAAAATTGCAAACGGATTGATTGACGCTTGCTCGCCAATAGATTTTTAAATCATATTTCTTCTACAAAGCCTTCGATACACGAGTTTTAAAAATCAAATTTTAAATTTATTTGTGCAGGCCTTTGTAAAGCCCACAAAAAATAAAAAGTCACGATTTTTATTTTTTGCGCAGCCGGTCATCAGATCACAATAAATAAAAATTTTAAAAGCCGATTTTTTAAAAGCCGATTTTTATTTTCCGGGATTTTGATCAATCTCCATCCATGAAATAAAAATTTCAAACATTCGCCTTGCAAAAATTAATTTTTTGCGGGCAGCTTACGTTGGATAGTAAAATTTTAAATCAGATAAATTTTGCGGTTTTGAATTTTGGAGCTCGCAAAGCGTTGGTCAAAGCAAAAGCCCTGTTTTTGTAACGTGCTTTTTTATGAAGGTGTAATGTTGAGCAATCAACAAAAAGCGGGCTTGTTGGTTTGATTTGTACAAATTCAAAAGCTTAAAATTGGTATTCTATACGATTTTTTCGCCCGTTTGCAAAAAATATTTGCACCTTTCTTTCGCTTATGTTATAATATAAAATGTATCGGAAAATGCCGCGCGTTTCGGGCGGACGTCCGGTCAATATATTATGCCGGAGGTTTTATAATGGCTATCAAAATGCGTGTTTTGTACGCTTCTTCCCAAAAGAAAATTGCCGCTATGGCGCAAATGATCAAGGCTGAGTACGACCTTGCCATCAACGCTGTTGATGCAATTCCCCCCGCCTATTCCTGCGACAAGGAGCGCCTGGTTATTCTGATGCTTTCTCTCAAGGGCGATCCCGATGATCAGCTGCGCCTGTTCTGCCAGGAGCTTACCGCTGCTCGCGCTGCAAACGTGGCACTGGTGATCGAAGGCAAGGAGGCCGCTGCCGCTAAGATGAAGGAGATCCTTACCAAGGCCGGCACCAAGGTTGCCGACGAGGTTCACTACGTAAAGGGCGCTTTCCTTCCCTTCCTTGGCTCTGTTAAGCCTGAGGAAAAAGAGGCTCTGCTTGCCTGGACCCACCGTGTGGTTGACGGCCTGCAATAATTTTTACCTTCAAGAACGCCCTGCATTGCCGCAGGGCGTTCTTTTTTGGTTAAATTTTTGCAAAAATTGTGCAAATATCTTGCCCGGAGCTTTAAATTATGTTATAATTATTTTGATTATTTATATCGCGCATCGCGCGATAAATTTCAGGATATGATGCGAGGATATATTATGAAATATCTTGTTTTGATCCCCGACGGCATGGCCGACGAAAAAATTGATGCGCTTGGTGGTATGTCCCCTATGCAAAAGGCGTGCAAGCCCACGATGGATGCGCTTGCCAAAAAAGCACTTGTCGGTACGGTTTCTAACGTGCCTGAGGGCATGGTGCCGGAAAGCGATACTGCAAATCTTGCCATTCTCTCTTACGATCCTAAAGTGTTTTCTAAGGGGCGTTCCCCTCTTGAGGCGGTCAGCATGGGCATTCAGATGCAGCCTGACGAGGTAGCCTATCGCTGCAACGTTGTCACGCTTACCGATAACGGCGAGGACTACGACGATAAGGTCATTCTTGACCACAGCGCCGACGAGATCACCACTGCTGAAGCAGACGAGCTGATCAAAGCCCTGCAGGCCGAAATGGGCGACGATATCAAGCACTTTTACACCGGTATCAGCTATCGCCATTGCCTGATCTGGAAAAACGGCAACGATAAGTATAACTTTAACCGCCCCCACGATATTCTTGGGCAGCGCATCGGCGATTATCTGCCCGATAAGGAGAGCGGCAAGGAGTTTTACGAGCTGCAGCGCCGCAGCTTTGATATTTTAAATCATCACCCCATCAACGAGGCGCGTCGCGCGCGCGGCTTAAAGCCCGCGAACTCCGCCTGGCTCTGGAGCCCCGGTAAAAAGCCGCAGCTTCCCTCTTTTGCTGAAAAATGGGGGCTGAAAGGCACCGTCATCTCCGCCGTTGATCTGATCAAGGGCATCGGCCTTTGCGCAGGTATGCGTTCGATCGACGTAGAGGGCGCCACCGGCAACGTGCATACCAACTATAAGGGCAAGGCAGATGCTGCTATCCGGGCATTCCGCGATGGCGCGGAGCTTGTTTACGTGCACGTTGAGGGCCCCGATGAATGTGGACATCGCGCCGAGCTGGAAAACAAGGTGATCGCGGTAGAGCGCATTGATGCCGAGATCCTCTCCCCTGTTCTTGATTATCTCAAAGATTGTGGCGAGGACTTTAAGATCATGATCCTGCCCGACCACCCCACTCCCATTCGCATCCGCACCCACAGCATCGACCCTGTTCCCTTTATGATCTATTCCTCGCAAAAGGAATATGACGGTGTCGAGGGCTTTTGCGAGGAGAGCGCCGCTGCAAAGAATAACTATGTTGCAAACGGCTATACACTCATGGAGCTGCTGACCAAAAACGCCTGATTTCCAAGGGGGATCTGATATGAACCAACAACAAATGCCGACCTCACCTGCCGAAGCGTTTGACGAAAAATCGGCAACGGGCAAGGCGGCAACGGCGCTTTTTGATAGCGTTGAGCTGATCGTTTTCACCGTGGTGGCCGTGTTTTTGATGCTCACCTTTGCGCTGCGCGTATGCGAGGTCAGCGGCCCTTCGATGGAAAAAAGCTTTTTTAACGGCGAAAAGCTGCTGGTTTCCAACCTGTTTTACGAGCCGGAGGTCGGCGACGTGATCGTTTTTCACCAGACAAGCGACCTCAGCGATACCTTTAACGAGCCGATCATCAAGCGCGTGATCGCCACGGGCGGCCAGTATGTAAAGATCGATTATACTGCGGATAAGGTATACGTTTCAAACGACGTGCAGTTTACCGAGGACGAGGTGCTGGACGAGAGCGCTTATATTTATCTTTCAAACGGGATCTGGAAGGAATACGGCTCTGCCCCCGAGGTGTTTGCCGTGCCGGAAGGATATCTGTTTGTAATGGGTGATAACCGCAACGTTTCAGCCGACAGTCGCTCGGTCTACGTGGATCTTGTAGACGAGAGGCGCGTGCTTGGAAAGGCGTTGCTTCGTGTTACGCCTTTTTCCAAATTCGGAAAAGTGGAGTGAAAAATGCCAACTGATATTATACAATGGTTCCCCGGCCATATGGCGAAGACGCGCCGCTTGATGAAGGAGAACCTGAAAAACGTCGACGTTGTGATCGAGCTTCTGGATGCAAGAATTCCGCAAAGCTCGCGCAATCCCGAAATTCAAAAGCTGACCGAGGGAAAGCCGCTTGTTACGCTTCTCAATAAGGCGATGCTCGCCGATCCCGAGGCTACCGAGCGCTGGATCGCGCATTACAGAAGAAAAGAAAACATCTGCCTTGCCGTTGACTGCGTCAGCGGTAAGGGCATGGAAAGACTGATGCCCGCCATCCGCGAGCTGCTTGCCGAAAAGCTGGAGCGCTATGCGCAAAAGGGGATGTCTGGCAGGCGCATCCGCGCCATGGTCGTGGGGATCCCCAACGTGGGAAAATCCTCGCTGATCAACCGCCTTTCCGGCGGCAAAAAGGCAAAGGTGGAAAATCGCCCGGGCGTTACGCTTGCGCCGCAATGGGTCAGCACCCCGCAGGGGCTGGATCTGATGGATATGCCGGGTGTTCTCTGGCCGCGCTTTGATCACCGCGAAACGGGCGAAAACCTGGCGATCACGGGTGCGATCAAGGACGACGTGGTAGAGATCGAGGCGCTGGCCGTGGCGCTTTGCCAAAAGCTGCGCCGCCACTACCCTGCCCTGCTTGCCGCCCGCTATAAGCTGGAGTGGAACGAGCAGACCGAGGGCCTTTCTGATTACGAGCTGTTTTTGCTGATCGGCAGAAAGCGCGGATTTCTGATCAGCGGCGGCGAGGTGAACACCGAGCGCTGTGCCAATATGCTGCTTGACGAGTTCCGCGCCGCCAAGATCGGGCGTATCACGCTGGATATGCCAAAGGAGGGCTGAAATGCTTAGCTACGAACTGGAAAGCGCACTTGCCGAGCAAGGCTTTGAGCTTGTTTGCGGCGTGGATGAGGCCGGCCGTGGCCCGCTTTGCGGCCCTGTTGCCGCAGCTGCCTGCATTCTTCCCCGCGGCCTTGTGATCGAGGGGCTGAACGACTCGAAAAAGCTGACCGAGAAAAAGCGCGAAGCGCTTTATGACGTGATCTGCGAGAATGCGATCGCCTATGCCGTGGTGCTGGGCAGCGTTGAGGAGATCAACGAAACCGATATCCTTTCCACCACCCTGCACGCGATGCGCCGCGCGATCGAGGCGCTGGATCCCAAGCCGGATTTTGCCCTGATCGACGGCAATATCACAAGGGGCTTTACTCTGCCCTGCCGTGCCGTGGTGCACGGGGATGCAACGTCCCCCAGCATTGCAGCCGCCTCTATCCTTGCCAAGGTCACGCGTGACCGCATCTGTGCCGAGCTGGACGAAAAATACCCGCAATACGGCATTGCCAAGCACAAGGGCTACGGTACAAAGGCACACATGGATGCCCTGCGCGAGCATGGCCCCTGCGAGATCTATCGCACAAAGTTTATCCGTTTTTTAGACAAATGAGCCTTTTACATAGTACAAGGGATATCGGCAGGATCGGCGAGAGGATCGCCGCGCGCTATCTGCGCCGTCACGGCTTTCGCATCCTGGAAAAAAATCGCCATCAGGGCAGAAACGAGCTGGATATCGTTGCTGCCAACAAGGAGCTTATCCTGTTTGTTGAGGTAAAGGCGCGCAGCTTTGAGTCTGCCGAGCAGGCGGAGCTTTACCGTCCCGCTGCAGCCGTGGATGCCGCCAAGCGCACACGCACGCTGCAGGCGGCACGTGCTTATCTGCACCAGCATCCGGATAAGCGCTGCCCGAGGGTTGACGTGATCGAGGTCTATCTTGATCGCTCCAAGCGCCCCAAGGCCTTTAAGATCAACCATATTGAGGCGGCTTTTTCCGCCTCGGGAAGGATACGCTGAAATGCGCGTGATCGACTTTCACTGTGATACCCCCTCAAGAATCTATAATCCCCGCAGAAAGCGCAAGCTTGCCAATATGGGAACACCGGAGCGCACCGCAGGACTTTCGCCTTACGTGCAGCTATCTGCCTCCTTTTGCCCCGTTTCGTGTGAGAATGAGGAGGGCTTTGCGCTGATCTGCGAGATGCTGGAATGCTGGCAGAGCGCAGCAGCAGAGGGACGGGCATATCCCCCGCTGAAAACGGCTGCAGAGCTGAAAAAAGCGCTTGAAAAGGGGCAACAAGTAAGTGTTTTAACGCTTGAGGATGCTCGCACGCTCAACGGCGAGTTATCGCGCGTGGATCTCCTTTTTGAAAGGGGTGTGCGATTGATCACGCCGCTTTGGCGCGATGACACCGTGATCGGCGGCGCTTGGAATTCAAGCGAGGGGCTTACCCCCTTTGGCGAAGCGGCTGCCGAGCGCTTTCTGGAGCTTGGCGGTATCCTGGACGTTTCCCACGCCTCGCGCGCCTCGCACGCGCAGATCGTTGCGCTGTGCCGCAGATACGGGCGCGCTCCGGTCGCCACGCATTCCAATGCCTTTGCGCTTACCAACCATAACCGCAACCTGACGGATGAGCAGATCCGCGAGATCGGCCTGCTCGGCGGTGTGATCGGGCTGAACTTTTACCCCAATTTTCTCACCCTGGGCAACGAGAGCGTCACCATGCGCGAGCTGGCCTTACACCTGCGCCACGTGATGGATCTGGGCGGCGAGAGCGTTTGCGTGCTCGGCTCGGATTTTGACGGCGTGGATGCCCTGCCCGAGGGGATAAGCTCTGCGGCGGATCTTCCCCGCTTTGCCGAATATTTACAGAAAAACGGCTTTTCTGCCGATTTTATCGACCGTTTCTTTTTTGAAAACGGCAAAAACTATCTTATGAAAAATCTTCCGCAAGGAACAGATGTATAAAGGAGCAACGTTATGAAATTTCAAAGCACCCGTGACACCAAAGCTGCTAAGTTTTCCGCCGCGCAGGTCATCAAGCAGGGCCTTGCTGCCGACGGTGGCCTTTTTGTGCCTGAGGAGATCCCTGCGCTGAGCGCCGAGGAGATCAAGGCACTTTGCGCTGTGGATTACCCCACCCGCGCTGCCAGGATCCTTGGAAAATTCCTGACTGATTACACCGAGGAGGAGCTGCTTGCCGACTGCAAGGCCGCGTATGCCGAAACTTCTTTTGTGGGCGGTGCAGCGCCTCTTGTAGCGCTGGATGATACCCTGCACTCTCTTGAGCTCTGGCACGGCCCTACCGCCGCGTTCAAGGATATGGCGCTGCAGATCATGCCCCGCCTGCTTTCCCGCGCGCTGGTCAAGACCGGTGAGGAGCGCACTGCGCTGATCCTGGTTGCCACCTCCGGCGACACCGGAAAGGCTGCACTTGAGGGCTATAAGGATACCGATCGCATCAAAATTGCCGTGTTCTACCCCGAAAACGGCGTAAGCCGCGTGCAAAAGCTGCAGATGCAGACGCAGCCCGGCGATAACGTTTACGTTTGCGCCATCAACGGTAACTCCGACGATGCACAGACCGGCGTGAAAAAGATCTTTTCCGATCTCGCAGCCGCAAAGGCATTGGACGAAAAGGGATATTTC
>JAZNNA010000053.1:0-4510 GCA_045580065.1 Eubacteriales bacterium
ACTCATCTTGAGGGACTTAACAAGGTATGTATAGTTGGCGGTGGCGTTGGTTGCGCTATCGCGCTTCCTGTTGCACAGGCTCTTAAGGCAAGGGGCGCAAAGGTTACCTCTATAATCGGTTTCCGTAACAAAGACCTTCTTATTTTAGAGGACGAGTTCCGCGCATGCTCTGACGAGCTTATCGTTATGACAGATGACGGCTCTTACGGCAGAGAGGGCAACGTTTGCGTTCCGCTTAATGAAATGTACGCTGATGGCAGAAAATTCGACAAGGTTATCACCATCGGCCCGCTTATTATGATGAAATTTGTTTGCCAGCTTGCCACCAAGCACGGCATCAGGAGCGTGGCCTCTATGAACCCCATTATGATCGACGGCACCGGTATGTGCGGCGGATGCCGCCTGACGGTGGGCGGTAAGACCGTGTTCGCGTGTGTGGACGGCCCCGAGTTTGACGGCGCGCTGATCGACTTTGACGAGGCGATCGAGCGCTCCTCTATGTACCGCGACTTCGAGCGCCACCGCCACGACGAGGCGTGTAACCTTTTCAAGGGGGGTGCCGAGTAATGCCGAACATGTCTATGAAAAAGACCCCGATGCCAACGCAGGATCCCGCAGTGCGCAGCCGCAACTTTGACGAGGTGGCGCTGGGATATACCGCCGAGCAGGCGATCGACGAGGCAAAGCGCTGTCTGCAATGCAAAAAGCCCCTGTGCGTAGAGGGGTGCCCCGTTAAGATCTACATTCCGCAATTCATCGCCAAGGTCGCCGAGGGCGACTTTGCCGAGGCATACCGCATCATTTCCGCATCCTCTTGTCTGCCCGCCGTGTGCGGCCGTGTCTGCCCGCAGGAGAACCAGTGCGAGGGCAAGTGCGTGCGCGGCATCAAGGGCGAGAGCGTTGCCATTGGCAGATTGGAGCGCTTTGTGGCCGACTGGCACAATCAAAACGAAGCAGAGCTGCCCACTCCCGCCAAGCAAAACGGCCATAAGGTCGCGGTGGTAGGCTCCGGCCCTGCGGGACTTGCCTGCGCCGGCGAGCTTGCAAGGCGCGGCTATGCCGTTACCGTTTTTGAGGCGCTGCACCTTGCAGGCGGCGTGCTGGTATACGGTATTCCCGAATTCCGTTTGCCCAAGCACATCGTGCAAAAGGAGATCGAGGGCTTGAAGGCCCTTGGTGTTACGGTAGAAACCAACACCGTGGTCGGCAAGACCGTTTCGATCGACGAGCTGATGCAGGAGGAGGGCTTTGAGGCCGTGTTCATCGGCTCCGGCGCAGGACTGCCCAAGTTTATGGGCATCCCGGGCGAGAACCTGAAGGGCGTGTACTCCGCAAACGAATTTTTGACCCGTATCAATCTGATGAAGGCCTACAGACCCGACAGCGACACCCCCATCCAGCACGCCAAGAGCGTGGCGGTGGTGGGCGGCGGCAACGTGGCAATGGACGCTGCGCGTTGCGCCAAGCGTTTGGGTGCTGAGGTATATATCGTCTACCGCCGCTCGATGGATGAGCTGCCCGCCCGCCGCGAGGAGGTGGAGCATGCAGAGGAGGAGGGGATCATCTTCAAGACCCTCACCAATCCCACCGAGATCCTGGGCTATCACAACCCCGACGATCGCCGCGATCCGCAAAACGGCTTTGTGCGCGGCATGACCTGCTGCGAAATGACGCTGGGCGAGCCGGATGCCTCCGGCCGTCGCCGTCCGATCGTCAAGGAAAACAGCGAATTCACGCTTGACGTGGACTGCGTGATCATGGCGCTGGGCACCTCGCCCAATCCCCTGATCAAATCCACCACCGAGGGGCTTGACACCGAAAGGTGGGGCGGCATTATTGCAAACGAGCAGGGTGCCACCACGCGCGAGGGCGTGTTTGCCGGCGGCGATGCCGTTACCGGCGCCGCAACCGTGATCCTTGCCATGGGCGCAGGCAAAAACGCTGCCGCGTCGATCGACGCGTATATCAAAAGCAAGGCCTAACAAAATACGGTGCGTCCCTGCGGCGCACCGTTTTGCTTTCAAAGGAGGATAAGGCTATGAGGCTTTCTCTGGCTTCGGATTCTATCTCACAGTATTTAACGGCAGGGGCAGATGCGCGCGAGGTGTTTTCCGCCTTTCGACAAAGCGGCTTTTCCTGCATTGATTTTGGCGTTGGCACCCGGAAATTGGAAGGGGATCTTTGCGCCGAGGCGGATAAGTGGAAGCGCATCTTCGACGACTGCGGCATCACCGCCACACAGGCACACGGCCCCGGCTTTAACCCCTTTTTGCCCCTGCCAAACGGCGTTGCCACCGAGGAGTATCTCGCACGCGGGCTGCGCTTTTGTAAGCAGATGCAGATCCCGTATATGGTGGTGCATCCAGGCTCACAGCCGGGGAACACCCGCGACGAGTTTTTTGAGCGTAATATAAGCTACTTCAAGGCTCTCATCCCTTACGTAGAGGAGACCGGCGTTTTCTTGTTGGTGGAAAACATCGGGCACTATATGGATCCCTACTTTTTGTGGTCGGGCGCGGATCTGCGCGAAATGGTGGATGCCATTGACCATCCGCTTGTGGGCGCTTGCTGGGATATCGGCCACGCCAACCACTTTGAGTATCTGCACGTGGGCGGCTCGCCCTACGATTCGATCCTGGCACTTGGCGATAAGCTGAAGGCGATCCACGCGCACGACAATATCGGCTTTTTCCCGGACCCTAACAAGAGCAAGCGTATTGATATGCACACCACGCCCTATGCCTCGCTGCGCTGCTCGGTCAACTGGGATGCTGTGCTGCAGGGGCTTTGCGACATCGGCTATACGGGAACGTTCAACTTTGAATGTATCACCCCCGCGCGCGCCTCGCGCCGTCCGGATTTCGTCTACAACGGCGAGGTGGTGCGCACCTTAGAGCAGCCCCCGCTTGGCGTTTGGAAGGCAATGAACACCGCCCTTTATGAGATCGGGCGCTTTATGCTGCAATCCTACGGCGCTTACGAGGAATAACAAAAAAGGCAGAGGAAGGATCCTCTGCCTTTTTCTGTAGACTACGCCTTGTAAAAGTGTAAGACCTCGCCGTTTTCTGCGTGTGCCGTGTAATGCGAAAGCCCAAAGTGCTTTTCCGGCACCTTTTGCTCGATACACGCCTGCGGCGTGCCGTCAAAGGCGATGCGCGCATTTTCAAGCAGCAAAACGTGATCGGCAAGCGAGAGTGCCTCGCCAAGGTCGTGCATCACCAAAAGGATCTGCTTGCCGCGTGCCGCCTCTGCCAAAAGGATCTCGCGCAGCTCACGCACGGCGGTGGCGTCCATATGGGTGGTGGGCTCGTCCAGCAAAAGGATCGGTGTGTCTTGTGCCAGAAGCATACCCAAAAACACCTTTTGCCGCTCGCCGCCCGAAAGCGTGCTGACGGGGCGTTCGGCAAGCTGCGTGATGCCAAGTCGCTGCAGGATATCCCGTACCGTTTGCCGCTCTCTATCGCCAAGGCGCGTGACGTACGGCGCAAACCCAAGCGAGATCACCTCGGCACTGCTCAGCGCCGGTGCAGGGAGCTGCTGGGGGAGCAGAGAGAGGAGTCTTGCGCGCTCACGGGGGGGCGTTTGCGAGAGGTCCTTGCCGCTTGCAAAAATGCTGCCCGTGTAGGACACTTCGCCGAGAATGGCACGCAAAAGCGTGCTTTTTCCCGCCCCGTTCTGCCCGATCAGTACCGTAATGCCCTTGGGGAGCGTAAGGCTGATCCCGTTTAAAATGGGGGGATTTCCCCCGTAGCGTACTGTTAGATTTTTGATATCAAGCATGGCGTTTCCCCCTGAACAAAAGATAAAGAAAGAAGGGGACACCAAGCAGCGCCGTAAAGATACCGACGGGGATCTCGGTGGGGGAAAGCAGCACGCGCCCCACAAGGTCGGCAAGGGTCAGCAAAATGCCGCCAAGCAAGGGGGAGAGCAGCAGCTCGCTTTTTGTGTCTGCGCGGCAAAGCTTGCGTGCGATATGCGGCACCACAAGCCCGATAAAGCCAAGCAGCCCCGCAAAGGATACCGCTGCCGCTGCGCTGGCGCAGGCAAGCAGCAGGGCAAAAAGGCGCACGCGCTTGACCGGAACGCCAAGCGATGCCGCAAGCGTATCGCCAAGTGAGAGCAGATGCAGATCTCGTGCAAGCAGCAACGCCCCTACGATACAAAAAAGGATCACGGGCGCGGCAAGCACAAGGTCGGAAAGCGAAATGCCGCGAAGCCCCCCGATCGAAAAGTCGGTATATGAGGCAAGCACGTCGCTGTCCAGCACAGAGAAAAAGGAAATACCCGCCGAAAACAGTGCGGAAAGTGCTACGCCGCAAAGCACCACGGCGGTTTTGCCAAGCCCCACGCGGCTTGCCGCACACAAAATAACGAGTGCAGAAAGCAGCGCACCAAAAAAGGCGGCAAACGGGGTGAGAAAAAAGGCGGCAGGGGCCACGGTCAGCAAAAGGATCACGCAAAAGCCCGCGCCGGCATTGATACCAAGCACTCCGGGGGCTGCAAGCGCGTT
>JAZNNA010000054.1:0-8600 GCA_045580065.1 Eubacteriales bacterium
CGCTTTAAGATCGTGCAGGACATGGGCTATGACTCCGATGAGATCGCCAAGACCTGCCCCAACTGCGAGGAGGTCTTCTATAAGAGATTCACTCACCTGCCCCTTTACGGCCTTTCCGACGAGCAGCTTGCCTACATGGCAGATGCCGTGCTGGAATCCGTTGCAGAAATGCAGGCCGGCAAATAAAAGTATAAAAAATGCCCGTGGCAATTGCCACGGGCGTTTTTTTAGCAAACCGGCAAGCCTATTTCCTCGCCTTGCCGCAGGAGCTGCGCGCAAGGAATTGCGAGTCGATCAAAATCTGCTCGCGGGGGGCAAAGTGCTTGTTTTCCATCTTTTTAAAAAGGATCTCCACCGCCCTGCCGCAGGCCTGCTTCAGGTCGGAATGCACGGTGGAAAGCGAGTTTTCGGGGTAGGCTGATACGTGAATGTCGTCCATGCCGATCACGGAAACATCCTGCGGCACACGATAGCCGTTGGCGCGCAGCGCGCGCATCACGCCAAGCGCGATATAATCGTACGCCGCCACGATGGCGGTAGGCATTCCCTTTTTTTGTGCAAGCAGCGATTCTACGGCATCTACCCCCGCCTCCTCAAAGCGGCGGTCACTGACGCGGATCCATTGCTCGCGCACGGGCAGCCCGATGCGGCGCATGGCACTTTTGCACATTTCCAGCTTGCCGGAGGTCAGCGTTTCGCCGGCGTATCCCACCTCTACGTGTCCGTTTTCCTTGAGGTAGGCAAACGCCTGGTCGATCCCCTTTTGCAGCGCGACGTTCACGCGCGTAACGTTAGCGGAGCGATTGAAGGTGCCAACCGCCACGGTGGGCACAAGCGAGGTATCTTCAAGCTCTGCAAAGCAGTCAACAAGCAACACACCGTCCACGTGACAATACGCAGTATAGTAAGTATACAGCTCCTGCGTCCTCTCGGCGGAAAAGCCGTTGACGGACACAGACATCAGCGCGGTGCGGCCGTCAAGCCCGGCCTTGATATGCGAGAGAAAGCTGTTGTAATAATCGCTGTCCGTTTCCGGAATGATAACGGCGATCACCTTTTTTTGGAACTTGTTTTTGTTGTAGCGGTCAAAGCATCCCTGCTCGCGTGCAATAGCGAAAACGCGCTCTCTGGTCGCCTCGCTGATCTCCTTGCTGCCGGAAAATGCCTTGGATACGGTGGAGGGCGATACGCCCGCCAGCTTTGCCAATGCTTTTACGTTCATACGTCCCCCACTTGAAAAATTCAGTCGAACATCGCGTTGATCTTAGTCAGCGTTTCGCGCACCAGCAGATCGCCGCCCTCGTGCCCCACGTAGCCGCTGGAAACGTAGGCGGAATAGTGCGAGCCCTCCTCTGCCTTTTTGGTGGGCAGATAGCCGAAGGTACCACAGCAAAGCTGCACAAGAAAGGTCTGCGCTGCGCGGCTTCTGGCGCGGATCTGGTTGCCGTAATTCAAAAACAGCTCGAAGGGGTTGGTGGCAAAGGCGAGATCGCCAAGGCGCAGGAAGTGCAGCTCAACGGGGATCATATCCACCGTTTCCTGCACCTGATAGCGCGCCACGGTGCCGGCATACACGTGCATACGGGCATTATCGTTAAAGTTGATCACACCGTCGCCGATCTCCTTGGCAAAATCGGTGATCGCCTTTTGCGCAGCCTGATATTCTGCGGGGGTCACGCGACGCAAGGGGAGGTGGAAAAGCTCGCTCTCGTGCTTCAGCACGCTCTCGCTTACGTACTCCTCTACCTCGTCGATGGCATAAAAGACCTCGTTTGCGATGCGGCGTGCGGCGCGCTCGCAGCCCTTGATATCAAACATAGAGGGGTCTGCGTTGCGGGTCTTGGGGTCGATACGCTCGATATTCGGGTCGTTGATGGGAGTTTCCGGCTCTACCCAGCGGATCAGGTCGCGGGGGCACTGGTCGCCTGCGGGAGAAACGATGCCGAGCAGGTTGATATCCTTACCGTATTTTTCGCGCAAAAGCCCCTTGAGCTTGCCCATATAGTCAGAGGAGATAAAGCTGCGATGCTCCAGCACCTGTGCGGGGCAAGCCACGTTGACCACAGCGCCCGTCAGCTTTTTATCGGGGGTGTAGGTAAACAGCATCTCGATGCCGCTGTCGTTCCCTCCCTCCAGCTCGGTAAAGGTGGCCTTGTCCACGTCGCCCCACATCTTGGCAGAGCCGTCGTTATAGCAAACGCGGCGGCACATGCCAACAGCAGCACGGCCAAAGCCTGCGGCATACAACCCCTCGGCACGGTTATCATAAGCTTCTTTTGCTGCAGCGGCGATGCGCACGGCAAGGAATTCAAAGGCCTCCTCGCCGTCCAAAAGATCATCGCCCTGGTAGCTGACAAGCTTTTCGTACTTGGCATTGGGCATCATGCTTTGCAAAACAGAAAGCGAGCTGCCTCCCACGCCGTCGCTGCGATTGGCAAAGCCCATGGAGGTGTGGGTGTGGATCGCGCTGACGATCACCTTTTCCACGGGGAAGGCAGGGTCCTTTGCAAGCAGGATCTCTCTTGCGCGCTTTATCAGGCGACTGGGGACGGAAACAAGGTCGCAGGAGCAAAAGATAGCTGCTTCCTCGCCGCAGGAGATGGCAAGCGCGGTGACCGTGATGGGGGTTTCCACCACGTCGGAAATTCTTTCGTAAAACTGGCCGACAAGGCTGACCTTGCGCCCTTCGGGAACGATGCTCTGCTCGCTCCAGCCGATCATGATCTTATTCATGGCATTTCTCCTTATTCGATGATCTCAATACCGAGGATATCGCAAAGATCGGTGATGATCTCGCGGTTATCGCCGTAGGAAATAACGTAGTGCTGGCACATCACGTTTTCGGCAAAGGCGGGCACGTCGTCCAGCTCGATCTCAAGACCGGGCAGCTGGGGTGCCGGCTGCGTCCAGCCTGCCTCCTCCCATTTGGGGGGCGTTTTGCCGTTGCCCTTGACCATATGCATGTAATAGGCGCCGTCCACACAGGTGAGGCGACACATCGTCAGCTCACCGGTCTTGACGCGGCTGACGTTGAGGATACCCTCGCTCAGCTCGCCAAAGGCAGCGGGCATTACGGTAACGTCACCCTCCACAACGGCAGCGGGCACGTAATCGGGCACGCCTGCCAACACGCTGTTTTCAAAAAATTCGTAAAACTCAAGGTAATGTGCGGCACCGCCGACAAGGTATTTTACCATCAGCTGGGTCACGTTGCCAAGGCAATCGTTTTCCGGCACGGTGGCAACGCCCATCTCGTCGCCAAGCAGCATAAAAATGGGGGCGGGGGGAAAGCCGCAGAGCTTTTTCATACCGTCTACATCCTTCAGGGAGATCGCCTCGTAGCCGCGCTCCTCAATGATGCTTCTTGCGGCAAGGTAATACCCTGCTGCCATCTCCATGCTCTCGCGCTTGGCGGGCTTTAAGAACTTCCATTTGGACATACAGGTATTGATGACCTCGTCCTTTTCGGCTGCGGTGATCTTTTCATAGCGCTGCTGCAGCTCCAGCATCTCAAAGGTTTCGATCTCGGGACCGACCACGCGCTTGAGTGAGGGGCCGTCTGCCTGCGTGCCGTACAGGTTCATATCGCGGTAGCCCGCCATACCGACGCGGGCGTGGCGCAGGCGTGCAGCGGCTGCGGCGGCACGGCAATAGCGTGCAACGCGTGCAGCGCCCGAGGGCTTGCCGATGATATCGTAAACGTATTTGAAGGTATAGCCAAGGTCGTAAAAGGTCTTGCGGATGGCGGTGGTGCCTGCCTGATCGGCGGTAGTCACAAGGCGGCCGTCGCTCTCGATCCAGCCGCAAAGCCCCCACAGCACCATGGGCTTATGGCGGAAATGCTCGGTGATCTTGACAACGGCGTGCGTGGGGATCCAGCCCGCGATGCAAACGACCAGCGCGTCAAACTCCTGCCCCTCCAGGGCGGCAAGTGCCTTTTTGATATCCTTTTCTTCATAATCGTCGGTAACGGGATAAACGCTGACAAGCTCCAGACCTGCTGCTTGCAGGTCGCTTTCTGCCTGCTTACATTTTTTTAAGATGATGTCGATGGGAGTGTTGACCTCTCCAAAGCCGACAAATGCCGTTTTAGCCATAAAAATGACCTCCTTTTATTGGTTGCTTATATTTTAGCACGCGGGGGTGAGAGATGCAACGGGTTGGGTTACGAAACTTTTTCGTAACTTTTTAAAAAAAGCCGCCTGCGGCTTTTTCGTGCCAAGGATGACACGCATCAATCGAACAGGCGGTTTTTGTGTTTTTGCAAGGAAAAAAGCAGGATCATACCCACAAAGCCGACCGAAAGCAGCTCGCCAAGTGCCACGGTGGCAAAAAGATACGGCAGGCTGACGTCGGTGGTAAAATACGCGTAGCGCAGCACGAAGGGGACGATCAGCGTATTGGAAAGAATGGGCGGCAACGGGGCGAGAAAACGCCATTTTTTGAGCAGCCTTGTGCCAATGGCACCAAGAAGTGTTGCCAACGTGCCAAAGAGAATATCCAGCACGTGTGCGCCGGTAAGTATATTGGCAAGCAGACAGCCCACCGTTACCCCCGGAATGGCGGCCGAGGTGAAATACGGCAGGATGCAAAGCGCCTCGGAAAGGCGAAGCTGGACTGCATTCTGGCCGGAAAGCCCGAGGGCTGCGGAAAAATAGGTAAGAACAACGTAGAGTGCCGCGATCATGGCGGCGCGGGCGAGGAACAGGGTTTTTTGGTTGCGGGGTCTCATTTGATTTTCTCCTTAGTTTTGTTTTAGGTGAGGATGGTTACGAACTCACCGCGAAAAATCGCTATTTGCTATTTTAGCACAATTCCCTACCCGTGTCAAGGGGTTTGCACGGAGATCAGCCCCATTTTTTCAAGCACTGCGGTCACCTCGGCATACATGTACAGCGAACCGAGCGAAAACAGAGGCGTGCCCGTTTCGGTGGCATACTTTACGGCCGCACGCACGGCCTCCTCCACGCTATCGGCAGGGGTTGCGGGAATGCCCGCCCCCTCAAACACCGCGGCATAATCGGCAGCGGCAAGCGAGCGAGGGTTATCGGGGGTAAGCGTAAAGGCGCGACAGGTAACGGGGGCAAGGGTGTTTACCATATCGGTGTAATCCTTATCCGCCATCACGCCGGAAAGCAGCGCCACGCGCTGCCCCGCAAAATAATGCTTGATGCCCTCGGCTGCGGCGGCGATCCCTTCCGGATTGTGCGCACCGTCGGAAAAGATCAAGGGCTTGTCGCACAGCTTTTCAAAGCGGCCGCGCCAGCGCACGGTGGCAAGCCCCTCGCGGATCGCCTGCTCCGGGATCTGCATTCCCCCATCGCGCAGCACGGTAAGGGTGGTGAGAACGGTGGCAAGGTTTTGCGGCTGATAGCTACCCAGCAGCGGGATGCGGATGCCTTGGTACTCTCCAAAGTCTACCACGGTGCCGTCAAGCGTCATTTCCCGTACCGTAAGGGGGGTATCTTCAGCACTGTAGCAGGTAACGCCTGTTTCCCTTGCCTTATTTTCGATCACGGCACGGGCGGCGGCGTTGTGCCCGCCCCAAACGACGGGAGCGCCGGGCTTGATGATGCCTGCCTTTTCGGCGGCGATCTTTTCATAGGTGTCGCCAAGAAAGGCGGTGTGATCCATGGCGATGCCGGTGATCACGCAGGCAAGCGGATCGCGGATGATATTGGTGGAGTCAAGTCTGCCGCCCATACCCGTTTCCAGCACCACGACGTCGCATTTTTGCTGCAGGAAATACACAAGGCCGATAGCGGTGATCAGCTCAAACTCGGTGGGAGCATCCTGCATGGCATCGGCGTGTGGGCGCACGGTGGCGGTGACGGCGGCAAGGTCGCTGTTGGAGATCGGCTTGCCGCAAAGACAGATCCGCTCGTTAAAATGCTTGATGTACGGTGAAACGAAAAGCCCCGTGCGGTAGCCGGCGGCGCGCAAAACGCTTTCCAGCATGGCGGAATTCGACCCCTTGCCGTTGGTACCCGCGATATGGATGAACTTGAGAGAATCCTGGGGATTTCCCAGGCGCTCCAGCAGCTCGGTGATGCGGGAAAGACCGGGTCTGCTCCCCTTCCAGCACACGGAATGGATATAGTCAAGCGCTTCGGTATAGGTCATTTTTTACACATCCTTTCCAGCTGGCGCGCAACACCGCGATGGCGCAGCAGAATATAGAGCAGAGTGATCTCCAGAACGGCGATGATCGCGTAATTGAGCAAGCGCCACAGCACAAGCTCGGCATAGCCGATCTCGTAAGAGGCAAGGTACCACGCGGCAAGCCCCGCGGTCTTGATCAGCACAGAGCCGACAAGATGCGCAAGCAAGGCAGAAACCGAGATACGCAAAAGCAAGGGCGACTTGCGCAAAAGCAGCGAGGCCGAGCCGGACACAAGCCCCACGGCGGCGGCGCCCAGGGTGATCAGCGGGTTGATGCTGTATCCGTAGGCAAGGCAGCCCACAAGATCGGCAACAGCACCCGTCATGGCACCCGCCAAGGGCCCCAGCACGATGCCCGCGAGGATCACGGGTAGATTTTCAAAGCTGATGCGCACCAGCTCGGAAAACGGAGTGGGGATCTGCAGAAATTTGCCCAGGATCAGGCTCATGGCAGAAAGCAGGGCGGCAAGGCAGAGCGCGCGCGGGTTGCCGAACACGGCAACGGTATAGGGCGCGCGACACTTTTTTTCGCCCTCGGGTGCTTGCAGCGGTTTGTTTTCTTCGCTCATAAATAAAAACCTCCCTTTCCCGAATTTCATCGAAAAAAGGAGGCGTATTGCCCTTTTCGGTGAAGCGGGATGCAGAGCAACGACCGCGGTAGCCACATACGTGGCACCTTCCTCCGACCGGCATCTCCCCGTCCCGTCGGCACTTGACGCCGAAGCTCTTACTCTTCGATGCCTTTATTATATGCAAAATTGCGGGAAATGTCAAGGGAAAGCTAAAAAAAACTTGTAAAATATAAAAAAATATGCTACAATGATAGCATCAAAGAAAAAGGAGCCTTGTTATGATCTTAGAAACCATTGCGCTCAGCCCTTATGATGATGCTACACTCACCGCCATTTGTATTTCCAACACCACGGAATTAAAGCAAACGCCCCGCCGCGCCGTGATCGTGTTCCCCGGCGGCGGCTACTCTGCCCTTTCCGACCGCGAAAACGAGCCGATCGCCATGCAATATCTTGCTGCGGGCTTTGCCACCTTTGTGCTGCGCTATTCCATCAAGGAAAACGCCGCTAACTACCGCCCCTTAAAGGAGGCCGCCCTTGCCGTGAAATACGTGCGTGAGCATGCAGAACGCTATAACGTAGACCCGAATTACGTATTTACCTGCGGCTTTTCCGCAGGCGGACATTGCGCCGCCTCTATCGGCGTTTTGTGGGATCACGATGCCGTCAAGACTGTCCTTGGCTGCGAGGACACCTCGATCGCACGCCCCACGGGCATGATCCTTGCCTACCCCGTGATCACCACCGGCCCCTTTACGCATCTGCACACCTCGCAGCGTTTGTGCGGCAAGCCCCTTGAGGCAGAATGCAATTATACCGCAGAGGAGGGCGCCCCCTTCTCGCTGGAAAAGCACGTGAACGAAACCACCCCGCCTGCCTTTATCTGGCACACCTTTGCCGACCAGGCGGTGCCGGTGCAGAATTCGCTGATGCTGGCAAGCGCTTACGCCGAGGCAAAGGTCCCCTGCGAGCTGCACATCTTCCCCGAGGGGCGTCACGGGCTTGCCCTTTGCAACGAGCAGACGGCATCCGGTATGTTTGACAAAAACATCATTCCCCACAACCAATGCTGGGTAGAGCTTTCCATAAAGTGGGCACAGGAGCTGACGATCTGACTATCACGCAGATTTTTGAAATTTTTCACATATTTTTCCATCTTTTTTTCAAAAACCTATTTATTTTTCACAAAAGATATGGTATAATGAGAGTGTAACCCGCTGGGACAGCAAATCCACCCAAGCGGATACAGAAAGGCGGAACCTTGTATGAAGATTACAGTTAGCGGAAAACAGATGACCGTGCGCCCCTCTCTCAAAGAGCTGACCGAAAAAAAGCTTGCCAAATTCGATCGCTTCTTCGGCGATGATGCAGAGGCGGTTGTTGTTTACAGCTGCCGCCATGATCTGCAATATATCGAGATCACGATCCGCTATAATGCCACCATCTATCGTTCTGAGGAGGGCGCCGACACCTTCCAGACTGCGATCGACCAGGCGATCGACTCGCTTGAGCGCCAGATCCGCAAAAACAAGACCAAGCTGGAAAAAAAGCTGCGCGAGGGTGCCTTTGACGGCTATGCCCCCGAAGAGGACATTGAAGAAGAGGAAGAATTTGACATCCGCGTAAAGACCTTTGCCGTAAAACCCATGTCGGCTGAGGAGGCCATTTTGCAAATGGAGCTGCTGGGACATCAGTTTTATATGTTCCGCGACGACAGGACCGAGGAGCCCTGTGTGGTCTACCGCCGCAAGGACGGCGGCTATGGACTGATCGTTGCCGAATAAGCACAGAGTTGCGCGGCAACACCGCTCCGGCGGAAAGCTTGCAGGCCATGCACAAGCCGCGTTCAGCCCCGGGGCTGAACGC
>JAZNNA010000055.1:0-4907 GCA_045580065.1 Eubacteriales bacterium
GGCTTGGTTGCTCACCTTTGGCGAGGATATACCCCTCAAGGGGAAGGCTTGCATATGCCAACCTACGGTGCGCGCCGCTCGCACCCAACCTATACCCTATCAAAGGGTTTTGGAAGGGGGTGGGGGAGCCCTTTTGTCAAAAGGGCTCCCCCGCCACTCCTCGCCTTTATCCCCCCGTATACTCCACGATCCCCTCATACACGCCGCGGGCAAAAAGCTGCGGCTGGCCGTTCATCAATGCCGCGTCACGCGCATTTGTGATAAACCCCAGCTCCACCAGCACCGCAGGCATTTGCGTGCGCTTCAGCACGTAAAGCGAGGGGCGGGTAAACATTCCCCTGTTAGGCAGCCCCGTCTCCCGCGCAAGGGCGGCAAGGATATCCTCTCCCAGCGCAAAGCCCGCACCGCCGCGCGCAAAGGTAAACGCCTCGCTCCCCGGGGCGGCGGGAAGCTCGGAGGCGTAGGTGTGCAGGCTGAGAAAGGAATCCGCGCCCCAGCTGTTGGCATCGTTGACGCGCGCCGCAAGGCTGGAGGCGTTTGAGCTGCCAAGCTGCGTTTCCGGCGTGGGGCGTGAGAGCCGCACCTCAAAGCGGGCATCGGCGCGCAGCAGTGCTGCCAGCTCCTGCCCGATGCGGTATACGATATTTTGCTCGCGCAGGCCCTGCCCCTCTGCCCCCGCATTGGGATTGACGGGGTTGTGCCCCTGATCCACGTAAATTTTGATAGCCACGATCTTACCCTGCCCTTTCCTTGATACTGCTTTCAGTATATGCGTGTGGGCAGAAAGGAGTTTTTATGAGCCATACGGAACGTGAAGAAAAAAACCGCGTGCTTGGTGGGATGCTCTATCTGGTATCCACCCCGATCGGCAACCTTGCCGACCTTTCCGAGCGCGCGCTGAAGGTGCTTTCTGAGGTGGACTTCATCGCTGCCGAGGATACGCGCAATTCCCTGCGCCTGCTCACGCACTTTGGCATTTCCCGCCCCCTGATCTCATATCACGAGCATAACAAGCGCGAGCGCGGCGAGGATATCGTTACAAGGCTGCAGGCAGGCGAGAGCTGCGCCCTGATCAGCGATGCCGGCACCCCCGCGATCAGCGACCCCGGCGAGGATCTGGTGGCGCTGTGCGCCGAGCGCGGCGTGCCCGTAAGCGCCATTCCCGGCTGCTGTGCGGGGATCACCGCCCTTACGCTTTCCGGCCTTTCCACCCGTCGCTTTTGCTTTGAGGGCTTTTTGCCGCTTGAAAAAAAGGAGCGCCGCGAGCGCCTTGCCGCCCTTGCCGCCGAGACCCGCACCACGCTGCTGCACGAGGCGCCGCATAAGCTGCGCGCCACGCTGGAGGATCTTGCACGCGAGCTTGGCGACACGCGCCGCATTGCCCTTTGCCGTGAGCTGACCAAGCGCAACGAGGAGATCCTGCGCATGACGCTTGGCGAGGCGGTGGCGTATTACACCGAGAACGAGCCGAGAGGCGAGTACGTGCTGGTGCTGGAGGGCGGCGACGGCGAGGCCGCAAAGGCCGCCTCGCCTGCGGCAGCACTCTGTCTGCTTTCGCCCGAGGAGCACGTGGCATATTATGAAAAGGCAGGGCAAAAGCGCATGGATGCCATCAAGGCAGCCGCAAAGGACCGCGGGATGCAAAAAAACGAGCTTTATCGCCTTGTTTGCGCCCAAAAGGAGAATTTTTGAAAAATTCCCGCAAAAAAACTATTGATTTTTTAATTTATATATGCTATAATTTTTCCATTATAGAAAGTCACATTGGAGGATATTGATATGAACAAATGTAAGGTTGGCGTGATCGGTGCAACCGGTATGGTTGGCCAGCGCTTTTTAACGCTGCTTGATAACCACCCCTATTTTGAGGTCGTGGCGCTTGCCGCCTCTGCCCGCTCCGCAGGCAAGACCTACCGCGAGGCTGTCGGCTCCCGCTGGAAGCTGAAGACCCCGATGCCCGAGGCCTTTGCCGATATGGTGGTGATCGACGCTGCCGATATCCCTGCAATGAAGGCGCTCTGCCAGATGGTATTCTGCGCCGTTGATATGAAAAAAGAGGACATCCGCGCGCTGGAGGAGGCCTATGCAAAGGCTGAGATCCCCGTGGTATCCAACAACTCCGCACACCGCTGGACCCCCGACGTGCCCATGGTGATCCCGGAGATCAACGACGGTCACCTTGCCGTGATCGAGGCTCAGAGAGCCCGCCTTGGCACCAAGCGCGGCTTTATCGCCGTAAAGCCCAACTGCTCGATCCAGTCCTACGTTCCCATGCTCAGCGCCCTTCTTGAATACGAGCCCTACGAGGTGGTGGCTACCACCTATCAGGCGATCTCCGGTGCGGGCAAGACCTTTAACGAGTGGCCCGAGATGATCGACAACGTCATCCCCTTTATCGGTGGCGAGGAGGAAAAGAGCGAGCAGGAGCCCCTGCGCATTTGGGGTAAGGTAGAAAACGGTGAGATCGTAAAGGCCACCGGCATCACCATCACCACCCAGTGCATCCGCGTGCCCGTGACCGACGGCCACACCGCCGCCGTGTTTGTAAAGTTCCGCAAAAAGCCCACCAAGGAGCAGATCCTGAAGGCCTGGAAGGAGTTTGCCGGCAAGCCTCAGGCGCTGCAGCTCCCCCACGCACCCGAGCAGTTTATCACCTATATGGAGGAGGACAACCGTCCCCAGGTCAACCTTGACCGCGACATTTACGGCGGCATGGGCGTGACCGTTGGCAGACTGCGCGAGGACAGCGTATACGATTGGAAGTTTGTGGGCCTTTCCCACAACACGCTGCGCGGTGCCGCAGGCGGCGCTGTGCTGATCGCAGAGCTGCTTTACCGCGAGGGTTATTTTAACTAAATAAGCCACACGGGGGATGCCTTTGTAAGGTATCCCCCGTCGCAACGCTTTGCGTTCCCCTGCTTGAAAAAACGGAGTGTACTATGAAAAAATATTATCTGAGCGCCGCCGTATCCATTCTTTGCTGGTCCACGGTCGCTACCATCACCAAGCTGATGCTTACCTCGCTGAATAGCTGGCAGGTGCTGTTTGTCAGCTCGTTTTTTGCGGGACTGGCATTGCTGATCTACAACGTGGCAACCAAACGCCTCTCCGCATTGAAGGGCTACCGCTTAAGGGATTATTTCAAAACGCTGGGCGCGTGTTTGCCCGCCACGCTGCTGTATTACGTTTTTTACTACACGGGTACCTCAAAAATGCCTGCCTCGCAGGCATTTGTGGTCAATTATCTCTGGCCCATTATGTCGGTGATCTTTGCCTGCATCCTGCTGAAGGAACGCATCACGCCCGTCAAGCTTGTGGGCATTCTGCTCTCCTTTGCCGGCGTGATCGTGGTGATCGGCAAGGATCTGGTTGCGTTTGATATCAACACGCTGCTGGGCGCGCTTTGCTGCGTGCTGGGCGCGATCTCCTACGGTGCGTTCACGGGACTCAGCCGCAAGGCGGGCTACGACAAAAGCCTTTCGCTGATGCTTTCTTATTTCACCACCTTTGTGATCACGGGCGCGGTGCTTCTGGCAACCGACAGCCTTCCGCACTTGGAGGGCGTGCAGGTGTTGGGGCTGGCGTGGAACGGCATGGCGACCATGGGGCTGGCAAATATGATGTGGGTACTGGCGCTTTCCTCTAAGGACACCGCCAGGATCTCCAATCTGGCGTACCTCACGCCGATCCTATCTCTTGTATGGACGGCGATCTTTTTGAAGGAAGACATTTCCCTTTATTCGATCCTGGGGCTTGGCATCATTCTGCTGGGCATTTTGCTGCCTCTCTTTTACGAAAAATGGCGCACGCGCAAGGCTTTTGACGAGAAAGCATGAGCATATAATAGAAAAGAGGGAGAGGAGCCCTTTTTGAAAAAAGAGCTCCTCTCCCTCTTTCTTTTTTGCATCCGCAAAAAAGAAATTCACCTACTCCACGCAAAAACTTGAACAGTAAAAATATTGACACATTCTCAAATCTATGATAAAATGCAATCAAGGGGGTGAACGGCTATGAAGATCCTGGCACAAATAAAAAAGCACCTGCCGGTTGCTATCCTTGCCGGTGTGATACTTTTGATCTTACTGGCAATTCTTGTGCGCCATCTCGCTTGGCTCGCAAGCGCCTGGCACCCCTTTGAGGATATCGAGCTCAGCGAAGCGGTACAGTATTATCCCCCCTCGTATCAATACACCTTTACAAAAGAAGAGCTTGCCCTGATCCAGGATGAATTGCGCCAAGTTGTTGCGTATGGCGAAAGCAAGCTCGACCCCTTGCATCACCTCATAGACGGTGGAACCTCTCCCGGAGGATACCGTTTCACCGATACCAACGGTGAGGTGACGGAGGTTGGGATCGTCTTTGACGATTATGGGTGCCGGATCGTTATAAACGGCATCTCCTATGATGGAAAGCCCGAAACGTTAGAGGTACTGCGAAATTTGCTGAACAAAACCTTTCTGCAGCACATCAAGCCCATGATACCGATCAGAGTGCCCGGCATTTAAGCAAGCGCACGCACGGAGATCTTCAGCTGAGGCAGCAAGCATATTGCGACGGCGCACCTTGTTTGCACAAACCTAAGGCTTCCTTTCCTCACCCATGAGCGGCGTGTGAGGACGTCACTTGCCTGCGGCAAGGTGCGGGGGCTCCCGCCAAGCGGGCGATGAGGTGGATACGTATGGAAAGTAATCTTCTGCAACAAACACCTCATTCGTCAGGCTTCGCCTGCTTCGGTGCTCGCGTAAGCGAGGACGTACCCCTCAAGGGGAATGCCAACATTTGCCCCATGCCGCGCGGCACCTCAAAAAGCCCCCGGCGGGGGTGCAGCAAAATTTCTTCTTTGGATTGACAAACGCCGCGGTTCTTGCTACAATAGGAGCAACCCTTCAAAAAAGGAGAGCATTATG
>JAZNNA010000056.1:0-4720 GCA_045580065.1 Eubacteriales bacterium
GATATTCTTACCGGCAAAGCGGAAGAACATATCGCTCCACATCATAGGCTCAAGGCCGTAGCCGAGCGCCATCTCCGTAACCTTATTCAGATGCTCCAGATAGATCAAATGGCCCTCACGGTACCCGTTTTTGGAAAGATAAGCGCCAAGACCGATGTCCTTGGTCTCATCCAATCCCAGGTGGATACGGCGAGTGGTAAAGCACTCCAAGGCAGTTTTCAGCATATCGTCGATCAACGCGTAGGTTTCTTCGGCGCCTACCAGCATCACATTGGCGGTATCTCGATAGGCATCCGCCGCTTTCCAACGCAAGTGCGTAGCAAGGTGACCCAACGTCTGGATGCAGGGGATCAGCTCGATACCAAGCTTCAAGGCATAGGCATCGATCTCCTTCAGCTCGTTTTTCGTGTAACGCCCACGCATATAGCCGAAAAAGGGGCGTCCCTCGATCTCGTAGGTATCCTCGGTATACAGCATATAGGCATTCATGCCCATCAGCGCCATTTTGCGCAGCATCAGCTTAACAGCCTTTACGTTCAGCACAGCATTGCGCGAAACGTCCGGCATCGCGCCGTTGAAGGTAAACAGCGGATTTTCTGATACCGTTTTGGCACTTTCTCCCTTTTTCACCCAGCCGCACAGCGTGGCAAGCCCGCGGAAAAAGCGCGCCTTGCCGCCACCGTATGTAATCTCGGCCTCCGAGCCGTTTAAAGTAACGCTCAGGGTGTCGTTCGCCACCTCACGTACCCTCACGTTCAACGCAGCGCCCTCGTTTACAAGCTCAATACCAAGATCCTCTGCAAGCAGGGCGATGCCCTCGTGCAGCGCCTCGGCACCCTCAAAGAAAATTTTCATTGGTAAGTTCTCCTTTTAGCGACAAAACTTCATCACGTAGTCGTCAATTGCATTGGAAACGATCTTGATCGCCTCCTCGCGGTCATACAGCTCCTTGATATCGGTCTGCTTGTTTTCCAGCTGCTTGTACACCTTGAAAAAGTGCATGATCTCATCAAAAACGTGGGGCGGCAGCTCGTCGATCGAGCGAATGTTGTTATACGTAGGGTCAGAAAACGGAATGGCGATCACCTTGTCGTCGATATGCCCGTCGTCCAGCATACGCATCACGCCGATGGGATATACGCGGATCAAGGTCATGGGCAGGATCGGCTCGTTGCAAAGCACAAGCACGTCCAGAGGGTCGCCGTCATCGGCAAAGGTGCGCGGGATAAAGCCGTAGTTTGCGGGATAGTGGGTAGAGGTGTACAGAACGCGGTCCAAACGCAAAAGGCCGGTGTACTTGTCAAGCTCGTATTTGCAGCGGCTGCCCTTGGAGATCTCGATCAGCACAGAAAAGTCTGTGGAAGTGATCTGCTTGGGGTCCATATCATGCCAAATGTTCATAGTGGCTCCTTATTTAATAAATTCAAATTCAAAATCGTAAATGTGAACGGTATGGCCATCGGTACAGCCCTTTTCCTCCAAAAGCTTGATCACGCCCCCCTTGATCAGCGAGCGCTGGAAGTAGGTAAGTGATTCGTAGCTATCCAGATTGGTTCTGCCAAGCAGGTCGTAAAGCCACTTGCCCTCCACGTAAAAATCGTTGTTCTCGCGGCGGACGGTGGTTTCCATGGCTGTTTCCTCAGCCTCGGCCTCAACGTCAAGCTCGGTGTCAAAGATCGTGAGAGGCGGCAGCTCTGCCAGGCGGTGCGCCACGTGCTGCACCAGCTCCTTCATGTTCTCGCCCGTGGCGGCGGATACCATCAAAAGCTCCCAGCCGTTTTCAGCCACAAAGGCGCGGAAGGCATCCAGATCCACCAGCTCCTCGTCAATGGCATCGCACTTGTTTGCCACGATGATCTGCGGGCGTGCGGCAAGCTGCTCGCTGTAGCGCGCAAGCTCGCGGTTGATGGTGAGGATATCTTCCCTTGGATCTCTGCCCTCAGAGGCGGAGATATCCACCACGTGCAAAAGCAAGCGGCAACGCTCGACGTGGCGCAAGAAAGCGTGTCCAAGCCCTGCGCCGTCGGCGGCACCCTCAATAAGTCCCGGGATATCGGCGGCAACAAAGCCGCTCTCGCCACCCGTGGATACCACCCCGAGGTTGGGGGAAAGCGTGGTGAAGTGATAGGCAGCCACCTTGGGGCGTGCAGAGCTGATGCGGGAAAGAATAGAGGATTTGCCAACGCTGGGCATACCGATAAGCCCCACGTCAGCCAGCATCTTCAATTCCAGCACAAGCTCGCGCTCCTCGCCCTTGGTGCCCTGCTTTGCAAACATAGGCACCTGCCTTGTGGCGGTGGCGAAATGGCGGTTGCCAAAGCCGCCGCGTCCGCCGCGACAGCAGATAAAGGGCTGATCATCCGACATATCCTTGATGATCTTGCCGGTTTCGGCATCGCGGATCAGGGTGCCTGCGGGCACCAAGATCTCAACGTCCTTGGCGGTGGCACCGTGGAATTTTTCACCCGAGCCGTCGCCGCCGTTTTTGGCAACAAATTTGCGGTGATCGCGGAAGAACAGCAGCGTGGTGGCACCGGGATCCACGCGGAACACAATGTTGCCGCCGTGCCCGCCGTCACCGCCGGAGGGGCCACCCTTTGCCACATATTTTTCGCGGTGGAAGGCAACGGCACCGTTGCCGCCGTCCCCCGCCTTTACGTAAATTTTGGTTTTGTCGATGATACGCTCGGCATCACGCATGGGGAACCTCCTCTCCCTTCTCACGCACGATCAGCTTGATCGGTGTACCGCGGAAGCCAAAGGTATCGCGCAGGCAGTTCTCGATATACCGCTGATAGGAGAAGTGGAACAGCTCGGCGTTGTTGCAGAAGATCACAAAGGTGGGGGGTGCGGTCTTGATCTGCGTCATATAGTAGACCTTAAGGTGCCTGCCCTTGTCGCTGGGGGGCTGCACACGGGTGGTGGCATCGCCCAGCACGTCGTTGAGCATACCGGTGGAAATGCGCATCTTGCTTTGATTGTAAACGTAACAGATATGCTCGAAGATATTGGTGACACGCTGCCCCGTTTTGGCGGAAACAAAGATCACGGGAGCGTATTGCATATAGGAAAGCGCGGTGTAAACGTCCTTGGTAAAGGTGTTGGTCGTGGTATTATCCTTTTCAATGGTATCCCACTTGTTGACCAGAATGATCGCCGCCTTGCCCGCCTCGTGCGCAATGCCGGCAATGCGCTCGTCCTGCTCGGTCACGCCCTCGTTGGCGTCCACCATAATCAGGCACACGTCGGCGCGCTCCACGGCCATATGGGCGCGCAAAACACTGTATTTTTCAATTTTATCATTCACCTTAGACTGGCGGCGGATGCCTGCCGTGTCGATAAAGGTGAACTTGCCGTACTGGTTTTCCACGTGCGTATCCACCGCATCGCGCGTGGTGCCGGGAATGTTGGAAACGATCAGGCGATCACTGCCAACCAAGCGGTTGATCATAGAGGATTTGCCCGCGTTCGGCTTGCCGATCACGGCGACCTTGATGGAATCGTCCTCCACCTCCTCCTCGGTCTGCGCAGGAAGTGCCTCCAGCACGGCATCGAGAAGATCGCCCGTGCCCGAGCCATGCACCGAGGAAACGGCGATCGGCTCACGGTCAAAGCCAAGCTCAAAAAACTCGTAATATTCCATCGGCAGCGCACCCACACGATCGCACTTGTTGATGGCGGGGATCACAGGCTTGTGGCTCTTTTTCAGCATCAGCGCTACCTCACGGTCGGCGGCGGTCAGCCCGGCGCGCACATCGCACAGAAAAACAATGACGTCAGCGCTTTCCACGGCCACCTCGGCCTGGAACTTCATTTGCGAGAGAATGATATCGTCGCTGCGCGGCTCGATACCGCCCGTATCGATCAACGTCAGCTTTCTGCCGCTCCATTCGCACTCGCCGTAGATACGGTCGCGGGTCACGCCGGGAACGTCCTCTACGATCGAACGGCGCTCGCCGATCAGTTTATTAAAAAGCGTGCTTTTCCCCACGTTGGGGCGGCCCACAATGGCCACGATAGGCTTTGCCATATTCAACACCTCATTTCATCACACAGAATAGTCCGGAGCGCACACGCCAAGCATGGCAGCCAGCAGCTCCGCACCCTCATTTTTCACAAAACGCAAGGGGACGTGCAGGGATCTTGAAAGCTCGTCCGGGGTCATACCGCAAAGGAAAAGATCCCCCTCGGCACGCAGCATCGTGCCGGAAAGCAGCAGCTCATCGCCAAGCGCGCAGCCCTGCAGCTGCTCGCACACGTCCTTGCCCGTCAACAGCCCCGCAACGGTGATCAGGGGGCCAAAAAAGCGGTTTTCAAGCTCAAAAACGCGCACCGTAAGCCCAGTTACGCGCTTCATAAGGCTTTGCGCCAGCGCACGCATCGTGGGGGCGGCGGCCTTGCCGGTGGCAAGCGACACCGTACGCGGTTTTTTCATACCGTTTGGCAGGTAATCCTCTAAAAACTCCAGCTCGCGGCCAAATTCGGCCATCAGCGAGCGCAGCATGCCCACGCCGTTTTCGATCTGCTCGTAATCCCCGTAATACTCCTCATCCGGCAATGGCAGCTCACCCTTTAAATAAAACTCGTCAGAGGCGCAGAAGATGCGGCTTCCGAGCGTGCGCTCGCACTCGTCGCCAAAGGCGTTGATCTGTGCCACAACGGCACGGCATTCCTCGGGGGTAAAGGGGAAGGCGGATCGGAGCCATGTCGTTCTGTGTGC
>JAZNNA010000057.1:0-2297 GCA_045580065.1 Eubacteriales bacterium
CCCGATCGAGGAGGCGCTCACCCGCCGCGTGATGCAGGCGGCAATGGATGCCGGCTGCGGGCGCTTGATGGTGACCTACGATGCCGAGGGGAACGCACACAGCGCATCCTTTTTTGTGTATGACAAAAACGTTTGCTATTATCTGCTCAGCGGCCAGGATCCGCAATATAAAAACGACGGCTCGCAAAACCTGCTGCTCTGCAAGGCGATCGAGTTTGCCGCCACCGTTTCGGGGGCCTTTGACTTTGAGGGCTCTATGATCGAGGGGATCGAGCATTTCTTTGCCCAGTTCGGCGGCGAGCAGGTGATCAATTATCGCGTGTGTAAGCAATCGCTCCTGCGCGAGCTGATGGACGTATTAAAGCCGCGCATCAAGCGCTTGCTCGGCTATAAAAATTGAGGTTTGAATTATGAAGGTTTGTCACTTTACCAGTGCGCATGCGGCAAACGATGACCGCATCTATCTCAAGGAATGTCAGGCGCTGCGCGAGGCAGGGCACGAGGTCTATATCGTGGCAAGAGGAGAAAGCCGCGAGCTTTCCGGCGTCCAAATTGTTGGATGCGAGCCGCCCAAGGGACGCTTTTCCCGTTTGCTGTTTTTCTCGCGTAAGATCTATAAAACAGCCAAAAAGCTGGAGTGCGACGTGTATCACTTTCACGACCCCGAGCTTTTGCCATATGGCAAAAAGCTGCAAAGAAAGGGGAAAAAGGTGATCTTTGACAGCCATGAGGATGTACCGGGTCAGATCCTGGATAAGGAGTGGATCCCCAAGCCGTTTCGCGGTATGATATCCAATCTTTATCGCCGCTATGAAACGCACGTGGCAAAGCGCTTGTCTGCCGTGGTGGTGGCAACCCCTTATATTGCCGAGCAGTTTGCCGGTCGCGCCCAAAAGGTAGTTGTGGTAAATAATTATCCCATGCTTTCAGACATTCGCTTTCAGAATGCAGATTTTACGCAAAGAGAGCCGATTGCCTGTTATGCGGGCGGTATCAGCGATCTGCGTGGCGAAAATATTATGATCGAAGCGATGCGCGGCATGCCCGCAAGGTTGATTTTGGCAGGGGATTGTGACGAAGAAAAGCTTGGCGAGCGAGATAACGTAACGTATCTGGGCAAAATAGACCGCGAGGGCGTCAATCAGCTTTACGGCAGTGCCGTGGTCGGCTTTTGCATTTTAAAGCCTGCCCAGAATTATATCAATTCTCAACCCATCAAAATGTATGAGTATATGGCGGCAGGTCTGCCCTTCGTCTGCTCTGATTTTCCGCTTTGGAAGCAGATCGCGGAGAAAACAGGAGCGGGCATTTGCGTGCCCTACAATGATCATGATGCCATCCGTGCAGCGGTGCAGTCCTTGCTTAACGACAGGGAGCGCGCGCAGGAAATGGGTCGCCGCGGCAGAGCAGCCGTCGAGCAGACCTATAATTGGGAAACAGAGAAAAATTATTTGCTGAGGCTATACGAGGAGCTTTAATTATGGAGATCAAGCGATGTACACGTTGTGTGATGGATAACAGTACCGATGCTGCCATTCTCTTTGACGAGAACGGCTATTGCAATTATTGCACTGCCGCCTTGGGCGAGATCAATACCACCACCTATTTCCCCGGTGAGGAGGGCGAGCGTCGTCTTTCGGAAATGATTACCCGCATCAAAGAGGAAAACAAGGACAAGGCATATGACTGTGTGATGGGCATTTCCGGCGGTCTTGACTCCTCGTATCTTGCTTATCTCGGCTACAAATGGGGCTTGCGCATTCTTGCTGTGCATATCGATGACGGCTATGATACCGAGATCTCCAAAAGCAATATAGAAAAGCTTTGCCGCGCAGCACATATCGAGCTGCGCACCATCAAGCCGGATCCAAAGCAGTTCAATGCGCTCACGCTTGCCTATATGAAGGCAGGCGTGCCGGATCTTGCCGTGCCGCAGGATAACATTCTGTTCGCTTTTTTGTATGACCTTGTAAAAAAGGAGAAGTTGAAGTATTTTCTTTCCGGTGGCAATTTTGCACTGGAGTGCGTGCTGCAAAGCGGCGGTCTGTACGATGCAATGGACGTGACCAATATCAAGGCGATCAATAAAAAATGCGGCACTGAGAAAACAAATAAATTAAAATTCATCTCCTCCTACAAAAAGTATCTCAATATCAAGCTGAAAAAGGTCGTGATTCTGCGCCCGCTCAACCTCATTGACTACAACCGCGAGAGGGCATTCAAGGAGCTTTACGATTTTTGCGGCTTTGAGTATTATGGCGGTAAGCACCTGGAAAATATGCTGACTGCCTTTGTGC
>JAZNNA010000058.1:0-3144 GCA_045580065.1 Eubacteriales bacterium
CTCGCTACTGATAACATAAGCAAAGGCGGCACCTTTTGGTGCGGCCTTTTTGCATATTCCGCGCACTTTGCGGCAAAAATAATGCCATCACAGTAAAAAAGGAGTGATACGATGGCACAAATTACAGAAAAAGAGCTTTCCGCCCTTGGCGATCTGCTTTCTGCCGAGCAGCTGGCGATCACCAAGTACTGCGCCGCGGCGCAGGGCACCACCGATGCAGCCCTGAAGGACTGCTACACGCAAATGGCACAACGACATCAACGGCACTTTGACGAGCTTTATACCAATTTAAAGTGAGGTGATGGCAATGAGCTGTATGCAAAATTGTAATATGGGCGAAAAGGAGCATATGCAGGATCTGCTCAGCTACGAAAAGTTTTTGTGCGGCAACTACTGCGCGTTTTTATCCGAGGCCGCAACCCCCGAGGTACTGCGCTGCATGCAACAGATCCTGACCGAAACGCACAATATGCAGCAGCAGCTGTTTCAGGAAATGAACAGCCGCGGCTTTTACCCCGTAACCAAGGCAGAGGACCAGAAGGTTGCGCAGGCCAAGCAAAAGTTTTGCGCCGCTGCGGGCAAGTGCTAAGCAAAAAAGACCGCCACGTGGCGGTCTTTTTCACTTATTCTGCCTCGGCTTCGGTCTTGGGGGCTTCCTCTGCCACGGCTTCCTCGGCAGCGGCTTCCTTGCACTCGCACTCGCAAGCGCACTCCTCGGTTGCTTCCTCGGTTGCTTCCTCTGCTGCAGCGGCAGCCTCTTTTTCTGCCTTTTTGGCAGCCTTGCTTGCCTTGATCTGCTCCAGCTCGTCAAACAGCGCGTCGATCGCGGCGATCACAGCCAGCTTTTCCTCTTCCAGATCCTCCTCGGTGTGCAGATCGCGATATACGATCTCACCAAGCTTTTCATATTGCTCGTCAATGCGGATCTCCAGGCCCTTGGCACGCACAGATGCAGAAGCGCTGTCGCCCAGCTCCTCTACCTTATCGCCCACCTTGATAAAGCCGCGGCGAACCTTGGCACAAAAACGGTTGAATGTAGACATAACAGTTCTCCTTTCCGGTTCTCATTACTATAAGTATAGCGCAAAAAAAGAAAAATGTAAAGTTCTTTTTTGATTTTTGCATGAAAAAGTTACAATTGGAAAATCTAAGGGCGAGGAGGTGATATGCATGAATATGGATAAAAAGACCTACGCCCGCTACGTAGAGGCGCGCGCGCCGCGCTCCCCCGTGCTGAAAAACTGCCTGCACGCCTTTTTGGTGGGGGGCGGGATCTGCCTTTTTGCCGAGGGGATCATCCAGGTGCTTGTGGGGACTTTGGATATGCAGCGCGACGCGGCATCGGCGTGGTCGTCGATCATTTTGGTGGTGATCGCAGTTGTGCTGACTGCCGTTGGTGTGTTTGATAAGATCGCCAAATTTGCAGGCGGCGGTACTCTTGTACCGATCACCGGCTTTGTCAATGCGGTGGCATCCCCCGCCATCGACAGCCGTGCCGAGGGCTTTGTGCTGGGCGTTGGCAGCAAGATCTTTACCGTGGCGGGGCCGGTGCTGCTTTACGGCACGGCGGCGGGCACGCTTTACGGCATCATCTATTGGCTTTGCTCGCTGCTGATCCAATAATTTTTTCAAAATGAATTTTGGGGGCTTGACATCCCACCGCTCCTGTGCTATAATATATTGGTCAAATAAAAAATATGACAAATATTGGGATGTCGCCAAGCGGTAAGGCACCAGACTTTGACTCTGGCATTTTCGCTGGTTCGAATCCAGCCATCCCAGCCAACAGGAAAGGGACGCCGCATGGCGTGCCTTTTCTGTTGGCTGGGATGGTGCAAATGCGCCCGGGCACGCGCTCGCGCGTGCGCCGGTTCGCATTCGCCGCCCGAAGATCTGCAAGCTTGCTTGCAAGGCGCAGGGCGCGCGAATCTTCGCCAAAGGCGAATACCCAGCAAACGGTATGAGAAAAGCGGAGATTTCGAAGTTTCGCAGATGCATTTCGGGCATTTCGGGTCTGTAAGACGGATTCAAGCCGACGAAAGCCTTCCTCCGAGAGGAAGGTGGCACAGCGTAGCCGTGACGGAAGGAGCCTGCGCGACTTTGAAATCTGATGAAACTTTACGGTAACGCACTCTCCCTCAGTCGCCTACGGCGCCAGCCTTCGGCCCGGGTCGCAAGCATAGCTTGCTTCCCACTTTGGCTAAAAATATGCCACAGGCATATTTTCTTAACGCGTCGCGCCCACCCGGAGGGAGCCTATTTATGCGATACGGTTGAAATGTTTACAAAATTATGGTATAATGAAAATATGAAAGGCGGTGAATATATGAATTGGCAAGAATTTTATGCAGAAATTCAAGAGTATTATCACATAGAAGATGAAAATACAGTAAGAAAAATTCCTTTCGAAAACATAATTGATGTTAATGCTAACAAGCTTGTTTATAAAGACAACGATGGACACATATCTCAAATTGATCTCACCGATTGTGTGAAAAATTTTTCTTCTGCTTTAGGGGAAGAGTTAAAAAATCGCTCCGGACATACGATAAAGACAGTAGGTGGCAGATGCTTTTTAAAACCTTCGCCTTTTTACGAATTTTTCACAGAAGGTCACCATACCAGATTCTGTATGACGCTGAAACAAACACCATTTAAAAATTTTCTAAGAAAGATTGGCTGGAATGTCGATTCTAACGCCTTTTCAGAGTTTTATTCATTGCAGAAAAAGCTTAATTCCTTTGGATATTCGGCTATTGATTTAACTTGAATTGTTATGTTAGTATACATAGATTCGTTTCCAAGCATGGCTTTGAAAGCCCGGTAGACAGCGGAAACTTTTAACTCCCATCATCACCAAGGGGTTAGTGTACCCTCTGCAAAATCATCGTGCATCTAAATCGGGCACACGTCGCAACAGAAAAGGCACGCCATGCGGCGTGCCTTTTCTGTTGGCTGGGATGGTGCAAATTCGAACCCGGCAAAACGGTTGAAATGTTTACAAAGTTATGGTATAATGAAAGTACCGTAAAAAAAGGAGGGGACACAGCGATGAAAAGATATTTGCTGCTCATTCTTGCCGTTTGTGTTGCGTTCAGCATTTTTACTTCCTGCAACAAGCCCCAAAGCGGCCCTGATGATGCA
>JAZNNA010000059.1:0-2915 GCA_045580065.1 Eubacteriales bacterium
CGCATACCCCGCGCAGAGCAGCGGCCGCTTGCGAGCCGATGGCAAGCGTGGGTATCTTCGTCGCAGACGAAATTACCGTACAATTCCCTCGATACATTCGTGCAGCCTTTTTGCTTTTTGTCGCGCCGTGCCCCAATCGGCACGGCGCGTGCTTGGCACACGCATGGGTGCGCATACCCCGCGCAGAGCAGCGGCCGCTTGCGAGCCGATGGCAAGCGTGGGTATCTTCGTCGCAGACGAAATTACCGTACATTTTCCTTAGACACACACGTGCATCCTTTTTGACGCATGGTGCCAAATCATTGACTTTCCGGGCTGATTATGCTATAATAAACTCACCGATAAATAAGAATTCGACAAAGGAGTGTGAGTGTATGTTAAGCAAGAAAAATACAATTATTCATTTGCTTTCTTTGTGTGTGCTTTGCATTGGCTTTGTGCTATGTCGATATGTATTTTTTGACATTCATGGAAACAGAGGATTGCCTGCTTGTTTATTCATTATCGGATTGGTTTGTGTGGTAATTTCTTTTCCCTTTAGAGGTAAAGCAACGCCTATTTGTACTGCCTTAGCATACATTGTAGGGTTTATTGTGGGTGCTATTTTTCAAACCGATGGTGTTGATGCAGGCGGTGGAGCTACAAATAATCTTTGGATTATTTGGGCAGCGGTATTTGTTTGCCTTATATTAGCAAGCATCGCTTTTGAGATATTTATTTACTCTGTAAAAAAATCAACCAAGTAAGCCAATTCAAATTTGCCGAGCGGCTTAAGAGTTCAATTTTCCCTCTCATTGGCTCATCAAAAAGCAAAAAGGAAGCGCATTGTGCTTCCTTTTTGCTTTTGTAGCGCAGAGCAGCGGGAGCGCAGAAGCACATCAAACTGCTTCCCTTTTGTATTTTCGAAAAAAATCTTTGTCAAATCGCAAAGAAATACACTCAATTTGGGTAAAATGTCGGTTTTTTTATTGACATTACAATAGTATGATGTTATAATTGACCTACAGATATCCTTTAAGGAGATTTTTATGAAGGACATTCATTTGCTTGGCAAGCGTGTGCTTGCCGACAGATCCAAGGTGCTTTTACACTACGATCCTGCGCCCGACTGGCTGGAATACTGGCAGCCAATGTGTGGGCAGTGGGAATACAAGGACGGTGCGATCATCGGCACCGAGCCGCGTGACACCGCGGCACTGCTGTTCAGCAAGGAATATTTCAAGCAAAACGTGATGCTCACGTTTACGGTTTCGGCCGTATTGCCCGCCACGCGCGATCTCAACGCCGTATTTTGCGCCAAGTGGGATGACAAGACAAACTGGCTTGGCGACTCTTACGTTTGCGGCCTGAACGGCTGGTACGACGGCAAGAGCGGTCTTGAGCGCAACGCCGGCTACGGCTCTAACCTTTACTCTACCACCTCTCTTTACAAATACGTTCCCGGCAGCGAGGTGCGCATGACCTGCGGCGCCATCGACGGGCACAGCTTTATGGTGGTGGACGACGTGCTGGTTTCCGAAATGATCGACCCCCAGCCTATCACGGGCGGGCACGTTGGCTTTTCGGCCTACTGCACCAAGCTGCGGATCACGGATATCGAGATCCGCGAAATTTGCTACGAAAACATTACACAATCTTACGATCCGCAATTTTAAGGAGGAATACGATTATGGGAAAATCCACTGACTTTCGCTACAACACAGGTGCTACGCGCGTGCCGTGGGCAGCAGTAGGCGAAAACTACAACGTGCACGACCTGATGGAGATCATCCGCTTTCTGATGCAGGGTGAGGGCAAGGAATACGACGATGCCATCACTGCCGTCTGGGAGCAGGTCAAGAAGCTGGGCGAGATCGCAACCCCTCCCGGAAAGCTTTCTCTTGCCAGCAAGGTTGAGGCTGCTGAGCAGGCGTGCAACGAGTATCTCGGCACCACCACCTCTACCTTTGTGACCAACGCGACCGCAGGCTTTGAGATCGCTTACAAGTATGCAAATCTTAAGCCCGGCGACGAGGTCATCGTGCCCGCCATCACCTTTGTGGCTACCATGGCTTACCCCTTGGCAGTTGGCGCAAAGCTGGTGTTTGCCGACGTTGACCCCAGAACCATCAATATGGACCCCGCTGACGTAGCCCGCAAGATCACCCCCAAGACCAAGATGATCGTGCCCGTACATATCGGCGGCTACCCCGTTGACATGGATCCGATCATGGAGCTTGCAAAGAAGCACGATATCCTTGTGCTTGAGGATGCCGCCCACGCCTTTGGCGCTATGTACAAGGGCAGAAAGATCGGCACCATCGGCGATTTTGCCGCCTTCTCTATGCACGAGGTAAAGAACATCACCTCCTTTGGCGAGGGCGGTATTCTGACCACCAACGTCCCCGACTTTGGCGACCACATGAAGCGCGCACGTTTCCTTGGCCTTGACTTCACCTGCCCCATCAAGGATTGGCTGTACAACATCACGCCCATCCCCGGCAAGGAGCATCCCTTCGTGCCCGGTAACTACTCTACCACCGAGATCCAGGGCCTTGGCCTGACGCTGCAGATCGCCCGTAACGAGGAGATCATTGCAGCCCGCAGAAAGGCTGCTGCCTACCTCACCGAGCGCTTTAAGGCCAACGATGCCATCATCCCCCAGGATATCGGCAACGATGACATTAAGCCCACCTTCCACCTCTACCTTTTGCAGATCGACCCTGCCAAGGCAGGCGGCGACGTTCAGGTGCTGAAGAAGAAGCTGGAAGCAAAGGGCGTAACACAGATCGCGCACTTTGGCCCCCTTTACCGCTTTAAGATCGTGCAGGACATGGGCTATAACTCCGATGAGATCGCCAAGACCTGCCCCAACTGCGAGGAGGTCTTCTACAAGAGATTCACTCACCTGCCCCTTTACGGCCTTTCCGACGAGC
>JAZNNA010000060.1:0-17149 GCA_045580065.1 Eubacteriales bacterium
GGCCACGGTCAGCAAAAGGATCACGCAAAAGCCCGCGCCCGCATTGATACCAAGCACTCCGGGGGCTGCAAGCGCGTTGTCGGTGGCGTGCTGCAAAAGGCTGCCGGAAAGGGCAAGCCCCGCGCCCGCCAGGATACCGCCAAGCATACGCGGCAGGCGGATCGCCCGCAGGATCACGGCGGCGGTCTTGTACCCCTCCTTGCCCAAAAGCCCGTAAAGCAGCTCGGTGGGGGAGAGTGCGGTGCTGCCAAGGCAAAGAGCCAACAATGCGGTAAGCAAAAGCAGGCCAAAAGTCAAAAGCAGCAGGAAACGGTTATGCTTTTCTCTTGTCATACACCCACCTCTGCCAAAGCGGCAAGCGCCCCGTAGGCCTCGGCCCAACGGGCACAGGGCTTGTAGTGAAACAGCTCCTTGGAAAGATAGGCGTGTTGTCCGTTTGCAACGGCGTCAAGTGCCTGCCATTCCGGCTGCTGTAGCATAGCGGTAACGTAAAGCTGTGAAGCCTGCTCGTCACCCATCGCCACGAAAAAGATATAGTCGGGGTCGTTTGCAAGGATCACTTCCATCGAAAGGCCGTCCAGCAAAACGGGGGCCTGATCGGCAATGTTTTCGCCCCCCAGCTCGCAAAGCATGGCGGCGGCAAAATGATCGGCGCTGCCCTTGGCCTTGACCGAGCGTGCAGAGGAGCCTGCGCGGATAAACAGGATGCGCTTATCCGCAAAGGGCTTTTCCTGCAGGATGGCGTCAATACGCTCCTTTTGCGCCGTGCCGTACTGCTCGTAAAGGTCGGAGCGCCCTGTGATCTCAGTGCAGGTCTGAAAGACCGCAAGAAAATCCGCAAAGCATTCCACGCGGAATTCCGCCACGGGGATATCTGCCTCCCGTAAAAGGGCAGCGGCCTCCTTTTGTGCGGGGATATCACTTGACACCACCACGAAATCGGGGGCGGCGGCAAGCAATGCCTCGGTATCTATCGCCTTGCCCGCACCCGTATCCACCAGCACAGTGCTGCCTGCGGCAACGATGCCGCGCTCCTCGCTTTCCCCAACGGTGATGGCAAGCGAGCCGCCCGCCAGCACCCAGATGTCGGCAAGAGAGGAAAACAGCACCGCCACCCGCCTCGGGGGCGCATCCAGCGCAACGGTATATCCTGCACTGTCGGTAAACACATGGGCCGTGTCGGCGTTGAAGCCGTCCTTTGGCGCGCAGGAGTAGAAAAGCAGCGCGGCAAGCAAAAGCGAAAGGAGCTTACAGAGCCTTTTCAAGGATCTCGTCCTTTCTTTGCAGCAGCTCGTCGGACAGGATCATGCGCTCGGCGTTTTCAAAGCCGAGGCGCGCCACCGTGTCGGCAAGGCGTTCGCCGGCAGCCCCTTGATCGCGGAAGAACAAAATGATCTTTTCAATCGTGGCAAGCACCTCGTCCTCGGTCTTGAAAAGCACCGAGAGGGCGCGTCCGCGCGCCGCTTGCTTACCCCAGCGGCCACCCAGCGTAATGCGGAAGCCCTGCTCGTAGTCCAGGGCGCCGAGCTTGCACGCACGCACGCAACGGCCGCAATCGTTGCAGGCATCGCCAAAATCAAAGACCTTGCCTTCCACCTTCAGCGTGTGCATCGGGCAGGCCTTGGCGCAAGAGCCGCACTCTACGCAGTTTTCCGCAACGGGGACGGGTACCCATGCGCCGATGATGCCCACGTCGTTGAGGTCGGGCTTGACGCAGTTATTGGGGCAGCCGCCCACCGCGATCTTGAATTTGTGCGGCAGCTTTACCGCGTGGTAACCGAGATAAAACCGCTCGTGGATCTTTTGCGAGAGCGCATAGGTATCAATAAGGCCAAATACGCAGGTGGTACCCTTGCAGGATACCACGGGGCGCACGCGGGGGCCTGTGCCGCCCACCTGCAGACCGTGCTGGGCAAGAAAATGGCAAAATAGCTGAATGTTCTCAAAGGGGATGCCTTGTACCTCGGCAGTCTGGCGCGTGGTAAACGCCACCTCGCCTGAGCCAAACCGGCGCGCTGCATCGGCAATGGCGTACATTTCGTCGGCGGTGATCTTGCCGTTTCGCGTGATCACGCGCGCATTAAAGCAGTCGGGGGTGGTCTTGTCGCGCAAAAAGCCAAGTCCCTTGACACGGGTCACATCGGCTGCGGGAACGGTGCAGGCAGGATAGAGAGTGGGGTCGTATTTCATAGCTTCTCCTTTTTGTTTCGGCCACGGGGGCTTTTATTTGTTACCTTCATTATAAACCACCGCGCCCCTGCTTGTCAAGCCGCGAGGAAAAAGAAAAAACTATAAGTTTTTTGTTTTCTATTTACTTTTTCGGCGGGATGTGTTACAATGCAAGCAAGAAAAGGCAGGAGGTGCAACTATGCTTTATCCCAAAACAAAGGAAAGCACCCTTTCAAAGGAGCTGTTTGAAAATCCCACGTCCGAGTACCGCGGTGCGCCCTTCTGGGCTTGGAACTGCAAGCTTGAGCGCGAGGAGCTTTTGCGCCAGATCGACGTGCTGCGCGAGATGGGCTTCGGCGGCTTTCACATGCACGTGCGCTCGGGTCTGGATAGTGAGTACTTGGGCGAGGAATTTATGTCGCTGATCGCCGATTGTACGGAGAAGGCGAAAAAGGAGAAAATGCTTTCCTATCTATACGACGAGGATCGCTGGCCATCCGGCTTTGCGGGCGGCTTTGTTACCAAAAACAAAAAATATCGCAAGCGTTATCTGCTGTTTACCCCCACCCCCTACGGCGAGAATGAAGAAAATGCTGCAGGCGGCGAGATGGATCTGCACGTGGGGCGCCGCGGCGGCCAGGATCCTGAGCTGATCGGCAGATATGACATTGTGCTGGACGAGAACGGTTGCCTTGCCTCTTACCGCCGCTTGGCCGACGGCGAGAGCGCCACGGGCAGCGAATGGTTCGCTTATTCCGAGGCGCAGCGCGCAAATTCACGTTACAACGGTGAAACCTACGTGGATACCCTCTCCAAGGAGGCGCTGGAATGCTTTGCCGATATCACCTACGAGGCGTATCGTAAAAAAGTAGGGGGTGAATTCGGCAAAGCGGTGCCTGCTATTTTTACCGACGAGCCGCAGTTCTCCTTCAAGCAGTCGCTCCGTTTTGCCAAGGGAGGGCAGGATGCCACCGGCCCCTGGACAAGCGATTTTGACGAAAGCTTTCAAAAGGCTTACGGTTATTCGCTTCTGGATAAGCTGCCCGAGGTGTTTTTCGAGCTGCCGAACGGCGAGATCTCGCAGACCAGATACTTTTATCACGACCATAGCACTGAGCGGTTTGTAGAGGCCTTTGCCGATACGCTTGGCGCGTGGTGCGATAAAAACGGCATCCTGTTTACGGGGCATATGATGGACGAGCCCACGCTCGCCGGGCAAAACCGTTCGATCGGCGAGGCAATGCGCTCCTATCGCTCCTTCAGCCTGCCGGGCATCGATATGCTTTCCAGCCGCTTTGAATATACCACCGCAAAGCAGGCGCAGTCCGCCGTGCACCAAAAGGGTGACGAGGGGATGATGAGCGAGCTTTACGGCGTGACCACCTGGGATTTTGATTTCCGTGGGCATAAGGTCTACGGCGATTGGCAGGCGGCGCTGGGCGTAAGCCTGCGCGTGCCGCACCTTGCGTGGGTGTCGATGGAGGGGCAGGCAAAGCGCGACTATCCCGCATCCATCAGCTATCAATCCCCTTGGTATAAGGAATATAGATATATCGAGGATCATTTTGCCCGTGTCAATACCGCGCTGCTGCGCGGCCGTCCCGTGGTGCGCGTGGGCGTGATCCATCCTATCGAAAGCTTCTGGCTTCATTACGGCCCCGCCGATCAGACGGGCGCTCTGCGCAAAACGCTGGATCAGCGCTTTCAGGATCTGACCAAATGGCTGCTGTTCGGCGGTATGGATTTTGACTTTATTTGCGAATCCACGTTGCCCCTTTACTGCGAAAAGGGAGATGCGCCCTTTACCGTTGGCAAGATGCAGTACGACGTGATCGTGGTGCCCGCGTGCGAAACGCTGCGCTCCACCACGGTCAAGCGCCTGCAGCAATTCCGGCAAAGCGGTGGCCGCGTGATCTTTATGGATGCGCCCCCCCGCTACGTGGATGCCGTGAAGAGCGACAAGGGCAGCGAGCTTGCAAGGGGTGGTGAGGTCATCCCCTATGACGGCAACGCGCTCCTGCAGGCGTTGGAGAGCGTGCGCGAGGTGGAGCTGCGCGACGTGAGAAGCGGTCTGCTTTGCGACAACCTTTTGTATGCGCTGCGCGAGGATACAGACTGCCGCTGGCTCTTTGTGGCACACGGCAAGCCCTCGCCCAACCCCGATCTTGCCACCACCGATCACGTGCTGATCAAGGTGCGCGGCAGCTATACGGCTACCTTATATGATACTCTCACGGGCAAGACCATGCCCCTCTCAGCATATAAGGAAGGGGAGTACACCGTGATCGAGCGCAGACTCTATCAGCACGATAGCCTTCTGGTCCGCTTGGAGCGCGGTGAGCCGCAGATGCTTGCAGCTGTCACAAAGGAGCAGCGTAAGCGCCTTGACGCTCCCGCCGCCGTGCCCTTTACGCTTGGCGAGCCGAACGTGTTGGTGCTGGATATGGCAAAATGGTCTGTAAACGGCGGCGCCGAGCAGCCGCGCGAGGAGATCCTGCGCGTGGATACCGCGGTGCGCAACGCCATCGGCTACAAGCCCTGGGGCGGCTCTACCGCGCAGCCCTGGGTAATGAAGATCGCACCCCCCGCACACAAGGTGCATCTTGTATACGAATTTGAAAGCGAGATCGCGGTGGAGCAGGCTCTGCTCGGCGTGGAATGTCCCGAGGGGATGCAGATCACCTTCAACGGCAAGGCGGTGGATCCTACACCCACGGGCTATTACGTGGATCGCTCGATCAAAACGCTTGTGCTGCCGCCCGTACAAAAGGGTAGGAACGTGCTGGAGATCGAAAAGCTTTACGGCGAGCGCAGCACGCTGGAGAGCGTATATATCCTCGGCAGCTTTGGTGTGCGCGTGGCAGGCAGTATTGCTAAGATCGTTGCCCTGCCCGAGCGCCTTGCGTTTGCGGATATCACGCGCCAGGATCTGGGCTTTTACAGCGGCAAGCTGACTTATCGCCTTGAGGTGGAGACCAAGGGCGGCGACCTTGCCGTGACCGTGCCGCGCTTCCGTGCCTCGGTGCTGCGCATTTCTGCCGACGGCAAGAGCGTGCCCGTCAGCTTCTCCCCCTATACCGCGCGCTTTGCGCTGCCCGCAGGCAAGCATTGCGTGGAGATCGCGGCGTATATCCCGCGCACCAACGGCTTTGCGCCCCTGCATAACTGCGATGAGACCTGCGCATACCAAAACCCCGCCGCCTGGCGCACGGAGGGGGATAAGTGGAGCTATGAGTATTGCCTCACCCGAGAGGGCTTGCTTGCCGCCCCCCTGCTTGAGGAGATCACAAAGGAATAATGCCTGTACCCCCGCGGACACAGCGCCGCGGGGGCTTTTTTGCGAAAATCGGAATATTTATGCAAGATATACATCAAAATATTCACGCAAACACAGAGAAATGAAAAAAACTGTAAAAAAAGCGATTTATTTTATAAAAAGGGCTTGACAAAAGGAAAAAAGCAGTATATAATGATTTGCGTTGAAGAAAATTCACTGAATATTTATACGCGGAGGCTTATCATGGACAAGAAAAACATCAAAAAAGTAGTATTGGCATATTCCGGCGGCCTGGATACTTCTATCATTATCCCGTGGCTCAAGGAGAACTATAATAACTGCGAGGTCATCGCGGTTTCCGGTAACGTGGGCCAGGCAGACGAGCTTGAGGGCCTTGAGGAAAAGGCGATCAAGACCGGCGCTTCCAAGTGCTACGTGCTGGATCTTACCGACGATTACGTTGATAACTACATCATTCCCTGCGTAAAGGCAGGCGCTATTTACGAGGAATATCTGCTTGGCACCAGCCACGCCCGTCCCTGCATTGCAAAGGCGCTGGTCGATATCGCCATCAAGGAGGGCGCCGATGCCATCGCACACGGCTGCACCGGTAAGGGCAACGACCAGGTCCGCTTTGAGCTGACCATCAAGCGCTTTGCCCCCGATATGCCCATCATCGCCCCCTGGAGAGAGTGGGATATCAAGTCCCGCGAGGAGGAGATCGACTACGCAGAGGCACACAACGTACCCCTGAAGATCAACCGCGAGACAAACTACTCCAAGGACAAGAACCTCTGGCACCTCTCTCACGAGGGCCTGGATCTTGAGGATACCGGCAACGAGCCCAAGTACGAAAAGCCCGGCTTTCTTGAAATGGGCGTTTCCCCCATCAATGCACCCGACGTGCCCACCTATATCGAGCTGGAGTTCGAGCAGGGTAAGCCCGTTGCTCTCAACGGCGAGAAGATGAGCGCAAAGAACATCATCCTTGCTCTCAACAAGCTTGGCGGCGAGAACGGCATCGGCCTTCTGGATATCGTGGAGAACCGTCTTGTCGGCATGAAGTGTCGCGGCGTTTACGAAACCCCCGGCGGAGCAATTCTTTACAAGGCGCACAGCGTGCTGGAAACGCTCTGCCTTGACAAATACACCATGCACGAAAAGCAGAAGCTGGCTGTCACCTACGGCGAGCTGGTTTACAACGGTCAGTGGTTCACCCCCCTGCGCGAGGCGCTTGCCGCATTTGTGGACAAGACCCAGGAGCGCGTGACCGGTAAGGTAAGACTGAAGCTCTACAAGGGCAACATGATCAACGCCGGCGCTTGGAGCCCCTACACGCTCTACAGCGAGGAGATCGCAACCTTTGGCGAGAGCAACTATAACCAAAAGGACGCAGAGGGCTTCATCAACCTCTTTGGTCTGCCGATCCAGGTGCAGGCTCTGTCCGATCTTGGTAAGCTGAAATAAAACCCTCGGCGGGAGTTGGCCCCCGCAGTATAAATTGGCGGCTCCGGGACTGCCGCGTCCCTGTGGATGCGGCAGTCCTATGGTGTTTTTAAAGGAGAGATCACAATGGCAAAAATGTGGGCGGGAAGAACCGCAGGCGACACCGATCGCCTGGCTGACGATTTTAATTCTTCCATTCATTTTGACAGCAGAATGTACCGCGAGGATATCACGGGCAGCATGGCACACGCTGCGATGCTTGCCGCAAAGGGTATCATCGCGCAAAGCGAGGCGGATACCCTGATCGCAGGGCTTGAGCAGATCCTTGCCGACCTGGATAGCGGCGCGCTTGTCTTTGATATGAGCGCCGAGGATATCCATATGTTTGTCGAGCAGGTGCTGACCGAGCGCCTTGGCGACGTTGGCAAAAAGCTGCACACCGCGCGCAGCCGTAACGACCAGGTCGCGCTGGATATCCGTATGTATCTGCGCACGCAGATCGACGAGATCACGGCGCTGCTCAAAAAGCTGACCGGTACCGTGGCAGAAAAGGCCGAGGAGTATGCCGACGTCATCATGCCCGGCTACACGCACCTGCAGCGCGCACAGCCGATCCTGTTCGGGCACCATCTGATGGCATATGCCATGATGCTGCTGCGCGATATCGACCGCCTTGCCGATTGCCGCCGCCGTATGAACCGATCTCCCATCGGGTGCTGCGCCTTGGCGGGCACCACCTATGATACCGACCGCCGCTTTGAGGCTGCACGCCTTGGCTTTGACGGCATTTGCCTCAACAGCCTTGACGGCGTTTCCGACCGCGATTTTGCCCTGGAAATGCTTTCCGCACTGTCGGTTTTGATGATGCATCTTTCCCGCTTCTCCGAGGAGATCATCCTCTGGTGCAGCTGGGAGTTCAAATTTGTCGAGCTGTCGGATGCCTACACCACCGGCTCCTCGATCATGCCGCAGAAAAAGAACCCCGATATGGCCGAGCTGGTGCGTGGCAAGACCGGGCGCGTTTACGGCGATCTGATGGCGCTGCTGACCACCCTGAAGGGACTGCCGCTTGCGTATAACAAGGATATGCAAGAGGATAAGGAAAGCATTTTTGATGCCGTAGACACTGTAAAAATGTGCCTGCAGGTGTTTGAGGGCATGGTGGCAACCATGGTCGCAAACAAAGAAAATATGCTTTCTGCCGCACAAAAGGGCTTTATCAATGCCACAGACCTTGCCGACTATCTGGTCAAAAAGGGAATGCCCTTCCGCAGCGCCTATAAGATCGCGGGGCAGCTGGTGGCACAGTGCATCAGGGAGGGAACGGTGCTGGAAAAGCTGCCGCTTTCCGCTTATCTTGCCTATAGTGATCTGTTTTCAGATGATCTGTACGATGCCATCTCGCTGCGCACCTGCGTGGAAACACGTATTTCCGAGGGTGGCACCTCGCTGGCCTCTGTAAAAGCGCAGATCGCCTACGTAAAGGAGGAGCTTGCAAAATGACAAAGGTATTTATCGACGGCAGCGCCGGCACCACCGGGCTCCGTATTCACGAGCGGCTTGCAGAGCGCTCTGATCTGCAGCTGCTGATCCTGCCCGACGAGGTGCGCAAGGACCCCGCCGCGCGTCACGATATGCTAAAGGAGGCCGACGTCGCCTTTTTGTGCCTGCCGGATGCCGCCGCTATCGAGGCGGTAGAGCTTGCTAAGGGCTGCGACGTCAGCATCATCGATACCTCTACCGCACACCGCACCAACCCCGCGTGGGCCTACGGCTTTGCCGAGCTTGGCAACCGCCGCGCCGAGATCGCGGCATCCAGACGTGTGGCCAACCCCGGCTGCCACGCCAGCGGATTTCTCGCTCTTGTCGAGCCGCTTGTGTCCGCAGGGCTGATCGCCCCCGACACGTCGCTTTCCTGCTTTTCGCTGACCGGCTATTCGGGTGGTGGCAAAAAGATGATCGCGGAGTATGAGGGGGAGGAGCTTGCCCCCCTGTACGTCGCCCCCCGCCAGTACGGCATTGCGCAAGCACATAAGCATCTGCCGGAAATGTGCGCTGTGGCAGGGCTTTCCACCGCCCCCGTATTTTGTCCCATCGTGGCAAACTTTTACAGCGGTATGGAAGTCACCGTCCCCCTGTTTGCCAAGGATCTGCGCGGCACGGTAAAGGACGTATGCGATCTTTACGCCGCAAAGTACAATTCCGCACTGCTCCACTTTAACGAAAAGGCGGATGAGAACGGCTTCCTTTCCGCTGCGGCCTTTGCAGGGCGCGACGATATGGAGATCAGCGTGCAGGGCAATGACGAGCGTATCCTGCTTGTCGCCCGCTTTGATAACCTTGGCAAGGGCGCCTCGGGTGCTGCCATTCAGAACATGAACATTATGCTTGGTGTTGACGAGCGCACCGGGCTTTGCGTATAAGGAGATATTATGAAACTGATTGAAGGCGGCGTTTGTGCCGCAAAGGGATTTTTGGCAAGCGGCGTGCATTGCGGTATCCGCAAGAATCGCACCAAAAGAGATATTGCGCTGATCTTCAGCGAAAAGCGCGCCACCGCTGCCGCCGTATACACCACCAACCTGGTCAAGGGCGCGCCCCTGACCGTTACCAAAAATCACATTGCCGACGGCTATGCGCAGGCGGTGATCTGCAACAGCGGCAACGCCAATACCTGCAACGCAGACGGCATTGAGATCGCCGAGGGGATGAGTGCACTCGTTGCAGACGCACTGAAGATCTCTGCCGAGGACGTTGTGGTGGCTTCCACCGGCGTGATCGGGCAGCCCCTGCCCATTCAGCCGATCGCCGAGGGCATTCCCGCCCTTGCTGCCGAGCTTTCCGCAAACGGATGCGCCAACGCAGCAGAGGCGATCATGACCACCGACACCGTGAAAAAGGAGGTTGCCGTTGAATTTGAGATCGGCGGCAAGATCTGCCATCTGGGCGGCATCGCCAAGGGCAGCGGTATGATCCATCCCAATATGGCAACCATGCTGGTGTTCATTACCACCGACGTGGCAATTTCCGCCGCTATGCTGCAAAAAGCGCTTTCCGGCGACATTGCCAAAACCTTTAATATGATCAGCGTTGACGGTGATACCTCCACCAACGATATGGTCACCGTGCTTGCCAACGGTATGGCAGGGAATAGCGAGATCACAGAGGACGGTGCGGATTTTGCCACCTTTATGAAGGCGCTGAACACCGTGACCGTGCAGCTCTGCCGCCTGATTGCAGGCGACGGCGAGGGTGCCACCAAGCTGTTGGAGTGCCACACCTTTGGCGCAAAGACCGAGGAGGCCGCCAAGATCGCTGCACGCAGCGTGATCTGCTCCAGCCTGTTTAAGGCTGCTATGTTTGGCGCGGATGCCAACTGGGGCCGTGTGCTGTGCGCTATCGGTTATAGCGGCGCGGACGTTGACGTTTCTAAGATCAGCGTGACCTTCAAGTCGCAAAAGGGTGAGGTCAAGGTGTGCGAGAACGGCGCGGGCGTGCCCTTCTCTGAGGAAAAGGCAAAGGAGATCCTTTTGGAAAAGGAGATCGACATTGTCATCGGTCTTGGCGACGGGGCTTATTCTGCCACCGCATACGGCTGTGATCTGACCTATGATTACGTAAAAATTAACGGAGATTATAGAACATGAGCATTGATAATCAATTTTCCAACGCACAGCGCGCACAAGTACTGACCGAGGCACTGCCTTACATCAAAAAGTTTGTGGGCAAGACCATTGTGGTCAAATATGGCGGCAACGCCATGATCAACGAGGAGCTCAAGCAGCAGGTGATGGAGGATATCACCCTGCTCTGGCTGATCGGTGTGAAGATCGTGCTGGTGCACGGCGGCGGCCCTGAGATCAACGATCTGATGGGACGCCTTGGCAAAAAGCCGGAGTTTGTGGACGGCCTGCGCGTCACGGATAAGGAAACCGTTGACATCGTGCAGATGGTGCTGGCGGGCAAGGTCAACAAGTCGCTTGTCACGTTGGTGCAAAGCAAGGGCGGCCACGCCATCGGCCTTTCCGGCATCGACGGCGGCTTGATCGAGGCAAAGATCAAGGACGAGCGCCTTGGTTTTGTCGGCAAGATCACCAAGGTGCGTCCTCAGCCCATCACCGACCTTTTGGAAAAGAATTATATTCCCGTTGTGTCTACCGTTGCAAGCGACCGCGAGGGAAACGTGTACAACATCAACGGTGACACCGCCGCTGCTTATATCGCAGGTGCACTGGGCGCCGAGCGCGTGATCATGATGACGGATATTGCCGGTATCCTGCGTGACAAGGACGACCCCAGCACGCTCATCCCCGAGATCACCGTGCAGCAGGCTGCCAAGCTGTATGACGAGGGCGTGATCTCCGGCGGTATGATCCCCAAGGTGGATTGCTGCATCGAGGCGATCAAGCACGGCGTGAAGAATGTGATCATTATGGATGGCCGCGTGCCGCACTCTATTTTGATGGAGCTTCTTACCGACGAGGGCGCCGGTACGATGGTAAAGGGGGCAGAGCAATGAGTAGCCTGCAGGAGCTGGACAAGGCGTTTGTTGCGGGCACGTATGCCCGTTTTCCCCTGGAAATTGCCCACGGCAAGGGCTCTTTGGTCTACGACACCGAGGGCAAGAAATATATTGACCTTGGCACCGGCATTGCCGTAAACTCGTTTGGTATTGCCGATGAGCAATGGATGGCTGCCGTTGTGGATCAGCTTGGCCGCGTGCAGCATATGTCAAACCTTTACTATACCGAGCCCTGTGCCAAGCTGGCGGCTGCATTATGTGCCAGAACGGGGATGAAAAAGGTGTTTTTCGGCAACTCGGGCGCCGAGGCAAACGAGTGTGCCATCAAGCTGGCGCGCAAATACGCCGCCGACAAAAAAGGCGCGGAGTATAGCAGCATCGTGACGCTGGCCAACAGCTTTCACGGACGTACGCTCACCACGCTTGCCGCCACGGGACAGGAGCATTATCACGAGCTGTTTCAGCCTCTGACCCCCGGCTTTGTACACACCCCCGCCAACGATCTTGTAGCGCTGGAGCGCACCGTAAAGGAAAACAAGGTCGCAGGTATTCTGATCGAGTGTGTGCAGGGTGAGGGCGGCGTGATCGCGCTGGAGGATGCCTTTGTCAAGGGTGTGGCAGAAATCTGCGCACGCGAGGACATTCTGTTTATGGTAGACGAGGTGCAGACCGGCAACGGCCGCACCGGCGAGCTTTACGCCTATATGCACTACGGTGTGCAGCCCGACGTGGTCAGCACCGCTAAGGGGCTTGCGGGCGGCTTGCCGATGGGCGCCTGCCTGATGGGCGAAAAGGCCGAGCACGTGCTGGGCTTTGGCGACCACGGCTCCACCTTTGGCGGCAACCCCGTGGTGGCCGCAGGCGCGTATAACATCATCTCCCGTATCGACGATAAGCTGCTTGCCGAGGTGCGCGAAAAAAGCGCGTATATCTTTTCCACCCTGCAAAGCGCCAAGGGCGTGAAGGGGGTAAGCGGCAAGGGGTTGATGATCGGTATCGAAACCGAAAAGCCCGCAGGCGATATCGTTAAGGCTTGTATGGCGCGCGGCGTGCTTTGCCTCACCGCCAAAAACAAGGTGCGTCTGCTGCCCGCATTGAATATCCCGATGGAGGATCTGAAAAAAGCGATCGAGATCCTGTGCGCCGTGTGCGCCGAATGAAAGGAGCCGTTATGAACTTAAAGGGAAAGCATTTTTTAAAGCTGCTTGATTTCACCCCCGCTGAGATCGGTGGGCTGATCGAGCTTGCGGCCGAGCTGAAGGCAAAGAAAAAGGCGGGCATCCCCCACCGCGAGCTAGAGGGCAAGAGCATTGCCCTGATCTTTGAAAAAACCAGCACCCGCACCCGCTGCGCCTTTGAGGTGGCTGCTGCTGATCTTGGCATGCACCCCGTATATCTGGATCCGTCCGGCTCTCAGATCGGCAAAAAGGAAAGCATTGCCGACACCGCACGCGTGCTCGGCCGTATGTTTGACGGCATCGAGTACCGCGGCTTTGGGCAGGAGATCGTAGAGGAGCTTGCCGCTTATGCGGGGGTTCCGGTCTGGAATGGCCTCACCAACGAGTTTCATCCCACCCAGATCCTTGCGGATTTTCTTACCATCAAAGAGCATTTTGGCTCTCTGCAGGGCAAAAAGCTTGTCTATCTTGGCGATGCCCGCTACAATATGGGCAACTCGCTGATGGTGGGCTGTGCCAAGATGGGTATGCACTTTGTGGCGTGCGCACCGCGCGAATACTTCCCGGATGAGGCGCTTGTTGCCAAGTGCCGGGAGATCGCCAAGGAGACCGGTGCCGTGCTGGAGTTTATCGAGGATCCGATCAAGGCCACCAAAAACGCCGACGTGCTTTATACCGACGTGTGGGTATCGATGGGCGAGCCGAACGAGGTGTTTGCCAAGCGCATCAAGGATCTCTCCCCCTATCGCGTGACCAAGGCACTGATGGAAAACGCCGGCGCGCAATGCCGTTTTATGCATTGCCTGCCCGCCTTCCACGATCTTGGCACCGTGATCGGACGCGAGATCCACGAAAAGTTTGGCATTGACTGCATGGAGGTCACCCACGAGGTGATCGAGGGCGCGCAGTCGATCGTATTTGACGAGGCTGAAAACCGCATGCACACCATCAAGGCCGTGATGCTTGCCACCATGAAATAAGCAAATAAAAAAGAGCCGATGACGTTGCGTCATAGGCTCTTTTTTGATACCGTATGCGGCTTATTTTACAATAAAGCGGTCAAGCGCAGCAAACAGATCGTCGGTGTTGTCGCTGTGAACGGTCATTTCAATGGGCTCAAGCAGGTTCAGGCTGAAGATGCCCAGAATAGACTTTGCATCAACGACGTAACGGCCGGATTTCAGGTCGATATCCATATCACTTTTTGCCACGATGCTGACAAAGTCCTGCACATCGGCAATGGTTGCAAGGCGAATGCTAACGTTTTTCATAGAAAAAACCTCCTTTGTGATTTCATCAATTCTATTATAGCCTTTTTTTGCCTGTTTGTCAAGGCAATTTTATGCAAATCCGTGCAGCAAGCCCTTGACAATCTAAAATATAAAGTGTATAATATTATAATGTATACAATGCCTAATCTTGTTTTGTATATAGAAATTTTATTTAAAGGAGGTAAGATATGAACATTGGACTTGCTATTGCCCTGATCGCGGCTGCGCTCGCGTTGGGGGCTGTTATCGGGTTTTTGGTGCGCCGTATGCTGATCGAAAAAAAGCTTGGCATTGCAAAAAACCAGGCAGAGCTGATCCTGCAGGATGCCGATAAAAAGGCAGAAGCCCTGAAAAAGGAACGCCTGCTTGAGGCAAAAGAAGAAATTCTGCGCCAGCGTAACGAAAGCGAAGCTGAGCTCAAGGAGCGCCGCTCCGAGGTCACTCGCATGGAACGCCGCATCACGCAAAAAGAAGAGACCCTTGACCACAAGGCCGAGGCCTTGGATAGAAAGAACGAGCTTCTTGACCAAAAGCTGCAGGAAAACGATGCGCTGAAGCAGGAGATCACCGCCACGCTCGAGCGTCACAAAACGGTGCTTGAGGAGCTGGCAGGCCTCACCGCCGAGGAGGCGAAGGAGGAGCTGATCGAGCGCGTGGAGGGCGAGGTCAAGCACGAGCTTGCCCAGCGCCTTGACGAGCTGGATGCCCAGTTTAAGGACGAGGCCGAAACCAAGGCCCGCAACATTCTCTCGCTTGCCATTCAGCGTTGCGCCACCGACCACGTTGCCGAATCCACCATCTCCGTGGTGCAGATCCCCAGCGACGAAATGAAAGGCCGCATCATTGGCCGCGAGGGCCGCAACATCCAAAAGCTTGAAACGCTGACCGGCGTTGAGCTGATCATCGACGACACGCCCGAGGCCATCACGCTTTCCGGCTTTGACCCTGTGCGTCGCGAGGTGGCACGCCTCACGCTTGAGCGACTGATTGCAGACGGACGTATCCATCCCGCCCGCATCGAGGAAACCGTTGAAAAGTGCCGCCGCGAGGTAGAAACCGTTGTTAAGCAGGCAGGCGAGCGCGCCACCTACGAGGTGGGCATCCCCAACCTGCATCCCGATCTTGTCAAGCTTCTGGGCCGCCTGCGCTACCGCACCAGCTACGGCCAGAACGTGCTGAAGCACTCCATCGAGGTCGCGTTCCTTGCCGGCATTATGGCAGAGGAGCTGGGCGTAGATGCCGCAGCCGCAAAGCGTGCAGGCCTTCTGCATGATATCGGCAAGGCGTTCCCCCACGACGTAGAGGGCACGCACGTTGAGCTTGGCGTAAACGCCGTGCGCAAGTACAAGGAATCTCGCGAGGTCATCCACGCGATCGAGGCTCACCACAACGACGTCGAGCCCCAGACCGTGATCGCCATTCTCGTGCAGGCCGCCGACGCGATCTCCGCATCCCGTCCCGGTGCCCGCCGCGAGGATCTTGAAAACTACATCAAGAGATTGCAAAAGCTGGAGGAGATCGCCACCGGCTTTGAGGGCGTGGAAAAGGCATTTGCCATCCAGGCAGGCCGCGAGCTGCGCGTGATGGTCAAGCCCGAGGACGTGACCGACGAGGGCATGAAGCTGATCGCCCGCGATATGGCCAAAAAGATCCAGGACGAGGTCAAGTACCCCGGACAGATCAAGGTCAATCTGATCCGCGAAAGCAGAGCAGTAGACTACGCAAAATAAAAGCTACGCATTGTGGCAAGATAAAAAGCCGCCCCGAGTGACGCTCGGGGCGGCTTTTAAGCTTTAAAAAATATCCGCCCGAAGCGATTACTCCGGACGGAATTTTTTATATCATTGCTATGCCCTTAGATCTCAAGGGTGTTGCTTTTATATTTTTGACTGTTGTCACGCGTATCACACCTGCTATGTTTGATCCTTCGCTCCGTGAGTGCTTACATTTATGATGTGATTTTATAAAATCATTTCTCCGGCAAAAGACGGCGTATGAGTGGCAAGTGCAATGTTATTTTGATGCTTGCGCCCTCAGCCACATGGCTGAGCTGTGGATCACGTACCCACCGTTTCCGCTTGGCGTGCATCCTCGCTTCTCGGATGCCAACAGTAAGCATCCTTATTCAAACAAAAAACACATCGGCCCTTTCATGCCCGATGTGTCCACCGTTCTGCTTTATTTCGCAGCCTTAAAGGGTGAGAAACAAAGGGCATAGCAATGATTTTCGGTAACTTCGCTGTGCATTGGATTCACCCCTTTCTGTTTGTTGGCAAGGATGCTTTGGCTTCCTTGCACTTTCATTATAGCAAGCGGCGGTGCGCTTGTCAAGAGGAATTTGGCAATTTCTACAATTTGCAAAAAGTGTGAACAAAAAACTTGGGACGTTTGCACAAAAACCGGCAAGCTTGGTGCGCCGCACCCGTACTTTGCGCGATAAGCGCATTTTACCCTTTGACAAAAGCTGAAATTTATGGTATACTAATAAGATAGAATAGCGCATTGCGCCCTTTTTGCGAAGGACACCGCAAAAAAGGGCAGAAGGGAGGGGAACTGAGCTTGGTACATATCACCGGAATTGAAAAGAACGGGCGCGCCGAAAGGGCGGGCGTGCAGCCGGGCGACGAGCTGGTCGCCATTAACGGCCACGAGATCACCGACGTGCTGGATTATCGCTTTTATCTGGCCGAGGAGCGCGTTACGCTGTCGCTTTTGCGCGGGGACAAGCCGCTTGAGCTTGCGATCCGCAAGGGGATCTACGACGATATCGGCCTGGAGTTTAAAACCCCTCTGATGGACGAAAAGCGCCGCTGCTCCAACCGCTGCATCTTCTGCTTTATCGACCAGCTGCCAAAGGGATTGCGCCCCTCGCTTTATTTCAAGGATGACGATGCGCGCCTTTCCTTCCTGCACGGGAACTACGTTACGCTCACCAACCTGACAGACCGTGATATTGACCGCATCATTGAAATGCACATTTCCCCCGTCAACGTGTCGGTGCATACCACTGATCCCGCCTTGCGCTGTGAGATGATGCACAACCGCCGCGCGGGCGAGGTGCTTTCCTATCTTGACCGCCTTGCAGCGGCCGGCATCCGCATCTGCGGGCAGATCGTTTTGTGCCGCGGCGTCAACGATGGCGAGCATCTGGAACGCTCTATGCGTGATCTTGCCAAGCTTCACCCCGCGCTCTCCAGCGTTTCTGTGGTGCCTGCGGGGCTTACCCGCTATCGCGAGGGGCTGTACCCCCCCCCCCCCCTTTCCCCCCCCCCGCGCCGGGGCGCTC
>JAZNNA010000061.1:0-2881 GCA_045580065.1 Eubacteriales bacterium
AAAAATGAACGTATTTATCAGCTACCGGCGTCGCCACGGCGGCAGAGCGCACGCCTTTTTGCTGCGCGAAAAACTGCGCGCCCTCGGCATTCAGGTGTTTTTTGACCTGATCAGCCTGCACGACAAAAACAGCGACTATCAAGCCGAGATCAAGGCAAATATCCTGCAAAGCGACTACTTTTTGTTGCTGCTGCAGCCGCAGATGTTCCGCGACCTCACCGGCGACGACCTCATCCGCGAGATCGTGCTGGCGCACGAGGCAAAAAAGCCGATCATCGCCATCCCCCTTGACCCCGCCTTCAATTGGGAAAAGGAGCGCCCTCTGCCAAAAGCGCTTGAGGAGCTGGGTCTGCCCTTTTTGCAGCTGATGCCCTGCCTTGGCTTTGAGGAGATCAACGTATTTATGTCAAATCTGATCGGGCGCTTCACTAACCACCGCGATCTGCAGCCCCACTACCGTTTTTTGCTTGAGGTGGAGCAGCGGGCGTTCTCCGGCTTTCTGGTGCCCGAATCCGCCATCACCAACGTGCCGCTGGAAATGCGCTGGTGCCGCGCCAAGCGCGTATCGCTGCTGGCGATCGGCGGCGGCTCGATCCTTGGGATCTATCAGCGCACCGTGGCAGATCTTTTTGCCAAGGGCGTGGGCTTTCGCTTTATCACCGTGGACCCCAAGGGCAAATCGCGCAAGGACGTAGAGGGCAAAAAAGTATACAGCGCTTATGAGGGGCAGGACAACGGCTACTTAAAGCAGCGCCAGGCGCAGATCGCCACCATGATCAGATCTATGCAAGAGCGCAGCCCGCAGACGGTGCATGACAATATCGGCTATCGCGTGACCGGCGAGCATATCACCATGACACTGCAATGGGTAGAGGGCGAGAATGACTGTGACAGCTACATTTTTGTCAGCTTCCTGCCCACCGTTGCCACCAACCAACAGCAGGCGGACAGCGGCAGCGCGCTGATCACCCGCGAAAACCATCTATACGACTTTTTTGCCACGCAGTTTGAGCTGATCTGGCAGCAGTCGAAGGTCATTATTTAAAGCGAGGAACCACATGAAAGAAATTTGCGAATTCTGCCCCGAGCGCTCCGACCCCAATTCCCCCTATCTGCTTGCCACCACAACGCACTGGCGCATTTATCTTGCCGATCAGCAAAATTACCCCGGCAGATGCTTTATTCCCCTCAACCGCCATTGCGCCGGCATCCCGGAGCTGACCGCCGCCGAATGGGACGAGCTGCGTCTGATCGCGCGCGCCATCGAGGGGGTGTGGAAAGAGGTGCTGCATATGTCCTGCGGCAACTGGGCCTGCCTGATGAACGGCGCTTACGGAAAGCCGCAGCCCGACCCGCACGTGCATTTTCATTTCATCCCGCGCTACAAGTCGCCCGTGTGCTTTGGCGGCATGACGTTTACAGACGAGCGCTACGGCGACCATTATGAAATAGAGGATGCCTGGGCGCTGAACCTGCAGGGTCGCGCCGAGATCGTAAGCCTTGTCAAAGCTCCGCTGCTAAAACAGCTGGAAAAGATACTGAAATAACCGAAAAAATCGCAAAAAAAGGGGGGACGTATATGGGCTTTGTCTTATTTGAGGCTACTTACAGCCCAAGCAAATTTTTAATCGTTTCTGCGTTGATCCTTCTGTTTTTTGTAGGGCTTGCCGTTCTTACAAGGCTGCGCCCCGCGCTTTTTCAAAATCCGCGCACCCATCCACAATATCCCTTTATCTTTTCGCTTGTCGGCGCGGGGATGTGCGCCATGACGTTGCTGCTTGCCATTGCCGTTGAGGTCGTTTCCTATCACACAGTGGTGGGGGCGTATCAGCAAGGCAAGTATCAGATCGTAGAAGGGTATGTGGAAGGCTTTGACCCGCAGGAGCGCGGCAGCAAGTCGCCCGAGAGCTTTGAGATCAACGGCGTTGCGTTTTCCTATTCCGAGCATCACGAAACCTATGGCTACCACACCCCAAGAGACCGGGGCGGTGTGATCCGCGGCGACGGGCAGTACCTGCGCATCGGGTACGTGAGCTCCGGTCTTGACGGCGAAAACACCATCGTTTTTATCGAGCAACTCCCCGACCCCAACAAAAAAGCCCCGTAACGGGGCTTTTTTGTTGGGGGTGTGCGCCGCACTCTTGCTTGCACTCGCCCGCCCCGTTACCAGATATTGTTCCTTGCTTTTTGGCGTATCATATGGTACAATAGAAGTGTAAAATTCGCGAGCTTACAATTCAACCACGTCGGCATGCAGGCAAGAAAGGACGTATTTTTTGAAGAAATTACTTGCTGCTTTTCTGGTCGCGCTCTCGCTTTTTGGCACCCTTGCGCTGACCGCAACGGCAGCCTCTTATGTAAAGGTCTATATCGACAACACCCCCTTTTCCGGGGATATTCAGGTGCAAAACTACACCACGTATGTGGGAATTCGCAGCTTTTCTACCGCAATGTACCCCTCTGCCAAGGTTACATACAGCAGCGCCACGCGCACGCTGACGGTAAAAACCGATGCGCTGACGCTGCAATGCACCGACGGCAGCAACTATCTTATTGCCAACGGCAGATACCTCTATCACGAGCAGCCTATTTATATGAGGGGCGGCAGAATGTATGCCCCCATTCTGTTGCTTTATCGCGCGTTTGATGCAAGCATCAAATGGAGCGACAGCCTTGGCGGCTTTTCCGTCACGCGCGGCAGCGGCGGCATCAAGCCCGGCAGCAGCTTTTACAAAAGCGACGAGGTCTACTGGCTCTCGCGCATCATCAGCGCCGAGGCACGGGGCGAGCCGTTGCGCGGCAAGATCGCCGTTGGCAACGTGATCTTGAACCGTGTGCGCTCGGGCAGCTTTCCCAACACCATTTACAGCGTGATCTTTGA
>JAZNNA010000062.1:0-15339 GCA_045580065.1 Eubacteriales bacterium
CATAAAAGCTGCACAACGCACGGGCGGGATAGTATTCCACGTCCGCTGCGGGGTACTTGGCGTGCACCATCTCGTACAGCGTACGGGCAGCCGCTTCGTTTTCGTTATAGGAAATACGCAGCTTGCCGCCGCGGTATCCCAGCGTTTCCATCTCGGCAAAGGTCATATCCAACGCCTTCTTTGCGCCGCGGGGCTTCGCCACGGGATCGATCACGCCCTCCTTGGCGTGGCCGAGCAGTCGGACACCAAGAATGCCCGCCACCACCGCGACGGCACGGCTCACACGGCCGTTGTTGGCAAGGTTGGTCAGCGACTCTACCAGGAACAAAAGCTCGTTTTCTGCACGATAATCGCTCACACGGGTGCAGATCTCATCAAAGTCCAGCCCCTCGTGCAAAAGCGCGGCGATCCTTTCGGCAAGCAGCTTCATACCGGGGCCCGTGTTGCGGGAATCGATCACGCACACGCGGCGGTCGGGGTGCTCCTCCTCATACGCGCGGGCGGCGGAAAGCGCTACACCGTGCGTGGCGGAAAGCCTTGCCGTCATCGTGATGCAAAAGACGTATTTGGCATCGCCGAACGCATCCACGAAATCCATGATCGCGGGGCAAGACGTACCCGATTTGCCCTTATAGCGCGCCATCTCCGCATTCATCGCCGCCACGTCCAATGCAGCATCGTCTACGTATTCCTTTTTATCGGTGCGGATCTTCAGCGGCGCCTGCGCCACCGTAATCCCCTCCAGCTCCCACAGATCTGCCGAGGAGTCGGTAACGATACGGACGTCGGATAGATTCAGCATAAGCCCTCCATTTTGTCGAAACGACACAAATTACAATTTGATATGGTTTATTATACCACATTTTTATATTTTTGTCAAGTACACAATCGCCCCTTCTGTCACATATGAAAAAACGCCCTCAACGGGCGTTTTTTCATCCGATCGGCAACCGCTTATTGCAGCTCCTCCTCACGCCAGGCCTTGCAGACGTCCACCCACGCAAGGGCGGCGGAATGCTGCTCCAGCTCAGGAAGCGTCAGCTCGATCGCGCTGTTGCTGCTGCCACAGGCGGGAAACACCGTTTCAAAGCGCTTCAGCGACTCGTCCAGATAGACCTGCACCCCCTCGTTTGTGGCAAAGGGACAAACGCCGCCAACGGCGTGCCCGATCAGCTCCACTGCCTGTTCGGGCGTCAGCATTTTCGCCTTGCTGCCAAAGCGCGCCTTATAGCGGGGGTTATCCACCTTGGCATCGCCCGCAGCCACGATCAGGATGGGCTGCTCGCCAACCAGAAAGGAAAGCGTTTTGGCAATGCGGCACGGCTCGCAGGAAAGGGCGATGGCGGCCAGCTCTACGGTGGCGCTGGACACCTCAAATTCGCGCACGCGGTTCTCGATCCCACAGGATCTGAAGTATTCTTTTACCTTTTCAATAGACATGATTTTCTCCTTGTAAAACAGGGAGCGCCAAGCGCTCCCTGCCATAATTTAATCCAAATAAGCTCTGCCCACGTTGTGCAGCAGCGTGCAAAGATATGCACCGCACTCCACCTCGTCAACGGCCTTTTTCAGGGTGCTTGCCATCACCTTTTTCTGGTCTACAAGCAGCGCGGTCACGTCGGTCTTGCCGGAAAGGTAAGAAAGCACCTCGTTCCCTGCACCGTTGCAAAGGCACAGCACGTATCCCTGTGTTTCCTGCGGCTGCTCAAGCTGGGTGAGCCAAGCGGCATTTTGCGTATCCACGGTGATCACCTGCAGCGCAGCACCCGCCTTTTCCAGATATTCCTGCACACGCGCGGCAAAGCTCTCAAAGGCAGCGTCCTGCACGGGGGACGCCAGCAAAATGCTTTTTGCCTCGCTTGCCTTGATGCGTGCGGCAAATGCCAGCACGGCGTTTTCGTCGTCGGCGCGCAGCACGGTGGATTTCTCCTCGGGCAGCAGCTCCTTTACCGACTTGATGCGGGGATCAAGGAAGTAACCCACAAACACGATCACGGCAGCAAGTGCAGCACCTGCAATGGCACCAAGCAGCACCATGCCGAAAACACCCCGCTCGGCATTTGCCTCAAGATACTCATCCTTCAGATCGAAATCCTGCGTGACTTCGCTCTTGGCGATCACGTCAGCATAGGCTTCGGTGGCAAACTCGGGGTATTTGGCCTGCACGGTAGCAACGGCCTGCTCTAAGTAGGTGGAGATCACCTTTTGTGCCTCTACACGGTCACCGTCGTTTTGCACATCATAAACAAAGCTGACGGTAAAGGCATCTGTGCCGGGCTTGACTTCAAGATCCTTATAAAAGCTTTCGGACTTCTGATCCACGTGGCCGGCGTTGTAGAGATCAGTTTGCAAAAGATTAAAGGTCTTTGCCGCTACCTCAGGGCCGCAGGCTGCCTCTACCACCTGCATCAGCTGCCTTGCATAGAGGTTATAATCCCCTTCGGTTATATTATTGAAGGCGGCGTTTGCATGTGCATACTGCGTGATGTCAAAGGACATACGCGCGGTGTATTTTTCGTAATTTGCCTGCTTGGCGTTTTTGCCGATCATAAGACCTGCGCCAAGGCCGATGGCAACGCAAAGCACAATGACCAGAATGTAACGAAAGGCATACTTGATAAAGCGGGAAAGCGAAAACTCTAATTGTTCCATAGGGCTTCTCCTTTTCTGTCTTTATTTATATTGTAGCACGATTTTACCGTAATGTCAAGGGTGGGGCGCTTCCCCGTCGGCATCTGCCGGTGCAAACAGGGCAAGCGAGTCGTAAAACTCGGCTCGCGTGGCGGCACTTCGCAGCATCCGCACCGGGCGCACACGGGGCTTAGAACGGTCCAAAAGACGGCGTAAGATCCAAAACGGTACGAGAAAAATAAGCAATAGGCCACATTTTTTAGAGGCGGGCCACTCCAGCCGACACATCTCGGCAACGCCGCGCAACGCGGCAAGCAGCACGGGCTCGCCACGCCTTCTGTTTTTGTGTGCCATGCCGCTGCCGGCGTAATCCTTTGCCTGCTCGCCTCTGCCGAAATTGGCACCCTTTAAAAAGTCGGCAAACAGCATGTCTGCGGCCGTGACATCCCCCTCGGCGCAAAACGGCACCAGCGAAGCGTCCAACCCCAGATGCCGCACGCAGCCAAGGCAAAGCACCTCGGTAAAGCGGTAAAGGCCGCATTTGTTCAGCAAGGCTATAAAGTCAAAATCAAACACCGTGGGGTGGTTTTTGGCAAAAAGCGCAAAGTCCAGCACCTGTCGCAGCCCCACGCCTCCATCCTGCAGATGCTTTGCGATATGCAAAAGCAGCACAAGCGCCTGATGGTGGGCACACGGTATGGGAAATTCCTCGCCGTAAAGCTCTGCCATCTCAGCCTTTTCAAAGATGCCGGCAAAGACTTTTTGCTGCAAAAATTCCCCGATCTCGCCCTTCGGCAAGCCGGAAACCTTAAAATGTATCTCCAGCATCACGCCATCCCTGATGTAGGCCACGTGATGCTCGTCAAGACCCGCCTCGCGCACAAAGCCCTTTTGCTCCAGCGCCTTGCACACCTCGTCAAGCCGTTCGGGCGGCACAAGGCAGTCGATATCACCCGAGGCGCGCAGATCCGGAGTGGGATAATTCACCGCCGCGGAAAAGCCCTTCAGGATCACCGCGGGGATCCCGCGCTCGCGGCATAGGGCAAGCAGATCGCTCTGCGCCTCCAGAAGCCGCTCGTTTTTGTGCAGAAGCGCCACGGTGTAGGATTGCCACTCGCGCAGCACGGAAAGCGGCACCGCATCCTCAGAAAGCGAGGAAAGCCCCTCTCCCGCAACGCCGACCAGCGCCTGCTCCTTTGCCACGGCAAAAAGCGCGGAAAAATCAAGCCCCTCGGCCAGCGATAGCGGCGCCCCAAGCGCGGCGTGTGCCGTCAGCTGCAGCAGCGCCCCTTGCGCCATTTCTCTTGTTTGGTTTTCTGCCAAGCGGCACACCCCCTTTTTTCTTTATTATCTCGGCTCGGTCAGCAGCATTGCCTCAAGGCAAACGGTACCTTCCTTGCGCGTGCGGAAATACCACGTTCCCGCGCCGTCGGTGGCGCGCTCTACCGTCAGCGTGTCGCCGTACGCCGCCTCCCGCAGATAGGAAAGCGACATTCCCTTTATCCGCAGCGCGGTGGCGTCGGGCAGGAAATCACAGAGCATATCCGGGTATTTCGTGTTGTTCATATGTAGGTTATAGTCCAGATCCGCATACGCGATCCGGCGCTCGCCCACCGCCTCAAAGGAAAGGGTGCGCGGTGTGCGGAAGCGCAAGGGCGTGTCCACCGCGATCTCCCCCTCATCTCCAAACGAGAAGGGGGCCTCGTCTGCGCGCAGCAGCGTGCGGTCATCCACGCGCACCATCGCCCATTGCGACATGGCACGTGCCACGATCTCGCCCTCCCGCAGCACCTCAAAGCGGCGCGGAAAGCAAAGCCCGTGCCCCGGGCAGGTGGCGGTGCGCACCTCAAGCTGCTCGTAGGCGTGGATCGGCTGCAAAAGATCGACGGCAACGCGGCTCAGGATAAAGCCGAGGTTTTGCGTGTCGCGCAGCGCGTCCAGCGTGATAAAATGCGTGCGGAACTGGTGGTTGGCGCACTCCTGCATGCAGGCAAGCACCTCACTGGGGCGCATTTCTCTTGCCGCATCGGTATCGTGCCAGCGCACCTTGTAATTTTCTGTATATATCATATCTCACCGTGAAAAAATACGGGCTGCCTGAGGGGCAGCCCGTATGATGTTTTATCAAAGAGTGCCGGAGGAGCCAAGCACGTTCTTGATCTTGTGCTGCACCATTGCCTTGACCTCGTTGCGGGCAACGGAGAGATATTCTCTGGGGTCAAATGCGCCGGGCTTCTCGCTGAACACGCGGCGGATGCCTGCGGTCATAGCAAGGCGGATATCGGAGTCGATATTGATCTTGCAAACAGCCATGCCGGCAGCCTTGCGGAGCTGCTCCTCGGGGATGCCCACTGCATCCGGCAGTGCGCCGCCCAGCTCGTTGATCTCCTTGACGTGGACCTGAGAAACAGAGGAAGCACCGTGCAGAACGAACGGGAAGCCGGGAAGTCTTTTTTCGATCTCCTCAAGGATATCAAAGCGCAGAGGGGGCGGAACCAGGATACCGTCCGCATTGCGGGTGCACTGCTTTGCGGTGAACTTGTATGCGCCGTGAGAGGTGCCGATGGAGATGGCAAGGGAGTCAACACCGGTGCGGGTGACAAAGTCCTCAACCTCCTCAGGGCGGGTGTAAGAGGAATGCTCGGCAACAACGTCGTCCTCAACGCCGGCAAGCACGCCAAGCTCGCCCTCAACGACAACGCCGTGAGCGTGTGCGTACTCAACCACCTTGCGGGTGAGTGCCACGTTATCCTCGTAGGAGTGGTGAGAGCCATCGATCATCACAGAGGTAAAGCCGCCGTCGATGCAGGACTTGCAGATCTCAAAATCTGCGCCGTGGTCAAGGTGAAGGGCAAGGTCGATGCCGCTATCCTCGATGGCAGCCTTGGCAAGGCCCATCAGGTATGCGTGCTTTGCATACTTGCGTGCGCCTGCGGATACCTGCAGGATGACGGGGGACTTTTCCTCGGCAGCAGCCTCGGTAATTGCCTGAATGATTTCCATGTTGTTGATGTTGAAGGCGCCGATGGCGTAGCCACCCTTATATGCCTTTGCAAACATCTCTTTGGTTGTTACAAGAGCCATTTTAGATCTCCTTTTTGATATTGATTTTATTACCACTCTTTATTTTACAGGAAATCTTTATAAAAATCAAGTCTTTTAATAAAATTTATAAAAAGAAAGCAAAGATTTGCCGCATCAGGTCACCTCGGGCGCGTTGCTTGCCGCCACGGCTGCAGGCACAGCCTCCCCCTGCTCACCGGTCCTTGCGCGCTCTGCCACGGGGTGCGCCACCACGCGCACGGGGGGCTGAAGCCGCGTGCCGTGCGGGATCAGCCCAAGGCTTACCGCAATGGCGGTGTCGATCTCCCCCATCATCCCCTCGTCCAGGTGCCCCATCTTTTCCTTCAGTCGCCGCTTATCCAGCGTGCGCAGCTGCTCCAGCAGCACCACCGAGTCGCGCGCCAGCCCCGCGCGCTCAGCATGCACGTCGATATGTGTGGGGAGCTTTGTTTTGCCAAGCCGCGAGGTGATCGCCGCCGCGATCACCGTGGGGCTGTATTTGTTCCCCACATCGTTTTGTATGATCAGCACGGGGCGCATTCCCCCCTGCTCCGAGCCCACCACGGGGCTTAAGTCTGCATAATAGATATCTCCGCGCTTTACTGCACCGGTCATTGCTGTTCCCTCCGCATTATGTGTAGTGCTCTTATTTTTTGCAAAACTGCCGCCGCTTAATCACGCCGCGCAAATTTTCACTATCAGCATATGCCGCTTTGTCGAAGGGTGTCGCACCCTTGCTTTTTTCGTGAAAACTTTATGCGCGCTCTTGTATTTTTCGGGGGTTTGTGTTAAAATGATATGATGAAACCATTTTGGAGGACGTTTGCATGGACAAGCTTTTCGGTCTGGATCATCCCGCGCGTGAGGAGGATCTTGCGCTGCTACGCACCTTTTTTGACGAGGTGTCGCTTTCGATCGCGCTGGAGGTGCTGGAGGACAACGGGATCTCTCACCTGAAAAAGGACAGAGGAACCGGCAATATCGTGCGCATCATCACCGGCTTTTCTATGTACGGCGTTGACGTTTTCGTGCGTCCCGAGGACGCAGAGCGCGCCTCCGCCCTGATGGACGAGCTGTTTTCCGGTGAGCCGGGCGATAACGTGGGGGAGGATGAGCAATGAAGGAGATCATTTTATGTAAATACGGCGAGATCGTGCTGAAGGGCGCCAACCGCCGCCAATTTGAGGATGCGCTGGTCAAGGATATGAAGTACCGCCTGCAATCCTTTGGCAGCTTTTCGATCACCAACGTACAAAGCACTATGACGATCGAGCCAAACGACGAATTTGCCGATCTTGAGGGTGCCTTTGAGGCGGCCTGCCGCGTGTTTGGCATTGCGGGCGTGGTCCGCGCCGCCGTGGCAGAAAAAAACATGGACAGCATCCTGCAGATCGCCAAGGAGTATCTGCCGCAATTTTTGGCAGGCAAAAAGACCTTTAAGGTAGAGGCCAAGCGCTCGGACAAGGCGTTCCCTCTCTCCTCACCCGAGATCTCTGCCACCGTGGGCGGTGCGGTGCTTTCCGCTTGCCCGCGCCTGCGCGTGAACGTGCGGGAGCCGGAGATCACCGTCCGCGTTGAGGTGCGCGACCGCGCCACCTATATTCACGCGGGGCAGTTCAAGGGCGCGGGCGGCCTGCCCGTCGGCACCAACGGCAAGGGACTCTTGCTGCTTTCCGGCGGCATCGACTCTCCCGTTGCGGGCTGGATGATGGCCAAGCGCGGTGTGCGCCTGGAGGCGCTGTATTTTGAATCCATGCCCTACACCAGCGAGCAAGCACGCCAGAAGGTGCTGGATCTTGCCGCACTGGTCGCGCGCTGGAGCGGCAGCCTGCAGGTACACATCATTTCGCTGACAGAGATCCAGGAGCAGCTGGTAAAGGCGTGCGACGAGGAATACTTTACGCTGCTTTTGCGCCGCTATATGATGGAGCTTTCTAACCGCGTGGCGGCAAAATACGGCTGCGAGGCACTGATCACGGGCGAAAGCCTTGGGCAGGTGGCATCGCAGACGATGCAGGCGTTGAATGTAACGAATGCGATGGCACGTTACCCCGTTTTCCGCCCCTGCATCGGTATGGACAAGGACGAGATCGTGCAGATCGCGCGCCGCATCGACACCTTTGACACCTCTATCCTCCCTTACGAGGATTGCTGCACCGTTTTCACCCCAAGGCACCCAAAAACCAGACCCGTTCTGGCACTTGTTGAGGAGCAGGAGCAAAAGCTGCCCTTTGGCGAGCTTTGCGACAAGGCAATGGAAACGCTGCAAACGGTATACATTAAGGCTAAGTTTTAAGGAGTTTTAAAAATGACGAGGATCGATATTTTCTCCGGCTTTCTGGGTGCCGGTAAAACCACCCTGATCAAAAAGCTGATCGCCGAGGCCTACAAGGGCGAACGCCTGGTGCTGATCGAAAACGAGTTTGGCGAGATCGGCATTGACGGCGGCTTTCTTGCCGAGGCGGGCATCAATATCACCGAGATGAATTCCGGCTGCATCTGCTGCTCGCTGGTGGGCGACTTTGGCAAGGCGCTTGTGCGCGTGCTGGAGGAATACAAGCCCGACCGCATTCTGATCGAGCCCTCCGGTGTCGGCAAGCTTTCCGACGTGATCCGCGCCGTGAAAAACGTGGGTGAGGATAAGCTGCAGCTTTCCTCTTTTGTCACCGTTGTGGACGCCGGCAAGTGCAAGATGTATCTGAAGAACTTTGGTGAGTTCTTTGGCGATCAGGTCAAGCACGCGGGCACCATCGTGCTTTCGCACACGGGCAAGCTTTCTGAGGAGAAGGTGAACGCCGCCGTGGCTCTTTGTCGCGAGCAGAACCCGGAGGCGGTGATCGTGACCACCGATTGGGATGCCCTTTCCGGCAAGCAGCTGCTGGATGCCATCGAGCGCCGTGATACCCTCAAGGCCGCTATGGAGCATCTGGAGCACGAGCATCACGAGCATCATCACGCTCATCACGACCATGACGAACACGACCACGACCATGATGACCACGACCACCATCACGAGCACGGTGAGCATTGCACCTGCGGCTGCCATGACCACGAGCATGAGCATCATCATGAGCATGAGCATCATCATGAGCATGAGCATCATCATGAGCACGAGCACCACCATGAGCATGATCACCATCATGAGCATGAGCATCATCACGAGCATGACGAGCATTGCACCTGCGGCTGTCATGCTCACGATCACGAGCATCACCACCACGACCATGGACATCATCACCATCACGCCGACGAGGTATTTGTCAGCTTTGGCGCAGAAACCGCCAAGACCTTTACCGACGAGGAGATCAAAAACGCCCTCACCGCGCTTGGCAACTACGCCTACGGCACCGTGCTGCGCGCCAAGGGCATCGTGGCAGGCAAGGATGGCTGGATCCACTTTGATTACGTCCCCGGCGAGCCGGACGTGCGCCACGGCGCAGCAGGCATCATCGGTCGCCTTTGCGTGATCGGTGCAGATCTTGACCGCGAGGCACTTTCCACCCTGTTTGGCGTGGAGCTGAAGTGAGGCCGCTATGGACAACGGACAGGTACCGATCTATCTCTTTACCGGCTTTTTGGAGTCCGGCAAAACGCAAATGATCCAGGAAACGCTGGAGGACGAAAACTTTAACGACGGCTGCAAGATCCTGCTGATCGTGTGTGAGGAAGGCATTGAGGAGTACGATCCCACCCGCTTTTGGGGTAAGAACGTGCGCCAGATGCTGATCGGAGACGAGAAGGAGCTCACCCCGGAGATGCTTGCGGATTACGAGCATAACCACCGCGTTGACCGCGTGGTGATCGAATACAACGGTATGTGGCAGCTGGAAACGCTGTACGCCGCCCTGCCGGAAAACTGGTTTATCTATCAGCAGCTGTTTTTTGCAGATGCCTCTACCATCCTTTCCTACAACGCCAACATGCGCCAGCTTGTGTTCGACAAGCTGCAAAACGCCGACACGGTGATGTTCAACCGCCTTGGCAACGTGGACCGCATGGAGCTGCACAAGCTGGTACGCGGCGTCAGCCGCCGCGCGCAGATCGCCTATGACGTGGGCGACGATCTGGAATATGACGACATTGAGGACCCCCTGCCCTTTGACGTGAACGCCCCTGTGGTGGTGATCGAGGACAGAGATTATGCGCTGTTTTACCGTGACCTTGGCGACTCGCTGCAGGAGTGGCACGGGCGCACCGTCAAGTTCAAGGGCATGATCGCCCGCAACCCGTCGCTTGGCAAAAAGGCGCTGATCATCGGCCGCCACGTGATGACCTGCTGTCAGGACGACATCGCCTTCAGCGGCGTGGTATGCAACTTTAAAAGCGAGATCCCCTTCAAGACCGGCGAGTGGCTGAACGTGACCGCCGAGATCCGCATCGAGCCACACAAGATGTACGGCAGCGAGGGCCCCGTGCTTTACGCCAAGGACGTGGCGCGCACCTCCGAGCCAAAGCAGCCTCTTGCAACCTTTTACTGATGCAAAAAGAGTCCCACGTGGGGCTCTTTTTGCGTTTTTCACTGCTTTTTCGCGCTCATCTGTCCTTCCTTTTACAAAAATAGCGAAAACAAAGAAAAAGGCACCCGTTTGGTGCCTTTTTCTTTATTCCTTTGTTTCAGGGGTGTTTTCCTCATCCTCGTCCTCGGCTTCCTCTGCCATTTTCATTTCCTCAGAGGATGCTGCGGCACGGTTGACCTCCCCGGGGTTGCGGAAGGTGGGAACAACGCGCTTGATCGCGCGCTTGACCGCGGTCTTTTGCCCCTTCTCCTCAAACAGCTCTACGGCTGCCTTGACCTCCTCCAGCTTGGCATCCACCTCCTCGCGGGTGAGGGGGGTATCGCGCTCGATAAAGATCATATTGTTCGGGGTCTTGTCCAGCTCCTCGGTCTTCATCAAAAGCTCCTCGTAAAGCTTTTCGCCGGGGCGCAGACCGATCTCCTGGATCTTGATATCCTCCTCCGGTACAAGGCCGGAGAGCTTGATCATATTTACGGCAAGATCATAGATCTTGACCGGCTTGCCCATATCCAGCACAAACAGCTCGCCGTCTGCCGCCATCGAGCCGGCGGTCATCACCAGCTGGCTGGCCTCGGGGATCGTCATAAAATAGCGAATGATGCGCTTGTCGGTGATGGTAATGGGGCCACCGCCCGCGATCTGACGCTTGAACAGCGGGATCACCGAGCCGTTGGAGCCAAGCACGTTGCCAAAGCGCACGGCGGCAAAGATGGTCTTGCTGTCGGTGCGACATTGGATCACCATTTCGCAAAGGCGCTTGGAGGCACCCATGATATTGGTGGGGTTTACCGCCTTGTCGGTGGAGACCAGAATAAACTTTTGCACCCCGTACTTTTCCGCCATATCCGCGGTGTTGTAGGTGCCAAGCACGTTATTTTTGATCGCCTCGCAGGCGCTGTGCTCCATTAAGGGAACGTGCTTGTGTGCCGCCGCGTGGAACACCACGTCGGGTCGGTACATCTTAAACACGTGCTCAAGGCGAGTGCGGTCGCGCACCGTGCCGATCTCGACCGAGAGGTCAAGCGTATCGCCGTAACGGCGGATCAGCTCCTGCTGAATGTCATAGGCATTGTTTTCGTAAACGTCAAAGATGATCAGCTTTTGCGGTGCGCAGGAGGCGATCTGTCGGCAAAGCTCGCTGCCGATCGAGCCGCCGCCACCCGTTACCAGAATGGTCTTGCCCTGATAAAAGCCTGCAGTTTCGCCAAACGAGGCGGAAAGCGGCTTGCGGAACAAAAGGTCCTCGATCTCAAACTCACGGATCACACGCTTGCCGTTCCCCTCGGAAATGCTTTGCACGGGAGAGTCGTAAAGCTTGATCTCGCAGCCCAGCTGGCGGTAATATTCACGGATGGTTGCAAGGCGCTCGCTGTCGTACTTTGGCAGCGCGATGATCATCGTATCAACGCCGTAATCCTCTTTATACTGTTGAAAATCCTCAGGGGAAAGCACCGGCAGCCCCGCCACCTTGGCACCCACCTTTTCCTGGTCGGTATCGGTAAAGCAGACCGCCTGATAGCGGGAGTTGGGGTTGTTGTTCAGCTCGCCTGCCAGCGCGGCACCCACCTGGCCCGCACCAACGATGCCTACGTTAACACGCTTTTTCACCTCAGCCTTCACGCTTTTGGAGCGCTTGTAAAGCAGGCGGTAGCAGTATCTGGCGGAAAGCGACATCAGCGCCACAAGCGCCGCAATAGTAACAAAGAACCAAAAGCCGAGATTATAGTCGGTAAAGCGGGCAACCACCATAGCCGTCATGCTGCCGATCATATCGGCGACGACAAGGCGAAGGTAGGATTGCGTGCTGGTATAGCGCCATACCATATTGTAAACACCAAGAACGGTGCGGCACAAAAACACGGCGCACAGCAGGATGCCGGCGTTAAACAAAAAGGCGGCAATATTCTCGGTAGGGGCGTGATAGTCAGTAACCAGAGCAATACCGAAATAGGCACCGGCGATCACCACGTAGCACGCTATATCAAAAAGCACAAGAAGAAGATTTCTACTACTGATTTTCATATCTATACTCCGAATATTCGTATTTATCAAAAACGGGATACGTTACGTAAGGCTTGGGTTACACAAGCACCTCCTTGTTTTGTGGTCCTTCTATTATATCATACTTTTAATGAAAAATCAAGTAGAAAGCCTTTTTTTGCCACTTTCGCCGCCAAAATCAGGGCTTTTTGACAATTTTTCGCCAAAAAGTTGTACCGTTTTGGTACTAATTTTATTTTTAGCGTTATTTTTGCAAAAAGTGGGCGTTTATGCAAAAAGCCACCCCACGTGGGGTGGCTTTTTGCATTTTTTAAAAGGAAAGCTTGGAATATCCAAAGCCATTGACAAGCGCGTCGATCTTTTTGCCCTCCTTGCAAAGCGGGCAATCGTGCGAGGGGTAAGAGGCATAGCCCTCCAGATCAGCGGTGTTGAAAACTGCGCGTACGGGATAGCCCATACACTCCTCCACCGAGGAGAAGATGGCTCCAATGCCCACCACGTGGCCGCCGTAGTAATGCACGGCCTCGATAGCGGATTTGGCGGTGTAGCCCGTGGTGACCGACGCGGCAAGGATCAGCACGTGCTTGCCCTCGATCATCGCGCTGGTGTTGTCGCGAAACAGGATCTGGCTGCCCGAGGTATGCTCGGGGGTGACCACGTAGATGGTCTGATGCGCGTTGAGGTTGGTATACCCCGCCGCCGTCAGCTCCTTGGCAAGACAAGTGGCGATCACCTGCGTGCCGTCAAGGCAAAGGATGGCATCGACCAGCGTGCTGTTGTTGTAGTGCGAGAGCAGCGCGCGGGCAACGGCAGTCGCCTCGGAAAGGCGGGACTTTTGCGCGGTAACGTCAATATAATGGCTGATGTGGCTGTGCGTGGTGGCAAAGTGCCCCTTGGACACACGCAGCACCAGATTTTTATGGTTTGTTTTGATCTTATAGCTTTGTTCGGTAGGCATTTTGAAAAATCCCCTTTTTTTTCATTGTACCACAATCCCCGCCCTCTGTCAAGAAAAATTTCAGGGGTGCGAGTCCTGCTCCCCGGCCTTTTTTTGCGGCTGCTCCCTTTTCATTTCGGTGTGTGCGCGGTTGGGGACCGGGGGATCCGGCACCTCTCGCACGATGGGCGGCAGCGCGGGGGCCTTGCGGTCTTGCTGCTTCTTGCTTTTTTCAGACATACGGGTGTCCTCCTTGTTTTTTACAAGTTTTCCACACCGTTGTGCCACTTATACGATAAGCTCCAAAAAATTCTTTTCTGCAAAATCCGGGGTAAAGGCGGCACTGGCCGATTCCTTTCCCTGAAAAAAGCCGTCAAAGCCAAGCGCCACGGCGCGCTGTGCCACGCTGTCGTATTCAAAGCTTGTCACGCGGCGGCAAAGGGCGCGCGGCGCGTCCTTTCCCAAAAACTCGGGGGTGTATTGCCGCATCAGCGAAAGGCGGACCTTGTCCACCGGCAAAAGCGCAGCCACGTGCTGCAAAACCGCGATGGAATCCGCGCGGTGCGCGGGCAACACCAGATGCCGCAGCATCACGCCGCGCGTCATCATCCCCTCACCGTCAAAGCGCACCTCGCCCACCTGGCGGTACATTTCCTTCACCGCAGCTGAGGCGACCTCAACGTAATCGGGGGCGTTGGCACAAAGCGCGGCCACGTCGGGGGAGAAAAACTTGAAATCCGGCAGATAGATATCCACCAGTCCCTCCAGCTGCCGCAGCGTTTCCACGCGTTCGTACCCACCGCTGTTCCAGATCACGGGGATCTGCAGCTTGGGTCTTGCCAGGCGCAGGGCGCTTGCCACTCGCGCCGTAAAGTGCGTGGCTGTGACCAGGTTGATATTGTGCGCTCCCTTTTCCTGCAAAAGCAAGAAAAGCTCGGCCAGCTGCTGCTCGGAAAGCGTTTTTCCCACCGCTTTGCTGTGGATCGCCCTATTCTGGCAAAAAATGCAAAGCAGCGAGCAGCCCACGAAAAACACCGTGCCGGATCCGCGCCTGCCGCTGATCGGCGGCTCCTCAAAGGGGTGCAGCGCGGCGCGCACCACGCGGATCTCATCCCCCATGCCGCAGTATCCAAGCTCGCCTGCCGTACGGTCTGCGCCGCAAAGTCGCGGACAAAGCCTGCATACACCCATTCTGCTCCCCCCTTTTTGGTTACTTCCCTCTCATCATACCACACTTGCAAAAAAATTGCAAGAACGGCGAAAAAGCTTTTCAAAAATCTATAAGTTGTGCTATAATAAAGATAGAACCGAAAGGAGTGAATGCTATGCAGCAAAACACACTCTCACGCGCAGAGATCCTGTGCGTGGGCACCGAGCTTTTGATCGGTGACATCGTCAACACCAACGCCGCTTATCTTTCCCGCCGCCTTGCCGGGCTCGGCATCGGCGTTTACCGTCAGAGCGTGGTGGGAGATAACCCCGAGCGCCTTGCCGCCGACCTGAAAACGGCGCTGGAGCGCGCGGATCTTGTGATCACCTCAGGCGGTCTTGGCCCCACCGCCGACGACATGACCAAGGAGGTTGCCGCCAAGGTATTTGGCCGCAAGCTTTTTTTGCACGAGCCCTCGCAGGCGCGCATCGAGCGTTATTTTGCCGCCACGGGGCGCAAAATGACGGATAACAACCGCAAGCAGGCTATGATGCCCGAGGGCGCCACCGTGTTCCCGAACGATTACGGCACCGCCCCCGCCCTTGCCCTCACGCGCGAGGACGGCAAGGTGCTGGTGATGCTCCCCGGTCCGCCCCGCGAGCTGGAGCCCCTGTTTTGCGAGCAGGTGGAGCCGTTTTTGCGCCCACGCTGTGATGCCGTGCTGTTCAGCCGCAATATCCATATCATCGGTATGGGCGAATCCGCTGTGGTCAGCGTACTGCCGCAGACGCTGCTGGATGCCGAAAACCCCACCCTTGCCCCCTACTGCGTGGCAGGTGAGGTGCGGCTGCGCGTAACCGCCAAGGCAGCAGACAGCGCCACCGCCGCCGCCATGTGCGACAAGGTGGTAGAGGCGGTGAAGGCCACCCCCGTCGGGGCATTCATCTATGCCATCGACACCCCACGCCCGAGGCTGCGCTGGTGGAGCGGCTGCTGGAAAGAAAAATGACGGTCGCCACCGCAGAGTCCTGCACAGGGGG
>JAZNNA010000063.1:0-20538 GCA_045580065.1 Eubacteriales bacterium
CCCAATCAAGAAGCTCGTTCTTTCCCGAAACAAAACCGCAAATCAGTTCTCTGTTGGGAAGGGTATCTAACATTGCATTGTATTTTTGAATGTCAGCAGCGGACAGTTGATCGAGTATAACGACAACGTCAATATCGCTTGTGTCACGAGCTTCGCCGCGACTGTAGCTGCCCTGCAATCCAACAAACCATACGCGCTCTCCAAAAGTATCGTTTAAGATCTTAAGAAATCTATTTATCCAGTCGTCGATATCGATCATTTTGCGTTCTCCTTTGCGGTATCAATCGAGGCAATCAGCATTCTGCGAATTGAGCCGCAATCGTGTATAATTGTTTTTGCAATATCTTCCGAAATAATATTTGCTTTTTGCGCAATCTCAATCCAATATTCCGTTTCGTAACACTCTTTAAGGGATATTTGCAATTTTGCGACGAAATCCGCCTTACTGTGTGCATATTTTGCTTCTCTGATGTTCGCTCCAATGCTGGTGCCACTACGTTCAAGCTGATTGGCTAAAGAATAATGCCCTTTAATGCCATCTGTCAAATTTAAAATTTTAACCGCAAATTCGGTTGACATATCTGCGAGCTTGTTTTCTGCCATAATCATCACCTCTTTGTGTTTATTGTACCACAAGTGAAAGGAAAAGCCAATGAAATCGCGCAGAGCGCGATGAAATCCGAGTAAGCTCGGATGAAATCTTCGGCTTGCCGCCTCAGATGAAATTAAATCCGCCTCTCCTTAATCTTGCAAAGCAAGATTTCATCGCGAAGCGATTTCATCCACCGCAGGTGGATTTCTTCCGCCAACGGCGGATTTAGTTGAAAAAAGCACACATTGTCTTGGTAGACAAATGTGTGCTTTTTTCTGGTGGAGACAGTTGGAATCGAACCAACGACCTCATGCATGTCAAGCATGCGCTCTAACCATCTGAGCTATGCCTCCTTAGCTACGGCGATTGCCGCAACATTAGCATTATACCACAAAGTTACAAAAAAAGCAAGCCTTTTTTGAAAAAAATCTCGGATTTCTAAAGTTTACATTTCGTTCACAACTAAATTTTGTGAAAGCGCCACAAAAATTGTTTTTTGTGCTACAATAAACTAAAATGGGGGAGAATGGTTTACCCTTATATTTCTTGTGTTTTCGTACAAAAAAACAGGGAGGTTGCTATGAAAAATGAGAAAACGATAGGCAAAGAACGCTTGCTCGCGTTTTTTGACGCAGGCACCTTTGTCGAGCTTGGCGCGTATATCCGCCGCCCCGGCTCCGACGATACCGAGGGTGTTGTTTGCGGCTACGGCGCGAAGGACGGGCGTTTGGTATTTGCCTTTTCACAAGATCCTTCGCAAATGCGCGGCGCGCTGGATGCCCGCCACGCTGAAAAAATTGCGCTGACTTATCAAAAGGCGCTTGCGGTCGGTGCGCCGATCGTTGGCTTTTTCGATTGTGCGGGCGTTGCCGTGTTTGACGGTGCCGCCGCGCTTGCAGGCTATGGTGCGCTGCTTTCCGTTGCTGCCAAGGCAGCGGGCAAGATCCCGCAGATCGCCGTGATCAGCGGCGTGTGCGCAGGCACTATGGCAGCTGTTGCAGCCCTTTTTGATCTCACTATTGTTATTAAGGAAAAAAGCCTGCTTTACACCGCATCCCCCTCGCTTGTCGGCGAGGAGATCGGTACGGCTGAGTATGCTGCAAAGAACGGCAATGCCGCCCTTGCTGCAGCAAGCGAGAGCGAGGCGTTTGCCGCTGCAGGCAAGCTGATCTCCTACCTGCCTGACCGTGCAGGCGGAAATCTTCCCACCTATGCCGGCGACGATCTCAATCGCGCCCTTGCCATTTCCGATGGCGTCAGCGCAGCCGATGCGCTTGCCGCCGCCGTGGATGCAGGCAGCTTTACGGCACTGTATGCCGATTATTCCGATACCGTTACGGCAGGTATCGCCTTTATGGGCGGCATCCCCACCGTGGTGCTGGCCCTGGACGGCGAGCTTACGCTCTCCGGCATCAAGGCCATGACACGCCTGTACGCACTGGCTGAAAGCTTTGGGCTTCCTACCGTTACGTTTGTAAACTGTGAGGGAACCGCAAAGGACGAGCAGCCCGAGCTTGCCGTGGCGCTTGCTGCGCTTGCCAAGGCTCTGGCAAACGGCACCGCCGCACGCGTTACCGCTATCGTGGGTAAGGCGATCGGCGCAGGCTTCCTTTTCGGTGGCGCCAAAACGCTTGGTGCCGATATGGTCTATGCGCTCCCCTGTGCCGAGATCTCTACTCTTACCGCAAAAACCGGCGTTGCCTTCCTTTGGAACGACCGCATCACCGCTGAAAAGACCCGCGAGGATCTGGAAAAGGAATGGAGCGAGGCCGCTGCCCCCGAGGCTGCCGCCGCAATGGGCGAGGTGGACGACATCGTCGAGCCTGCCGAGCTTCGTGCCCGCGTGCTGGCTGCGCTGATGATGCTGCGCGACAAGCGCGCTTGATCGTGAGGTGACGTTATGACACATCAAGTGCTTTCCGCTGCAATGAACTTCGGCGAGCGCGCCGCCTATGCCGGCAAAATGTTTGTCATTGGCTTTGGTACTATTTTCCTTTCTCTTGCGATCCTTTGGGGCGTGCTGGAGATCTTCCGCCGCCTGATCACAAAAGAAAAGGCAGCCCCCGAAAAGCCGGCAGCTAAGGCTCCCGTTGCTCCCGCTCCCCCCGCGGCAGCTCCCACTGCCCCTGCGGCAGCTCCTGCCCCCGCTGCGGGGAACGATGCGCTGATCGCCGTGATCACCGCCGCCGTGGCAGCCGCCATGGCCGAGGAAAACGGTGGCGTATCCCCGAATTTCCGTGTTGTATCCTTCCGCAAACTGTAATAGTAGAAATCAAAGAGAGGTAAAGCTATCATGAAAAATTATCGTATCACCGTCAACGGTGTCAGCTATGAAGTAACCGTAGAGGAGCTTGGCGCAGCCTACGCTCCCGCCGCCCCCGTTGCCCCCGTGGCAGCTCCCGCGCCCGTAGCAGCCCCTGCACCTGCAGCAGCTCCCGCACCTGCCGCAGCTCCTGCAGGCGGCACTCCCATCAATGCGCCTATGCCCGGCACTATCAACCGCGTGAACGTAAAGGCCGGCGATGCTGTAAAGAAGGGTGACGTGCTGCTGGTTCTGGAGGCAATGAAGATGGAAAACGACATCTGCGCCCCCGCTGACGGCACCGTGGCCGCCGTTCACGTTTCTCAGGGCGCCAGCGTAAAGAACGACGACGTACTGGTAACGCTTGCATAAACGAGGCACACCGTTATGTGGGAAAGTATTTTAAACTTTTTGCAAAGCACCGGCGTTGCAAGAATGATGGCAAGCGTTGACATCGAATGGTGGAAAACGCTTGTGATGTTCGGCATTGCAAGTGTGCTTGTTTACCTTGCGGTAGTCAAGGGATACGAGCCGCTTTTGCTGTTGCCGATCGCCATCGGTATGCTGCTGACCAACCTGCCCGGTGCCAATCTCTTTCACGAGCAGCTGTTTATCGGCTCTACGCAGGTCAATTTCGGCGAGGTGCTGCGCACCGGCGGCCTGCTTGACCTCTTGTACCTTGGCGTAAAGCTTGGTATCTATCCGTGCCTTATCTTTATCGGCATCGGCGCGATGACGGATTTCTCGCCGCTGATCGCCAACCCCAAAAGCCTGATCATCGGTGCCGGCGCACAGCTTGGTGTATTCGTCGCCTTTGGCATTGCGCTGATGTCCGGTCTGTTCACCCCGCAGGAGGCAGCCGCTATCGGTATCATTGCAGGTGCCGACGGCCCCACTGCGATCCTGACCACCAAGACTCTGGCTCCGCACCTGCTTGGTGCCATCGCCATCGCCGCTTACAGCTACATGGCGCTGATCCCCATGATCCAGCCCCCCTTTATGCGCCTGCTTACCACCAAAAAGGAGCGCGCTATCCGCATGACCAATCTGCGCCAGGTATCCAAGGTCGAGCTTGTTTGCTTCCCGATCCTTGTTACCATTGTGGTAGGCCTGATCGTGCCGGATGCTGTGCCGCTGATCGGCTGCTTGATGTTTGGTAACCTGCTCAACGTCTGCGGCGTTACCGACCGTTTGTCCAGGACTGCACAAAACGAGCTGATCAATATCGTAACCATTATGCTTGGCCTCAGCGTTGGCGCTACTGCCACCGCTACCAACTTCCTCAGCGTGCAAACGCTGGCGATCGTTGCCTGCGGCCTTGCTGCCTTTGCCGTTTCTACCGTCGGCGGTCTGCTTACCGCCAAGGTGATGTGCTGGCTCACCGGGGGCAAGATCAATCCTCTGATCGGCTCTGCGGGCGTTTCCGCCGTGCCGATGGCAGCACGTGTTTCTCAAAAGGTCGGCCAGGAGACCGACCCCGGCAACTTCCTTCTGATGCACGCCATGGGCCCCAACGTGGCCGGCGTCATCGGCTCCGCCGTTGCGGCAGGTGTGTTCCTGTCCTGGGTGTGGTAATTGAAATGAGGTGTAACTATGTCTAAAGTAAAGATTACAGAAACAGTTCTGCGCGACTCTCACCAGTCGCTGATCGCCACCCGTATGACCACCGAGGAGATGCTCCCCATCCTTGAAAAAATGGATGAGGTCGGCTATCACTCCCTCGAGGCGTGGGGCGGTGCCACCTTCGACTCCTGTCTGCGCTTTTTGAACGAGGATCCCTGGGAGCGCCTGCGCAAGATCCGCGAAAAGGTGAAAAACACCAAGCTGCAAATGCTGTTCCGCGGCCAGAATATTCTCGGTTATCGCCATTACTCGGATGACGTGGTGGCATATTTCGTGCAAAAGTCGATCGCCAACGGCATCGACATCCTTCGTATTTTCGATGCACTCAACGACGTGCGCAACCTGCAGACCGCTATCAATGCAACCAAAAAAGAGGGCGGACACGTGCAGGCAGCGCTCTCCTATACCACCGGCCCCTGCTACACGATCGATTATTATACAAAGTATGCCAAGCAGTTAGAGGAGATGGGCGCCGACTCCATCTGTATCAAGGATATGGCAGGCCTGCTCAAGCCCTTTGACGCTTACGAGCTTGTCAAGGCCCTGAAGGAATCTGTCAAGCTTCCCATTCAGCTGCACACGCACGCCACCGCGGGCCTTGCTTCTATGACGCTGCTGAAGGCCATCGAGGCAGGCGTTGACGTGGTGGATACCGCGATCTCTCCCATGTCGATGGGCACCTCTCAGCCCCCCACAGAGCCGCTTGTGGCCTCTCTTGCCGGCACCGAGTACGATACCGGCATCGACCTTGCCAAGCTTGATGAGATCACCCGTCACTTTGCCCCCCTGCGCGAAAAATATCTCGAAAGCGGTCTTTTGAACGTCAAGGCGCTGAAGGTAGACGTAAACGCATTGCTCTACCAGGTGCCGGGCGGCATGCTTTCCAATTTGATGAGCCAGCTCAAGCAGGCAGGGAAGGAGGATCTGCTGCCCGAGGTGCTTGCCGAGGTTCCGCGCGTACGCGCAGACGTCGGTTACCCCCCTCTTGTAACGCCTTCCTCGCAGATCGTTGGCACGCAGGCTGTGTTCAACGTGCTGGGCGGCGAGCGCTATAAGATGGTCACTAAGGAATTCAAGGGAATTGTTGCCGGCGAGTACGGCAAGACCCCTCTGCCCATCGATCCCGCCTTTACCAAAAAGATCATCGGCGATAAGGAGCCGATCACCTGCCGTCCCGCCGATCTGCTTTCTCCCGAGCTGGAGGAGCTGCGTCAGAAGATCCTGCCCTATTACGAGCAGGAGGAGGATATTCTTTCCTACGCTCTCTTCGAGCAGGTAGCCCTCAAGTTCTTTGAGGCACGCAAGGCAAAAAAGTACGGCATTGATGCTACCTCTGCCGATGCCGCCCTTGGCGTGCATAGCGTTTGATCCCAAACAAAAAGCGCGATCTCCGAAAGCGGAGATCGCAAGTGAAAAAATCCCGTAGACCAACGGTCTGCGGGATTTTTGTTTGATAAGGGAAGTCCTCTTGCCGGTTTGGCGTCACGGGTCGCGTAGGCTTTTTTGTCAATCGCTTTGCAGGACCCACTTTTTTGCAAAGGAAAACAGCGTGTCGGACATCGGTGCAAAATCCACCGCGCCACCTCTTTTCAGCGCGAAAAGGGTGCGGAGAACGGCTTGCTCGTCGGGTGCTGCGGCCGCCAGCAAATCCTGTTGCTGCTTCAGGTATTTCCCGCTCTGCTTAAAAAGAATTGCCTGTATCACAAAAGAGGCGGATTTATATAAGCTCTTCAAAGCCTCCTCGCTTTTTTCGTGAAGCATATTGTGAATGCAGCCGTGGTATATGTTGCAGGCGCCGATCTTGATCGCTCTGCTTACGTCGCTTTCCTTCACAAGGCGCAAGACTGCGTCAAGGCTACCCTTGAGAGGCGTTGTGTCGTGGCAAAACTGAAACAGATCGGAGGGCTCCCAGCTCAAAAGCTCCTCTTTTCCGGAAAGAAAGCCGCAGATCAGCTCTCTGTGCGGTAACGTATCCAGCATTGCTTGATAAGAGCGGATATCCGAGGCGGTGAGACCATCCAATATGAGAACGATGTCAATGTCGCTTGTCCCGGTCGCTTCGCCCCGTCCGTAGCTTCCTTGCAAGCCAACAAACCACACACGGTCTTGAAACGTGGCGTTTGCCTTTTGCAAAAAGTCGTTTAACCACAAAGTAATATCGATCAATGTGATCCCTCCTTCCGAGTCCTTTGCTTTTGATGTGCTGTAAGTCTTACACTGCCGTAAAAACACCGCAAAATGCAAAAAATAGACGAAAAACAAGAAAAGTATCAAGAAATGTAGAAAATTAAATTAAGAATTTGGAAAAAATAGATGCATTTGTTGGAAAACGGATAAAAAGGGGCGCGCCTGCGCCCCTGCTTTATCTGTTGCAATGCTTACTTTTTCAAAAACAAACGGCGATAGATCTCGTACATTTCATCCACCGAGATCACGTAGGGGCTGTTCACGTAGTTACCTGCGCCGCAGATCAGCTTCACGCGGCGGTCGATCTCCTCCTCGGTAAAGGAAAAATGCACGTCCGCAAGCCCGGGGAGTAAAAGCTTCATCAGCTTAGGGGTGGCACCGATATGCTTGGCAAAGGCCTCAATGCGCTCCTTGCCGATCTCGGTTCGCTCGTTATATTCCAGATACTCAGCAGCAAAGGCGGCGCAGGCCTTGCCGTGGGGAACACCGTCGAGCAGCGTAATGCTGTAGCCCATTGGATGAGGAAAGCCCGTGCCGGTCACGCTGATCGCCATGCCGGCGGCGGTGGATGCCGCGATCAGCTGCTCGCGCATCTCGGGGGTGAACTGTGCGGGCGCTTGTGACAGCACGTCCCACAGCTCTTTGGCAGCAAACAGAGCAGCCGCCTCAGAAAATACGGTTGATTTAGGCGAGAGATAAGACTCCAGCGCGTGTGCAAAGGCATCCAACGCGCAGCTCACGGTAGAGCTGTGCGAAAGCGTTTCCGTGTATTTGGGGTCAACAAAGGCGGTGCGCGGCCAGGCATCGCTTGCCTTAAAGGTCTTTTTGCGCTCGCCGTCGGGGAGTGTCAGTACGCTGTAATAATTCACTTCGCTGCCCGTGCCTGCCGTTGTGGGGATGGCGATCAGGGGAAGGGTAGCATTCGGTCGCTTTTGCTCGTCGTAGATCTCCAACGGATCGATCGTGGGGTTGGCGGCGTAGGCAGCGATCGCCTTTGCAGCATCCAGCGGCGAGCCACCGCCAATACCGATCACAAAATCCGCACCGCACGCGGCGGCAAGGCTGCCGCCCTCGTGGCAAACAAGGATGGGCGGGTTCTCGGTGATCTTATCAAATACCGTGTAAGCGATCTGCAGCTCGTCCAGCACGGCGGTCACGTCATCCAGCGCGCCGCTGGCCTTGGCCGAGTGCTTTCCCGTTACGATAAAGGCATGGCGCCCCAGCGCCAGATCTTTTTTGTTTTGCAAAAGCACACCGCGGCCGAAATGCACGCGTGTGGGCATATAAAAAGAAGCGTTCATCTTGTTTCTCCTTTGTTGATTGCTTGGGCATCCCGGCCCCTTGCTACTATTATACCAGCTTTTTCAAAAAAAGAAAAGCCCCTTTTTTAAAATACAAAAGAGAAAGAAAAAAGTCGTTTTCTGAATACCGAAAATGGAAAATTCGCCTTGCAACGGGGCGAAATTTTGACACTTTTGGAGAAATACGGCACCAAAAATGGAAAAATCAAAAAAATGTGAAAAAACGTTTGCATTTCTGTATAAATTATGCTATAATATTTATATACCTTCGCGCGCCTTGCGGGCGAGGGGATCAATGCTGATTTTCAACACACCGTGGGCACCTTGCCCACTGCAATATATACGAGGATTACACATGAAGGATTTTTTTGACAGGCTGTTCACGGATGCCGGGAGCTGCCTTAAAATTACCGAAACGCTGGCTTCCTTTTCCTGGCGTGATGCGGTAGATATCATTTTGCTCGCGGCGCTCTTTTTCGCCGTTTTTCGTTACGTGCGCGACAGGCGCGCGGGGCGCCTTTTCTGGGGCGTCGGTCTTTTGCTTGCGGTATATGCCGTCAGCGAATTCTTTGATTTTTACACGCTTCGCTATATCTTCGGCTCCGTCTTCGGCTACGGCATGATCGCCCTTGTGGTCATCTTTCAGCCCGAGCTGCGCGCCATGGTCGAGCGACTTGGCTCGGTCTCCTTCCGCGGGCTGAAAAACATCGGCGCCGAGGCAGGTCGCCGCACCGCGCTGACACAAAGCACCCTGGACGAGATCGTGCTTGCCGTCAAGCATATGTCCTTCTCCAAAACCGGTGCGCTTATCGCTATCGAGCGCTCGATCAAGATCGGCGAGTATGCCGAATCCGGCACCGTGCTCAATGCTGAGGTCAGCGCAAGGCTTTTGCAGACCATCTTCTTCAACATGACCCCCCTGCACGACGGTGCAGTGATCATCCGTGACGGCCGCGTGTTTGCCGCAGGCTGCAATCTGCCCCTCACGCAGAATACCGAGCCGATCAAGGATCTCGGTACGCGCCACCGCGCCGCCGTGGGCGCCTCTGAGGATAGCGATGCCATCATCATCGTGGTGTCCGAGCAGACCGGCGTGATCTCGCTTGCCTATAAGGGCGAGCTGCTTCGCAACTTCACATCCGTTTCCTTGCGCCGCAAGCTGGCAGAGCTGCTTGGTATGCAAAGAAACACGCAGACAAGAGATGAGGAACAAGCATGAAACATAAAGAAAAACTGCAAAACGAGCAGGGCAGCGAGCAAGATGAGCTGCATGCCGTGCCGCACACCGGCTTTCACGTCAACCTGATCGCCGCCATCGTGTGCATTTTGCTTGCCGCCGTGGTGTGGTTCGGTGTGATGAACACCGAGGATACCGATTATCTTACCCTGCAGGTCATGGTGCCGCAGGAGGGGTATACCTACACGCTTTCTACCGGTGTGCTTCAGGTCAGCGGCAAGGTCGCCGTGCTGAAAAACGTTGAAACGATCGGCGTGATCATCCCGGGGCACGAGCCGGGGGTGTATTACCTCACGCCAGAGGATCTGGTGCTGCCCGACGGTGTCAAGCTGGTGTCCGAGCTGTATCTGACCCTTACGGTCGCCGCCTCGTAATATGCAAAAAGCCCCGGCACAAATCCTCCTGTCGGATATCCGCGCCCCCTTCGACGCCCCCGAGCAGGAGATCATCCAAATAGCCAAAACGAAAATGAAGCACGCGCGTGTCACTACCGCGGGGCTTCATTTTCGCCTTTATAAAAAGTCGATCGATGCGCGCAATAAGCAGCGTATTTTGCAGGTCTGCTCCGTGCTTGTGCAGGCGAAAGATCCTCTTTCGATCGACGAAGGAACGCTGCGCCGCCTTGGCGCGCGAGCCTTTTCATTTGACGAGCCGCAGATCGAAAAAGGCAGCCTGCCGCTCTCTGCACCGCCCTTGGTGGTGGGGATGGGTCCGGCAGGGCTTTTTGCAGCGCTGCTGCTGGCAGAAGAGGGGTATGCCCCCGTCATCATCGACCGCGGTGACGACGTTGCGGCGCGTGCCGCCGCTGCCGAGCGCTTTCGCACGCTCGGGATACTGGATACCGAAAGCAACATTCAATTCGGTGCCGGCGGAGCCGGCACCTTTTCCGACGGAAAGCTTGTCACGCGCATAAACGATCCGCTGTGCAATTACGTCCTGCAGCGCCTTGTTGAGTTTGGCGCGCCCGAGGAGATCCTGCAAAAGGCCAAGCCTCACGTCGGCACCGATATTTTGCGCGTGGTGGTGGATAACGTCCTCTCGCGCATCGTCGCGCTTGGCGGCAGCGTGCTGTACCGCACCCGCCTTACCGATTTCACCCAAACGCCAAGCGGCGTGGTGGCCAAAACCACCAAGGGCGATATCGCCGCAGGCGTGCTGCTGCTTGCCATCGGTCACAGCGCCCGTGATACCTTTGAAATGCTGATGGAAAAGCAGCTTGCCATCGAGCCAAAGCCCTTTTCCGTTGGCGTTCGTATCGAGCATCTGCGCGAGGATATCGACCGCGCCCTGTACGGTGATCTTGCCGGTCACCCTGCACTCGGCCCCGGCGAATACACCCTCTCGGATACCACGACAGGGCGCGGCGTGTACACCTTTTGTATGTGCCCGGGCGGCGAGGTCGTCACCGCAGCCTCCGAGGAGGGGGGCGTGGTGGTCAACGGTATGAGCTACCATGCGCGCAACGGTAAAAATTCCAATGCTGCCGTGGCGGTTTCCGTGCTTCCCGCCGACGTTGGCGGCAGCGTACGCGACAGCATTGCCTTTCAGCGCTCGTTAGAGCGCGCCGCCTACCTTGCAGGGGGAGGGGATTACGTTGCCCCCGTGCAAACGGTCGGTGATTTTCTCACAGGTCGCAGCGGCACGCAGCCGCAGCGCGTGCAGCCCACCTATGGCGGGGGGCGCGTGCGCACCGCTGATCTGCACGGCGTTCTGCCCCCCTTTGTCAGCTGCGCGCTGGAGGGCGGGCTTGCCTCGTTTGATAAAAAGCTGAGGGGCTATGCCGCCCCCGACGCGGTGCTGACCGCAGTCGAAAGCCGTACCTCCTCCCCCGTGCGCATTTTGCGCGGTGAGGAGCGCACGGCGCTTGGCACCGCATATATTTATCCCGTTGGCGAGGGCGCCGGCTATGCCGGCGGCATCACCAGCGCGGCATTGGACGGCCTGCGCTCGGCGCTGGCCGTGATAGCACGCTTTTTGCCGTTTTGCAAATAGCGGCCAAAGCAGAAAGGAGCCCATGATGGAGCAGCTGACAAAAGAAAAGATATGGATCCTGCGCGAGGAGCAAAAAGCACCCGAAAACGAGATCAAGGCGATCTGCGAGGGCGTTGGCGTTTCCTCTGTTTGCGCGCGCCTGCTCTACCATCGCGGCTACCGCACGGCCGAGGCTGTTCAGCGCTTTTTGTGCTGTGAGGATACGCTGTTTCACAGCCCCTTTTTGCTGCGCGACGTAAAGCCCGCCGTGGCCCGCATCCGAGAGGCTATCGCCAAGGGGGAAAAAATCGTGATCTACGGCGATTATGACGTAGACGGCGTGACCTCGGTCAGCCTGCTGTATCTTTACTTAAAGGATCTGGGCGCGGATATCGGTTATTATATCCCCAGCCGCAGCGGCGAGGGCTACGGCCTTTCCGTTGCCGCTATCGACCGTCTTGCCGCCATGGGCGTTTCCTGTATCATTACCGTGGATACCGGCATCACCGCCTGTGAGGAAACCGAATATGCCCGCTCCGTGGGCATTGATATGGTCATTACCGACCACCACGAGTGTCGTGCCACGCTGCCGGATGCCGTGGCGGTCGTCAACCCGCACCGCCCGGATTGCGAGTATCCCTTCAAGGAGCTTGCTGGCGTTGGCGTGGTATTCAAGCTTGTTACCGCGTTTGAATGTACCCTGGGCGCCGAGCGCGGCGAGCGCGAGATCGACTGCGTGCGCCGCATTGCGGCGACCTATGCCGATCTTGTTGCCATCGGCACCATCGCCGACGTTATGCCCATCACCGACGAAAACCGCCTGATCGTTACGCTCGGCTTAAAGCAGATCGCGCACACCGGTCGCGTTGGGTTGGATACGCTTTTGGAGGAGGCCTCTGCCGGCAAGCGCAAAAAGATCACCTCCTCCTTTATCGGCTACGGCATTGCCCCCCGTATCAACGCGGCGGGCAGAATGAGCGAGGCCTCGCTTGCCGTAGAGCTTTTGCTTGCCGAAACGCGTGAGGAGGCCGCCAGGATGGCTGCCGAGCTGTGCGAGATCAATCGCCAGCGCCAGGCAGAGGAAAATACCATCGCCGAGCAGGCCTATCACCGCATCGACGAAAGCTTTGATCCCCACACCACGCGTGTGCTGGTGCTGGAGGATAACGGCTGGCGGCAGGGCATTATCGGTATCGTGTCCTCGCGTATTACCGAGCGCTACGGCCTGCCCTCTATTCTGATCTCCTTTGACGGCACCCAGCCCGGTGCCGACTCTCCCGACGACCTTGGCAAGGGCTCGGGGCGTGGCGTGAAGGGAATGAATCTTGTGGGCGCGCTGACCGCCTGCGAGGATCTTCTTGTCAAATTCGGCGGGCACGAGCTTGCCGCAGGCCTTACCATCCGCCGCGGCGACCTTGACGAGTTCCGCCGCCGTATCAATGCCTACGCGGCCGAATACCTGCCCGAGGGCGGCGTACGCGCCCACCTTGAGGCTGATCTGGAGCTTTCGGTGCAGGAGGTCAACCTTCCGCTTGCCGAGGAGCTTTCGCGCCTTGAGCCGTTTGGCGTTGCCAATCCCGTGCCGCAGTTCGTGCTGCGCGATCTTGTCATCGAGCGCATCACCGAGCTCAGCGGCGGCAAGCACTTAAAGCTGCAGCTGGGCAAGGACGGCATCAGCCTCACCGCATTGCTGTTTTCCACGCCTCGCTCCCGCTTTGATTTTTGCGAGGGGGATCGCCTTGACGTGCTGGGCACCGTTGACGTCAACGAGTTCCGTGATATCAAGACCGTGCAGATGATCCTGCAGGATTATAAGCCCTCCGAGCGCTATTGCAGCGAGTGGGAGGGGATGGAGCAGCGCTATCGTGAGGTGCGCGCCGGCGGCAGCTTTGCGGCTGACGAGGGCTTTATACCCGAGCGCTCGGATTTTGCCCACGTTTATCAGGTGCTGCGTCGCGAATTCCGCCAGGGCAACGACGTGTTCCCCGAGCGGGTGCTTTTGCCTATGCTCAACTGCGGTGCGCCCCGCCCCATCAATTACGTTTGCTTAAAATACATACTGGAGGTCTTTCACGAGCTGAACATCTGCGGCGTGGAGGAGATCGAGCCGGGCGTGTATCGCTTTGACGTCTTTTTCCAGGCCTCCAAAACAAATATCGAAAAATCTTACATTCTCAAAAAATTGAAGGCGCAATGCAAATCTGCAGAGTAAGGAGGTAGCGTGATGCCAACCGAAGAAAAAACGGATATCGAACGGTTGTACGGCGTGCTTGAAGCAAGCCCCAACCACTATAACATGGAAAAGATCAAGGCGGCATACGACTACGCTGCCATGCTGCATGAGGGGCAGATGCGCCAGAGCGGCGAGCCCTATATCTCGCACCCTGTTGCCGTGGCGCAGATCGCGGCCTCGCTCGGGCTTGACTCCGACTCTATCTGTGCCGCGCTTTTGCACGATACGGTAGAGGATTGTGCCGATAAGACAAGCCTGAAGGACGTGGAAAAGCGCTTTGGCGCCGACGTTGCCCTGATCGTTGACGGCCTGACCAAGATCGTTATGCTGCAGATCGAGGATAAAGAGGAGGGGCATATCGAGACCCTGCGCAAGATGCTGCTGGCGATGTCCCGCGACGTGCGCGTGATCTTTATCAAGCTTTGCGACCGCTTGCATAATATGCGCACGCTGGATGCAAAGAGAGAAGCCAAGCGTCGTACCACCGCGCTGGAAACGATGCACGTCTACGCTCCGCTTGCCCATCGCCTTGGTATGCAGCGTATCAAGCAGGAGCTGGAAAACCTCAGCCTGCGCTATCTTGACCCCTACGGATACAGCGAGGTCAAGGAGGATATTGAGGCCAAGTATGGCCGCAATAGCGATTTCGTTGAGCAGATCCGCCACGAGATCAGCGAAAAAATGACGGAAAACAAGATCGATTTCACGCTGGAGGGGCGTATCAAATCGGTCTACAGCATCTACAAAAAGATGTATACGCAAAACAAGAGCTTTGACGAGATCTACGACTTTTACGCCCTGCGTATCATCGTGGGCACCGAGCTGGAGTGCTATACCGCGCTTGGCCTGATCCACGAAATGTACAACTCTATGCCCGGGCGCTTCAAGGACTATATCTCCACCCCCAAGCCCAACCTTTACCGCTCGCTGCACACCACCGTGATCGGGCGCTACGGCATCCCCTTTGAGGTGCAGATCCGTACGCGCGAGATGCACCAGGTGGCAGAGTACGGTATCGCCGCGCACTGGAAGTATAAGTCCGGCGCGGAAAGCAAGTCGGAAATGGACAAAAAGCTGGAGTGGGTGTCCCGCCTGATCGAAAGCGAGGGCGAGGCGCGCGATCCCGACGAGTTCATGAACGTCTTTAAAACCGATATTTTTCAGGACGAAACCTTCGTCTTTACCCCCAAGGGTGACGTGATCACACTGCCGCAGGGCGCCACCGTGATCGACTTTGCCTACGCCATCCACTCGGCGGTGGGAAACAAGATGGTGGGCGCAAAGATCAACGGTATGATCGTGCCCATCGACCGCGTGCCGCAAAACGGCGAGATCGTGGAGATCATCACCTCCAACTCCTGCAAGGGCCCCAGTCGCGACTGGCTCAGCATCGTCAAGACAGGCGAGGCACGCGCCAAGATCCGCCAGTGGTTCAAAAAGGAAAAGCGCCCCGACAATATCATTGTGGGCCGTGCCGCCATCGAGCTGGAGTGCAAAAAATTTGGTCGCGCCTCCAGCGAGGCACAGCGAAACGAGGTCATGACCGCACTCTGTGCCCGCCTTGGCTTTGCCAGCATAGAGGATCTGTATAACACCATCGGCTACGGTGGACTGACCGTTTCCAAGATCGCCACGCGCTTGCGCGAGGAATTTGATAAGGTGGTGCGCCCCGAGGAAAAGGAAAGCGCGCCCACACCTCTTGCTGCAGAGGATATCCAGATCGCCCCCACCCCCCGCCACATCAAGCACAACAGCGGCATCGTGGTGGATGGCGCACACGGCTGTGCCGTCAAGTTTGCCAAGTGCTGCAACCCGCTGCCGGGCGACGGCGTGATCGGCTTTATCACCAAGGGCTTTGGCATCTCTATCCACAAGGTGGATTGCCCCAACGTAGAGCAGGGCATGAAAAAGCTGGAGGATGCTGACCGTTGGGTCGAGGCACACTGGGAAAACGGCGGCAAGGGCAAGGATGTCGACGTTTACGAGGCGCTGGTGCAGATCCACGCCTATTCCAGCCTTACCATCCTTGCTGAGATCACTATGGCACTGGCTGATATGAAGGTGCTGCTTTTGCAGATCAACACCCAGAAAAAAAGCGACGACCGCCTTGTGATCAATCTGAAGATCAGCTGCAAAAACGTTGACCATTACCACTCGATCGTATCCCGCCTGAAGGGTCTGAAGGACGTGATCGCGATCGACCGAGGCTTCTCGTGATCGCGGTGCTGCAGCGCGCGGCAAGTGCCGCCGTGCGCGTGGAGGGAAGTGTGGTCGGCGAGATCGGCAAGGGGCTTTTGATCCTTGTCGGCGTAGGGCAGGAGGATAGCGAAAAAGAGGCGGAAATGCTTGCCGCCAAGATCCTGCGCTGCCGTATCTTTTGTGACGAAAACGATAAAATGAACCTTTCCGTGTGCGACGTCGGCGGTGGGGCGCTTGTGGTCTCCAACTTCACGCTGCTTGCCAACTACCGCCGCGGCAACCGCCCTGATTTTATGGGCGCTGCCGCCCCCGCACGCGCCAAGGAGCTGTATTTGTATTTTACCGATTGCCTGCGCCGTGAGCTTGCCCTTGTGCAAACCGGTGAATTCGGCGCGCACATGGAGATCAGCCTTGCGGCTGACGGCCCCATCACCATCGTGATGGATACCGACGTGCTAAAGCAACCAAAAAAGGAGAGCCGTATATGAAGCTATATATCACGGGAGAGGTCAATACGTACTACGTGCAAACGCTGTGCATGATCTTCTTTCCCGGTGAAAACTTTTCCGACGAGGTGGGGGAGGGCGTGCCCGTTATGTGGCTGGATGCCACAGAGGACGAGGCTGCCGTTTCGGTATCCGCCCGCCTTGTGCTGAAGGGAAAGGAAACAAAGGCGCAAAAAACGCTGGCATTTTCCCCCGAGCATACAAAGGACCGCACCAGAAAGATCGCTATTGGCTGCGCCGTGCTTGGCGCTGCGGGCGAAATGATGCATTACCGCCCCTCCTGGGGTATGCTCACGGGCGTGCGCCCCTCTAAGATCGCTACCGAGCTTTTGCTGAAGGGCATGAGCAAAACGCAGGTGCGCAAGGCGCTTGCCTCCAATTACATGGTCTATCTCAAAAAGGCGGCGCTTGCCACCGACGTGGCGATCCGCGAGCAAAAGATCATCGGCACGCCGGACAAGCGGGATTGCAGTGTGTATATCTCCATCCCGTTCTGTCCCTCTCGCTGCACCTATTGCTCCTTCGTTTCCTATACCTCAAAGCGCCTGCTCTCGCTGATCCCCGATTATCTCACGCTGCTGTGCGCCGAGATCCGCCGTAAGTTTGCCACCATCAAGGCCCTGGGGCTGAACGTCCTGACCGTCTATATCGGCGGTGGCACCCCCACCATCCTCACGGCCGAGCAGCTGCAGACCCTGCTTTCCACCATCTCTCAGTGTATCGACGTTTCCACCCTGCGCGAATTTACGCTGGAGTCCGGGCGCCCCGATACCATTGATGCCGAAAAGATGGCGATCGCCGCAGCCTACGGCATCTCCCGCGTGTGCGTCAATCCGCAAACGCTGTGTGAGGAGATCCTGCAGGGCGTTGGGCGTTGCCACAGCGTAGAGGATTTTTATCGCGCTTATGATATTGCGCGCCACTCCGGCATAGATTGTATCAATACCGATCTGATCGTCGGTCTGCCGGGGGATAGCTTTGACAGCTTTGCCAAGACCTTTGACGGCATTTTGCGTTTGCAGCCGGAAAACATTACGGTGCATACCTTCTGTGTCAAAAAGGCGGCTGAGATCCTGCGAGAGGGAAAGCGCGTGTACAACCTGCGCGGCGGTGATGCCGCCAAGTGCGTGGATTACTCGCAGATCCGTGCCGCAGAGGAGGGCTATCTTGCTTACTATATGTACCGCCAGAAAAATATGGTGGGCAATCTTGAAAACGTGGGCTTTGCCAAAGAGGGCAAGGAGTGCCTTTACAACATCTATATGATGGAGGAGGTGCATTCTATCTTTGCCGCAGGCGCCGGAGCTGTGACCAAGCTTGTCAATTATGCAGCGCCCGATAGCGGCAAAAAGCCTGTCATCAAGAGGTTGTTCAACCCCAAATATCCTTACGAGTATCTGGAGGCCGACGGCGGTGCCTCACAGGCAGACGCGATCACACAATTCTATCGGGAGGAAGGGCTTTTATAAGCCGCACTCCCGTGCCGCGAGGTGATCTGCGTTGGGCGGGAGCCGGAAATCCGAAAAGAATAAAGGCTTGATGCAGGGCGTGCTGGTGTTGATGCCGGCCGCCCTGTTTACCAAATGCGTGGGGCTTTTTTATAAGATCCCGCTGCTGTTTATCGTGGGCGTTGAGGGGATGGCGTATTTCCTTGCCGCCTACCACGTGTACTCTCTGCTGTTTGCACTTTGTGCTACGGGGCTGCCCACCGCACTTTCGCTGCAGGTGTCGGGTGCCCTGGCAAGGGGAGAATACCGTGCGGTGCGTCGTATTCTCGGCGTATCGCTTGTGCTGTTTTTATCCGTGGGGCTTGGGGGGACACTGCTGCTGGCGGCGTTTGCCATTCCGCTTGCCGCCCGGCTTGCAATGCCAAGCGCCGCAGCGGCGCTGTTGGCTATCGCCCCCGCGTTGGCGCTCTCCGCCTTTATAGGGGCCGCCAAGGGCTATTTTCAAGGGCACAGCAAAATGGGCGCTACTGCCGCCTGCGAGGTGCTTGAGGCGCTGGGAAAGCTTGTATTCGGGCTTGGATTTGCTCTGTACGGCAAGCGCCTTGGGCTGCCTGCCCCGCAGATCGCTGCGCTTGCCGTGCTCGGCATCACCGTGGGGCTTGCCCTTTCTGCGCTTTTTTTGCTTGCGCTGCTTTTGCGCGATCTCTGGCAGGGGCGTGCGCGCTTGCGCGATAACGCCCCCTGTCCCACGCGCCGCACGGTGCTTTCCTCGCTCTTGCGCGTGGCGCTCCCCGTTACGCTCGGGGCCTCGGTGATGAGCCTTGTTACGCTTTTGGATACCGCGCTGATCTCCTCGCGCCTGCAGGCGCTTGGCACGGCGCCGGATACCGCCAATATGCTCTATAGCAGCTACGGCAATCTTGCCGTGCCGCTGTATAATCTCGTTCCCTCGCTGCTCGCCCCCGTCACGCTTTCTCTCACGCCGCTGTTCTGCCGTGCGTTCGTGCAAAGGGATACGGCGGCAATGCGCGGCACGCTTGTCACTGCGTGGCGCATCGTGCTGCTTGTGGGCGTGCCCGCTTCTATGGCGTTGTCGCTGTTTTCCACCCCCTTGCTCTCTATGATCTATGCGGGGCAGGAGAGCGCCATCCTTGTTGCCGCACCGTTGCTTTCGGTGCTGGCGCTTGCCGTGCTGCCTTGCTGTATGATGGCGCTCACGGGCGCGTGCTGCCAGGCAACGGGGCACGTGATGCTCCCCGTGGCGGCAATGGGTGCAGGCGCCCTTGTCAAGCTGCTCAGCGAGTATTTTTTGCTTGCCGTGCCACAGCTTGGAATGCGCGCGGTGCCGCTCAGCACGCTTTTTTGTACTCTGACCGTTCTTGTGATCGAGTGGGTGGGGCTTTCGCGCATCCTTTGGTTTCCCGTGCTTTGCGCACGCGATCTGTTCCGCCCCCTGCTTGCAGGCAGCGGCGGCACGGCGGCGGGGCTTTTGCTGTATCTTTTGCTGCAGCGCACGCTTGGCAGCACCCGCTTTGTGATGCTCCCCGTGGCTGCGTTTGCCGCCCTTTGCGTGCTGCTTTTTGCGCTTTTGCTGGGTGCTTTGCAAAAAAGCGACCTGCAGGCGCTGCCAAGGGGTGAGAGGCTCGTATTGCTTTTGCAAAAAATAAAATTGTTGAAATAGAGGTTTAAATTTATGCTTCAGCACGAAAAAATGCAGGAGATCCTGCAAAAAAAGGCATATGACGCAAGGGATCTTGTCACGATAGTAGAAATGCTGCGCGCCCCCGGCGGCTGTCCCTGGGATCGCGAGCAGACGCACCGATCCATCCGCAATGATTTTATTGAAGAGACCTACGAGGTGATCGAGGCGATCGACAAAAACGATCCTGCCCTTTTGCGCGAGGAGCTGGGAGACGTGCTTTTGCAGATCGCCATGCACGCCGAAATGGAAAAGGAAGCAGGGCGTTGCACCTTTGACGATATCGCAAACGACATCTGCCAAAAAATGATCCACCGCCACCCCCACGTGTTCGGCGACGTTAAGGCCGAAACGTCCGAGCAGGTGCTTTCCAACTGGGAGGTCATCAAAAGCGAGGAAAAAAAGCGTGAGAGCGTAACGGATAAGCTGAACGCCATTCCGCGCCAGTTCCCGGCGCTGATGCGCGCCTCCAAGGTGGGCAAAAAGGCCGCCGTGATGGATTTTCCGGATGCGGAGTCGGTTTGCCAAAAGCTGGAGGAGGAGCTTGCCGAGGTGCGCGAGGCGATGGCCGAGGGAGATAGCGCACATATCGAGGAGGAGATCGGCGACCTGCTCTTTACTGCAGCCAATCTTGCGCGCAAGTGCAAGGTGAACGCCGAGCAGGCCCTGTGCGCCGCCACCGATAAATTTATCGCCCGCTTTGCCGCAGTAGAGCAGGCCGTTTTGGCCGAAGGCAAGGAGATGGCGCAGCTCAGTATGGCAGAATTGGATGAAATTTGGGAAAAAGTCAAAAAAAATAACGAAAATTGCTAATTTTTTTGCATAAGTACTTGATTTTTTTCGGCAAATGTGATAGAATAATAACAACGGTAGGAAGAAATTTCCGTCGTTCTAAAAATCTGAAAGGATGACACAAAACATGAATAAAGCTGAATTGATCAATGCCATCGTTGAAAAAAGCGGTATGTCCAAAAAGGACGTTGAGCTGGCTGTTGCCTCCACTATCGAGGTTATTACCGAGTCCCTGAAGGCCGGCGAGGAGATCTCCCTTGTTGGTTTTGGTAAGTTTACCGTAAAAGAAAGAGCTGCTCATACCGGCAAAAATCCTCAGACCGGCGAGAGCATCGAGATCGCTGCTTGCAAGGTTCCTTCCTTCTCTGCAGGCAAGGCCTTGAAAGAAGCTATTCAGTAAAAACAATTGGCGGCGGGGAAACAAGTCGGATCGTAGCCATGTCGTTCT
>JAZNNA010000064.1:0-5391 GCA_045580065.1 Eubacteriales bacterium
CCCCTATCCGCCCCCTTCCGTCCGTGTCATCCTGAGCGTAGTCGAAATCCGAGCGAAGCGAGGATCAAACGGCGAAAACGCCGTTTGGGATCTCGGACGAAAAGAGAAGGCAATACGCCTTGCAACGGACCGCCGGGGACGTCGGTCCCTACGGGATAGCGATGCGCCCTCATGCCGCGCGGCTCCTTCACCCCACCACCTCAAAGGAGAGGATCTCGGCGCAAAGCGCATCGCGCTCCACTCGCGAGGGGGTGCCGTCGGATAGGAATTCCATGCAAAAATCAGCACCCGTCACGCGTGTTTTGCCGTTATCAAGCGAAATCGTGCTTACCTCGCCCGTGTGTGCAAACACGCCGAGCAGGGGGGCGAGAGCCGAGCCGTCAACGCGCACCTCGCCGCTGCAAAGCAGCACCTCGCCCGCCTCGGTCTGCACAAGCGTTGTGCCCCGCAGCGTCTGCGGTGCATAAAATGTGAGTGTTGCGGTACGCTTCCCCGTGGACGTGGGCGCGCCAAGCTCTAAAAGTGCCTCAAAAGCAAGCGAGCGAAAGCTGCCGCGCAGCTGCGCCCGGTACGCCCCCGAAAAGGGGGAAAGCAGCAGCTCCTCTCCCCGCGCGCATCCAAAAAGAAAAAGAAAACCTGCAAGAAGCAGCAAGCACACAAATTTTTTCACGGCGACAGTGCCCCCTTTGCCTTTGATTGCTTAAAAATATGCAAAGAATTGCAAAAAAATGCGCGATAGCACTTGCAAAAAGACAAAAATTGTGGTATGATAACAAGGAGAATTTGCAGGATGCCAAATGCAAGCTTTTTTGCCTCGCGCGCCTTTGCCGAGGTGGATACCGCGGCAATTGCCGCAAATTTTTGCACCGTTAGCACCCATTGTGGCAAAAAAGCCATTGCGGTGGTCAAGGCAAACGCCTATGGGCACGGCGTAGAGCTTGCCGTGCCTGCCCTTGTGGCAGCCGGCTGCCGCTTTTTTGCGGTCGCCACGCCCGACGAGGCCCTTGCCGTGCGCACGCTTGCCCCCGATGCCGATATTTTGGTGTTGGGCTACACGCCGCCGGATGCCGCCGCGCAGCTTTCGGAGGGACGCATCACACAAACGGTATTTTCAACGGAATACGCCCTGGCGCTTGCCAAAACGGGGGTGCCGCTTGCCGTGCATATCAAAATCGATTGCGGCATGTGCCGCTTGGGCTTTTCCCCTGCGCAAATACGCGAGATCAATGCGCTTTTTGCCTTGAAAACTCTTACCGTTACGGGGCTTTTTACACATTTCCCCTGCGCGGATACCGATGTGGCGCGCACACGCGCCCAGCTTGCGCGCTTTTGCCTTTTGCGCGCGGCGCTGCCGCGCCCACTGTTTGCGCACGCCGCGGCATCTGCCGCCGCACTTGCACTGCCCGAGGCCGTGCTGGATGCCCCGCGCGTGGGGCTGGCGCTGTACGGCATCTCGCCGGTGGCAGGCATTGCCCTGCGCCCCGCGCTGCGGCTTTGCGCACCCCTTGTGCAGATCCGCGAGATCGCCCCCGGCACGGCGGTGAGCTACGGTGGAGATTTTGTGGCAAAATCCCCCACACGTATCGGGGTTTTGCCCTGCGGCTATGCCGACGGGCTACACCGCTGTCTACAGGGCATGACGGTGTATTTGTGCCATAACGGTATCGCTTTTCCTCTTTCGCTTTGTGGGCGCATCTGCATGGATCAATGCATGGTGGATCTTGGCAACACCCCTGCCGAGGTGGGGGATGTGGTCTGCCTTTACCGGGACGTAGAAGCGGTGGCGGCACGTGCCGGCACCATTCCCTATGAAATATTAAGTAACATCTCGCCGCGCGTTGTGCGGTGGGAGAAAGGACGTATGAAATGATAGCTTATTATGAAAACAGACCGCAGGAGTTCCGCGGCTGGATCGGCAAAAAGCTGAGCTGCTGCGCGCACCTGCACCAGCACCTTGAGCTTGTGTTCTTCCTCGAGGGCACCTCGGTGGCGTATGCGGACACCGAGCGCTTTGAGCTGCAGCCGGGTGACGTGTTCCTCTCCTTCCCCAAGCAGATCCACCGCTATGAAAGTGCCTCGCACGAGAAGTATATGATCCTGGTGGTGGACCCGGAGATGATCCCCGAATTTGCCGAGCTTTTTGCAAAATCCCAGCCCACGTGTGCGGTTTTGCACGGCGTTGCCGAGGAGCCGGAGCTGCGCGACATCGTGCGCCGCCTGGTGGACCTGAACAATCCGCGCGATATGTACGAAACGGCGATCCGCCGCGGCCTTTTGCTCACGCTTTTTGGCAAGCTGCTGCCCAGATTTGAGTACGTAGGGCTGCAAAGCGGCTCCTCTCACGCCTTTCACACCGTGGTGGATTACTGCACGCAAAACTACACCAAGGATCTCTCGCTCTCCTTCCTGGAGCAGGAGCTGCACATCAGCAAATATTACATTTCACATATGTTTTCCGAGAGATTGCAGATCGGATTTAACGACTACATCAATTCCCTGCGCGTGTCCTACGCCTGCCGCCATCTGCGCAGCAGCAAGCTTTCGGTCACCGAGATCGGCTCGCTTGTCGGCTTTTCCACGCCCCGTACCTTTAACCGTGCGTTTCTGCGCCAGATGGGCATGACCCCCAGCGACTATCGCAAGCAATGCAGAAAGGAAAAGTAATGCAACGGATCGCAAGCTTTGAGGTGGATCACGACAAGATCGAGCCGGGCATGTATATTTCCCGCATCGACGGGGATATCACCACCTTTGACCTGCGCACGCGCAAGCCCAACGCGGGCGAGTATATGGATAACGTCACCATGCACTCGGTAGAGCATATGCTGGCAACGCTTTTGCGCAACGGTGAAATTGCGGATAAGGTGATCTATTTTGGCCCGATGGGCTGCCGCACGGGCTTTTATCTGCTCACGCGCGACCTTGCCCCCGACCGGGTGTGGGAAGCGCTTTGCGCGGCGCTTGCCGCGGTGGAAACGGCGCCGGAAATGTTTGGCGCCACGCGCCGCGAATGTGGCAATTACCGCGAGCTGGAGCTTGCCAGTGCCAAGCGCGAGTGTGCCGCGTATCTTGCGGTGATCAAGGATAAAAAAGGAGAATACAGCTATGCAAGCTAAGCCCATCGGCATCATTGGTGCCATGCAGATCGAGATAGAGGGGCTGAAGGCGGCCATGACCGATATCACCGAGGAGGTGGTAAGCGGCGTGACCTTTACAAGCGGAAGGATCGCGGGCGTGCCCGTGGTTTGCGCCGTGTGCGGCGTTGGCAAGGTGTTTGCCGCCATTGCTGCCGAGGCGATGATCCTGCGCTATAACGTGCGCGCGCTGCTCAACACCGGCGTTGCCGGCGGCCTTGCCGAGGGGCTTTCGGTGGGTGACGTTGTGCTTGCCGATGCCGTGGTGCAGCACGATATGGACACCTCGCCGTTGGGTGACCCCGTGGGGCTGCTTTCCGGCATCAACGTGGTGCGCATCCCCGCTGACGAAAATATGCTTGCCGCTCTGCGCGCCGCCACCGAGGCCGAGGGGCTTTGCTACCGTGTGGGTACGGTTGCCACGGGCGACCAGTTTATTGCAAGCGATGCGCAAAAATCCCGCATCAAGGCGCTGTTTGATGCCGCCGCGTGCGAGATGGAGGGCGGCTCGATCGGGCACGTTGCCTATGTCAACGGCGTTCCCTTTGCCGTGCTGCGCGCCATTTCCGATGGCGGCGACGGCATGGAGTTTTCCGAATTCGTCACACTTGCCGCCGCGCGCTCGGTGGCCGTGACCAAGGAGTTTGTCAAGCGCTTTGGTGCATAAAAGCGCAAAAACCGCCACACGTGTGGCGGTTTTTTGCGTGGTTTAGGGCATCATTGGGGGGCGCCGCGGGGGTGTTGGCCCCTACGGGAGTGCGATACGCCCGCCTACCGCGCGAAATACAAAAAGAGCAGCTGCATTGCAGCTGCTCTTTTTGTATAGATCCTGTAAGATCAGCCGATCTTAGCGGCGTTGATCTTGATGCCGGGGCCCATAGTGGAAGCCAGCACGCAGGACTTGATATACTGACCCTTTGCGGCAGCGGGCTTAGCCTTGATGATAGCACCCATCAGGGTGTTGAAGTTCTCGGCCAGCTTCTCGGCACCAAAGGATGCCTTGCCGATGGGGCAGTGGATGATGTTGGTCTTGTCAAGACGGTACTCGATCTTACCGGCCTTAGCCTCGGTTACAGCGCGTGCAACGTCGGGGGTAACGGTACCGGCCTTGGGGTTGGGCATCAAGCCCTTGGGGCCAAGGATCTTACCCATACGGCCTACCAGACCCATCATATCGGGGGAAGCGATCACAACGTCGAACTCGAACCAGTTCTCCTTCATGATCTTGTCAACGTATTCCATATCGCCAACGTAATCAGCGCCGGCAGCCTTAGCAGCCTCAACCTTGTCGCCCTTGGTCAGAACCAGGGTGCGTACCTTCTTACCGGTACCGTTGGGCAGAACTACGGCACCACGAACCTGCTGGTCTGCGTGACGGGAGTCAACACCCAGGCGAACGTGGATCTCGATGGTTTCGTCAAACTTAGCCTTAGAGGTCTCGCAAACAAGAGCAAGTGCCTCGGAGGGATCGTACAGTCTGTTCTTTTCAATCAGCTTTACGCTATCAGTATATTTCTTTCCCATTGTTCTTCCCCTCCTTAGTCAACCACTTCGATACCCATGCTGCGGGCAGTGCCTGCGATCATGCTCATAGCAGCCTCGATAGAGCCTGCGTTGAGGTCGGGCATCTTGGTTTCGGCGATCTTCTTAACCTGCTCCTTGGTGATCTTTGCCACCTTGGTCTTGTTCGGAACAGCGGATGCGGTCTCGATGCCGGCAGCCTTCTTGATCAGAACGGGAGCGGGGGGAGTCTTGGTGATAAAGGTGAAGGAACGGTCAGCGTAAACGGTGATCACAACAGGGATGATAAGGCCCATGTCGTTCTTGGTACGCTCGTTGAATTCCTTGGTGAACACAGGGATGGCCACGCCGTACTGACCCAGAGCAGGGCCAACGGGGGGCTGAGGGGTAGCCTTACCAGCAGGAAGCTGGAGCTTGATATAACCCATTACTTTCTTTGCCATTTTAAAAATTCCTCCTTAAGTGGTACGATACGGGAGATTACAAAATTTTCTCCCTCCCACGAAATTGCAAGCCGCTATGCGGCTTTCCTTGCACTGTCGGCAAGCGATCCTTGTCGCGGATCAGTCGTTTTGCAAAACGAGGCAGGAAGCCTCAAGCTCCACAGGCATATCGCGGCGTCCGCGCTTTACGAGAACGGTGACCAACGAGCGATCGTCGGAGATCGTCTGAACGGTGCCTGTGTATCCCTCGAAAAGTCCGGAGGAAACCAGAACCGTGTCGCCTTCGCTAAAGG
>JAZNNA010000065.1:0-4364 GCA_045580065.1 Eubacteriales bacterium
GAGGAAACGATCCTGGAGATCGGCCCCGGCATCGGCACGCTGACACGCGAGCTTTGCGCGCGCTACAAAAACGTGGTGGCGCTGGAGATCGACAAAAGCCTGATCCCTACCCTGACCTACACGTTAAACGAGTTCCACAACGTGACCGTGATCAATGAGGACGTGATGAAGGCGGATCTTGCGGCGCTGCTTGCCCCCTATTTTGAAAAAGGGCGCGTATCGGTGTGCGCCAATCTCCCCTACTACATCACCACCCCCATCCTGATGAAGCTGCTGGAAAGCGGCCTTCCCTTTCACAACATCACGGTAATGATACAAAACGAGGTGGCCGATCGCCTTTGCGCCCCTGCCGGGGGCAAGAACTGCGGGGCGATCACGGCGGTGCTGAATTATTACGGCACCTGCGAGCGCTTTTTTGTGGTGCCCGCCGCCGACTTCATGCCGCCCCCCTCGGTCAACTCTGCGGTGGTGCGCATCCGTCTGTATGACGAAAAGCCCTATCACCCCAAGGACGACGAGCTGTTCCGCCGCACCATCCGCGTGGCCTTTGAGCAGCGGCGCAAAACGCTGCCGAACGCCCTGCAGGCAGGCTTCCCCTCGCTTACCAAAGAGCAATGCATTGCCGCAGTAGAGCAAGCGGGTCACCGCCCCGACATCCGCGGTGAGCGCCTCACCGTTGAGGACTTCGTAACCCTTTCTGACATTCTTCTCCCCCTGCTTTCGGAGGCAACACAAAAATGACGCGATCCTATCGCCGCCTGAAGGCGGCCTGCTATATGACCAACATCTCGATGTCTGTGGTCGGCAACCTTACCCCGCTTTTGTTTCTCACCTTTCACGAGGAATACGGCATCTCCTTTTCGCTTTTGGGGCTGCTTGTGCTGATCAACTTTTTCACCCAGCTTTCGGTGGATCTGTTGTTTTCCTTTTTCTCGCACCGCTTTAACATTCCCCTTGCGGTCAAAGTCACGCCCCTTATCACCGTTGTGGGGCTTTGGCTGTTTGCCATCCTGCCGTGGCTGTTTCCGCAGCACGCGTATGCCGGCGTTGTGATCGGCACGGTGGTGTTTTCGGCATCCTCGGGGCTTTGCGAGGTGCTGATCAGCCCCACCATTGCGGCCATCCCCGCCAAAAACCCCGACCGTGAGATGAGCAAGCTGCACTCGATCTACGCGTGGGGCGTGGTGGGCGCCGTTGTGCTTGCCACCGTATTTCTGCTGGTATTCGGCTCTGAGAACTGGCACATCCTTTCTCTGCTGTTCTCGCTTGTTCCGCTTTCTGCCGGCATTTTGTTTGCCGGTGTGGAAATGCCGCACATGGACACCCCCGAGCGCACCTCCGGTGCTTTGCATCTGATGAAGAGCCGCGTGCTGTGGCTGTGCGTGATCGGCATCTTTCTTGGCGGTGCGGCGGAATGCACTATGGCGCAATGGGCCTCCGGCTATCTGGAGCTGGCGCTTGGCATCCCCAAGATCTGGGGCGATATTTTCGGTGTGGCGCTGTTTTCGGCAGCGCTTGGCTTTGGGCGCTCGCTTTTTGCAAAGATCGGCAAATGTGCCGAGCGTGCGCTGCTTTTCGGTGCGATCGGCGCGGTGGCGTGCTATCTGATCGCGGCGATCTCCCCCTTCCCGCTTGTGGGCCTTGTCGCCTGTGCGCTGACCGGCTTTTGCGTTTCGATGCTCTGGCCCGGCAGCCTGATCGCGGGCTCTGACCGCTTTCCCGCCGGGGGTGTGTTCTTCTTTGCCATGATGGCAGCCGGCGGTGACCTTGGTGCCTCGGTCGCGCCGCAGCTTGTAGGCATTGTGGCGGATACCGTTGCGCTGATGCCGCGCGCCATCTCGTTTGCCGCGCGCCTTGGCATCACGCCCGAGCAGATCGGCATGCGTGCCGGTATGCTGCTTGGCATGCTGTTCCCGCTGTTTGCCATTGCCATTTACGCAGGCTTTTTCCGCGAGGTCAAAAAAGCAAAAAAACAAAATGACGCAAAAAATTCTAACGATAAAGAGGTAAGATCATGAAAGCAATCGTTTTATACGGACCGGGTGACGTACGGCTTGCCGACTTCCCCGAAAAGGAAATGGGTGAATTTGACGTTCGCATCCGTGTGAGCTACTGCGGCATCTGCGGCAGTGACTTCCACAAAGTGGCCGGCAAAAAGAACACGCACCCCGTGCATTACCCCGTGCCGCTGGGGCACGAGATCTCGGGTGTTGTTGACGCTGTGGGCACCGGCGTGACCCGCTTTCATGTAGGAGATCGCGTAAGCGCTGACCCCAACCACAGCTGCGGCAAGTGCCGTTACTGCCAGGCGGGAAAGCCCTCGTTTTGCGAGAAGGCCAAGGGCGTAGTCAAGGGAATGGCCGAATTTGTGGTTGCACCCGAGGAAAATGTGTATCCCCTGCCCGAGGGGCTTTCGATGGAGCTTGCCGCGCTTGCCGAACCGCTTTCCTGCTGTCTGCACGGCATGGATCTTTTGGATATGCAGCTTGGCGAGAACGTGGCACTTGTTGGCTACGGTGCCATCGGCGCGATGATGCTTCCCCTTTTGCGCCGCGCGGGTGCGGGCAAGATCGTTGTGCTGGAGCTGAGCGAAGCACGCCGCGAGGCTGCGCTGGCAGCGGGGGCTGATTATGCGCTCTCCCCTGCGGATACCGCAGCGATCGAGGCGCTGACCGAAAAGCTTTGGATCACCAAGGTAATGGAGTGCGTGGGCGTGACCGCCGCGCAGGAAACTGCCCTGCAGGTAGCCGGCTTTGGTGCAACCGTGGTACTGTTTGGCGTGGGCGATTCTGCCGCACGTCTGCCGCTTTCCACGCACGCCGCATTTTTGAAGGAGCTTGTGATCAAAACCTCGTATATCAATCCGCACACGATGGAGCGCGCTCTGGCGCTGCTTGCAAGCGGTGCGTTTGAGCAGGATCAGGTGATCGCCAAGGTGCTTTCGATGCAGGAGGCGGTGGAAGAATTCCACGCTCCCAAATACACCAAAAACGGCAAGGTGCTGGTACGCATTGCCGACTAAAAGTAAAAAAAGCCGCCCCACGGGGCGGCTTTTTTATGTTTTACATCGTGCAAAGCGTTTCCACCTTGCCGTCCAGCAGCCGGATCTTGCGCAGCTCCATCGGGGCAAGCGTAAGGGGCACCTTGCTGCCAAGTGGATCGATCACCGCGACGGCGGGCATATCGTAGCTGGTGTTGAGCAGATAGATCACGCCCCCGTCATAGCAGACGTAGCGCACCTCGGACGAGGTCTGCACCACGGGATCGCTGCCAACGGCACGCAAAAGCTCGCGCACGAGTAAGCGGTACAGGGGGTAGATCGATTCGCTGCCTGCATAATCCGCAGAGGTGAGGAATACCACGTGTCCCTTGCCAAGCTTATGCTCGATGACAGAGGGGGGCATCGGACGGTCCTCGGGCCAGAAGCTGTCTGCCAGCGTGGCGCACACAGCCCCCTCCTTCATTTCCACCTCGGCATAATTCACGTTGCCACAGGAATAGATGGGGTCGGCGGGCTTGCCGTTGGGGAAGGGATAGTGCATCCCCTCGATGCCGCTTTCCGCGACAAAGCGATGTCCAAGGCCGGTGCGCAAAGTCTTGCCCGTGAGGGTACAGCCCAGCAGCTCGGAAACGTCACCGCCATTGGGGTAAACGGGGGCGGCCCCACGCCTTGCGTCGGTGCTGAGGTGTGCGGCGCTGATCAAAAGCTTGCCACCGTTTTTGACGTATGCGACCAGCTTTTGATACAGCTCGTCGGTCATGGTATTCCAGCCGACAAAGATCAAGGCGTCATAGCGCTGCAGGGCTTCCAGAGATGCGGCGGCGGGCACCACGTCGTAGCTGCCCTCGGGCGCACCTGCAGAAACGTCAAGCCCTGCGCGCTCGTAGCAATCCGGCTCGAACCAGTCGCGCTTTTTGTTGATCTCCTTCACGATCTTCCAGGCGTGCTCGGCATCGCCGTAGGCCCAATCCTCCTTGAACTGGCTCCAGGCATAGCCGCCGTTCCAGCCGCCGCTGAAGCTATCCAGATTGCCCTGAATAAAGGCAACGCGGGCGCGAGGGCCGCCTGCGGGGCGCTTGTCCTTTTGCATTTTGTCGTAAAGGCGGTACACGACCTCGCTGTTTGCGCGTGCGACCTCGTTATCCTCGGGCAGATCCACACCGTAGGAAACGATGCGGGAGATGCCGCTTTCCAGACAGAAGAGCTGCGAGCCTGCGAGATAGCAATATTTGTAGACCATCTCAAAGCGCTTGCGCTTCAGCTCGTCAAAATGGCGAATGCCCGCATACCACTCGTGGGCGATATACGTGCCCCAAAGGGGGGCGTTGATCGAGCGCGCCGCGCCGCGCAGGGCGGAAAGCAC
>JAZNNA010000066.1:0-18132 GCA_045580065.1 Eubacteriales bacterium
AAGCGGTGCAGGCGGGCAAGGGATATTCGTTTGCGGCGCATCGCTACAGGATCACCCTGAAAACGGATACCGTCAGGGGTCTTTTGGCCGTAAAGCTTGCTGCAACGCTGCAAACGGGAGCGCGGCAGGAGGAGTGCGATCGGCGCGAGCTTGTCGGCTTTTGGACGCGTGACGGGGCGCTGCAGCGCCCAGCCCCACGGCACCACCGCCGTGCGGCGCAAAAGGCAGGGGAGCGCGCGATACGGCAAGTGTAAAGAAAAAATGTAAATTTTACGCCCTGCATCTTGCAATCGCGCGCGCATTATGATATAATATTTAACACTAATTTATGCGAAAGGACGGTGAAGGTATGTCGCGGGACGTTATCGGTCAGATCACGGCAGCAGAGGAGCAGGCGCGGGTCTTGTGCCGCGTTGCCACCGAGCGTGCAGCCGAGATGAAGGCAGAGATGCAGCGCCAATGCGAGGAGCATCTTGCAGGTGTGCAAAAAAACACCGTGGCCGAATATGAAAAAAAGCTTGCGCAGATCCGTGAAAACACCAGGAGCTTAGAGGAGAAAAAGCGTGCCGAGGCCGAGGAACAGGCAAGGGCGCTTTTGGCGCGTGCTGAGGAAAATATGGAACAAGCCGTCAAATTGATCGTTTGGGGGATCGTTGAAAAATGTCAGTAAGTAGGATGGAAAAGCTGACCGCGGTCGTCCCAAAGGAAAAGACCGATGCGCTGCTGCATGCACTGATGCGTATGCGCGCCGTTTCCCTGATCGAGCAGGGGCCGGCGACCGGGGCGGTGCTGGAGGTCCTTGGGGGCGAGCACGTGGAGGAGCTTTCGGCTCTTGCCCAGCGCATTGACGCGGTGCTGCCTGTGCTGACCAAGCGGAGCAAGCGCAAAAAATCGCTGTTCCGGCAGCGCGTGCCCATCGTGGAGGCAGAGTTTTATGCAAACGGCAGCTACGAGCTGGCGCTGAAGGTGGTGTCGCAAGCCGAGCAGATCAGCAAAAAGATGAAGGAGCTGCGCGAGGAGCGCGAGCGTTATCTTTCCTTCACGCGCGCGTATACGCCGTATCTTGATTGGGAGCATCGGCTTGATTTTGAAGGCACGGCACATACCGTGGCCTTTCTCGGCAGTCTGCCGGGCGGTACCTCTACCGACCTTGTGCTGCAGACCCTGGAGGGGCGCGCTGCGGTGGTCAGCCTGATCAACGCCGACCGCACAGGGCTTTACGTGCTGGTCACGGTGCATAAGGAGGAGCAGGAGCAAACGCTGCGTGCCCTTTCCGGCATCGGATTTACCGAGGCGGAGCTGCCTGTGCGCGACGGCACGGCAAAGGAGCTGTTTGATCGCTATGATGCCGAGGGCGTCGCGTGTGAAAAAAAGCTGGAGAGCCTGGAGCGCCGCCTTTTTGCCCTTGCAGAGCGACTTGACGAGGTAGAGGTGCTTTCTGACCTTGTAAACACCTCGATCCTGCGCGAAAAAAATAAAAGCGCGCTTTCGGCAACCGAGGCCTGCACGCTGCTGTGTGCCTGGTGCCCCGAGGAGCATAAGGCGCGCGTGATCGCACTTTTGGAAAGGATGGGGGGCGCGTATGACTTTGCCCCGCCCGAGGAGGACGAGCAGCCGCCCGTGCTGCTGAAAAACAACGCCTTTGCCCGCAACTTTGAGTGGGTGCTTGGCATGTATGCTTACCCCGCCTACGGCAAGTTTGACCCCACCTTTGTGATGAGCATTTTTTATATGCTGATCTTCGGGCTGATGTTTGCCGATGCGGGCTATGGGCTTTTCCTTTCCGCCGTATGCTTTGCGGTGGTGCGTTGGTGTAACCCGCCCGATGGGATGAAGCGCTTTCTTTTGATGTTTGGCTATTGCGGGCTTTCCTGCATTCTGTTCGGCATTCTGTTCGGTTCATATTTCGGCGATTTCCCGTTGGCGTTTTTGCGCAACGTGGTGGGCGTGCCCGAGAGCGAGCTGCCCAACCTCGCGCTGCTGCCAAGCGCTGCCGCCAACGTGGCGGTGCTGTTTGATCCGCTGCAAAACCCGATGGGCTTTCTGGTGGTGTCGCTGGCCGTGGGCGCTGTGCATCTTATCGCCGGTATGGCGGTGCAGGCGTATATCCTTTGCCGGCGCGGCAAGGTGCTTGCAGCCATCTTTGACGTTGGCTCCTACTGGGTGCTGTTTGCCGGCATCGGCGTTGTGTTCCTGCACAAAACGGCAGGTCTTGCGCTGCTGATCGGCGGCGTCTTGATGATCCTTCTCACGCAGGGGCGCAGCAGAAAGGGGATCGCGGGCAAGCTCATCGGCGGCTTTGGCGGCCTGTATGCCCTGATCAACTATGCATCCGACCTTTTGTCCTATTCCCGTATTCTGGCGCTTGGCCTGGCGGCGGGCGTTGTGGGGCAGGTGGTCAATATTCTGGCAACGCTGAAGGGCGCCTCGTTTATCGGCATCATCATGATGCTGGTGGTGTTTGCCCTTGGACATCTGTTGAACCTGGTGATCAACGTGCTGGGCACCTTTGTACACACCTCGCGCTTGCAGTATATCGAGTTCCTTGGCAAGTTTTACGAGGACGGCGGCGAGCGCTTTGAGCCGATCGCGGTAGCCGAGCGCTATTCGCAGGACGTGACCCCCGAGGGGGAGCTTTTGAAGACCAAATAACAAAAAAATAAAAAAAGAGGTATTGAATTATGTTTGCAGCTATTCTCACAGGACAAAATCTGGCGCTGTTCGGCGCATTTCTTGCCGTATGCCTTGCAGGCATCGGCTCCGCGATCGGTGTAGGTATGGTGGGCGAGGCCGCCTCCGGTCTGCTGACCGAGGATCCTTCCAAGTTTGGTAAGGTACTGATCCTGCAGGCGCTTCCCGGCACGCAGGGCATCTACGGCCTGATCACCGCGTTTCTGATCGTCTTCAAGATCGGCGTGCTCAGCACCCCCATCGAGCTGACCGTGGCTCAGGGCGGCTATTTCATCATGGCCTCTCTGCCCATCGCGTTTGTGGGTCTGTGGTCTGCCAAAAAGCAGGCGCGCGTTGCCATTTCCGGCGTAAATCTGATCGCCAAGCGCCCCGACGAGGTAGGTAAGGCCATCACCTCTGCCGCACTGGTAGAGACCTATGCGATCTTTGCCGTGCTGGTATCGCTTTTGCTGGTGCTGTTTGCCCCCGTTGGTTAAGCTATGACGGGTCTTGAAAAAATTACCGCGCGCATCCAGGCCGAGGGCAGGGAGCGTGCCGGTGCCATTTTGCAGGAGGCCGAGCAGGCTTGTACCGAGCTTGCCCGTGATTTTGCCACCCGCACCGAGCAGGAGCGTACCCGCATCCGCGAGCGCGCGATGCGCGAGGGCGAGGCAATGGTCGCCGCCTCACGCGAGAGCGTTGCAAGGACCGAGCGGCGCATTTTGCAGGAAGCAAAAACGGCAGCCGTTGACCGCGCGTTTGATAAGGCGCGCGAGGAGCTTTGCTCCAGCGACTTCGGCAAATACCGCGAGCTGCTTTCCGCGCTGCTTGTTTGCGCGCTGCTGGAGCAGGATCGCGCCGAGCGCGAGAGCCTGGCGCTTTGCGATGAGCAAGAGGAATTTGAATATTTTGAGGTGCTGATGAACAGCACCGACCGCGAGCGCTTTGGAAACGAAGTCATCCGCAATGCCGCGCGCGTGGTAGAGCGCCGTATCGGCGCAAAAAAGGCAGGTATGCTGCGCCTTGCGCGCGAGTGTGCCGATATCGACGGCGGCGTGATCCTGCGCTATGGGCGCGTGGAGCTGAATTGCTCGCTTTCCACCGTGCTGCGCGAGCTGCGTGACGAGATCGAGGAGCGCGTGGCTCACATCTTGTTTGCAAGCGGGGAAGGAGCAGAGCAGTGAAGGGCACCGCGTATACCCCCACCGAGTATCTCTATGCCAGCACGCGCTTGCGCGCGCGGGAAGGAAAGCTTGTGGGGCGTGCCAGACTTTTACAGCTTGCGGCAATGAAGGACGTGGGCGAGGTTGTTTCCGCTCTGATCGGCGAGGGCATGCTGGACGAGCAGGCCAGAACCGATTTTCACGGGGCGCTTGACACTATGCTGCAGCGCGAGCTTGCCGTGGTGCGCGCCTCGCTGCCGCAGCCCCAGGTGGTGGATTTTTTGCTGTACCCCACCGACTGCCACAATATCAAGGTGGCGCTGAAGGGCCATTACAGAAGGATGGATCCCACCCCGCTGTTTGAGGAAAACGGCAGTGTGCCCACCGCGCTTTTGCGTGAGCTGTCACATGCGCTGCCGGAGGAGATCCCCGCGCATATGCGCGCGGCGATCGGCGAAGCACGTGAGGCGTATGAGCAAAATGCGGATGCACGAGCGCTCAGTATGGCGATCGACCGTGCCTGCTTTGCCGATATGGCAGAGGCGGCCGCTCCCGTTGAAATGGCGCGCGAGATGGTTGCTGCGCGCGCGGACGTGTGTAATTTGTTCACCGTGCGCCGCCTTCTTACCACACAGCGCAGTGCGGCGGGCGAGGTGCTGCTGGCAGCTGCCCTTGTGCCGGGCGGAAGGCTTACCGATAGCTCTTTGTGCGAGGCATATCGCGGTGGCGAGGAGGCCTTTGCCGCATTTGTGGCGACCACCCCTTATCACAAGGTGATGGATACCGACGACCTCTCGGTGGCGGAGCGCCGCGCCGAGGATCTTGTGATGCAGCGCGCTGATCTTGCCAAGGCGGTGCCGTTTGGCATTGAGGTGGCGATCGCATACGTGCACGGATTGCTGGTGTCGGTGAAAAATTTGCGTATTTTGTATACCGCCAAGAAAAGCGGCGCCCCCGAGGACGTGCTGCTTGGCAGATTGAGAGAAAGCTATGTATAAGATCGGGATCATCGGCAGCGCGCAGACCGTTTCGCTGTTTTCCACGCTGGGATACGTGGTGATGGAGGCAGAGGACGTGGATGCCGCACGATCGCAGCTGCAGCTTGCCGTGAAAAGCGACGAGTATGCGGTGCTGTTTTTAGAGGAGTGCTATTTTGTGGCACTTTCCGACGAGCTTGAGCGCTGCGCAAGGCAGCCCCTGCCGGCCGTTACGGTGCTGCCCGGCAAATCGGGTGGGCAGGGTCTTGGCAGCGAGCTTTTGAAGCGCGCTATGGAGCGCGCCGTGGGCACCGACGTGCCCTGATCCTAATTACGGATGGAGAACAGAATGATAGAAGGTAGAATTTTAAAGGTTTCCGGCCCCCTGGTCATTGCAGAGGGGATGCGCGAGGCCAATATGTTTGACGTGGTGCGCGTGGGCGAGCAAAGACTGATCGGCGAGATCATCGAGATCCACGGCGACCGCGCCTCGATCCAGGTATATGAAGAAACCGCAGGCCTTGGCCGCGGTGACCGCGTGCTTTCCACCGGTGCGCCGCTTTCCGTTGAGCTTGGCCCCGGCCTGATCGGCAATATTTACGACGGTATTCAGCGCCCCCTGGAAACGCTGTTCAAAAAGCACGGCACAAACCTTGTGCGCGGTATCGACGAGCCGGCCCTGGACCGCGAGCGCCGCTGGAGCTTTGAGCCTGCCGTTTCCTACGGTGACGAGGTCAGCGAGGGCGACGTGCTGGGCTTTGTGGCCGAGGGCGAGGTCATTCGACATAAGATCTTAGTGCCCTTTGGAGTACAGGGTAGCATTGCCGAGATCCACGCGGGCAGCTTTACGGTAACGGATACCGTTGGCAAGCTGCGCTGCAAAAACGGCGATATCATCCCCCTTACCCTGATGCAGAAATGGGCGGTGCGCCGCGCGCGTCCCACCGCGCAAAAGCTGGCGCCCACCGTGCCGCTTTGCTCGGGTCAGCGCGTGATCGACGCGCTCTTTCCCATTGCCAAGGGCGGTACTGCCTGTGTGCCCGGCCCCTTTGGCTCGGGCAAGACCGTGGTGCAGCATCAGCTGGCAAAATGGAGCGACGTGGACCTGGTGGTCTATATCGGCTGCGGCGAGCGCGGCAATGAGATGACCGACGTTTTGCGCGAGTTCCCCGAGCTGCAGGATCCCCGCACGGGCAAGTCGCTGATGGAGCGCACCGTGCTGATCGCAAACACCTCGGATATGCCGGTAGCGGCACGCGAGGCCTCGATCTACACGGGCATCACCATTGCAGAATATTACCGCGATATGGGCTACTCCGTGGCCGTTATCGCTGACTCTACCTCGCGCTGGGCAGAGGCGCTGCGCGAGATGTCGGGCAGACTGGAGGAGATGCCGGGCGAGGAGGGTTATCCCGCCTATCTCACCTCTCGCCTTGCCCAGTTTTACGAGCGCGCGGGCCGCGTTGTGTGCCTTGGCAAGGATAAGCGCGAGGGCACGCTGACGGCCGTTGGTGCCGTTTCGCCGCAGGGCGGTGATATTTCCGAGCCGGTCACCCAGGCAACGCTGCGCATCGTTAAGGTGTTCTGGGGCCTGGATTCCTCGCTGGCCTACCGCCGCCATTTCCCGGCCATCAACTGGCTGAACTCCTATTCGCTTTACCGTGATCGCCTTTCCGATTGGTATGCCGATCACGTGGCGCCCGACTGGATGCAAAAGACCGGCGAGGTGCTGCGCATTTTGCAGGCCGAGAGCGAGCTGCAGGAGATCGTAAAGCTGGTGGGCGTGGATGCCCTTGGCGAGGGAGAGCGCGTGACGATGGAGACCGCACAATCCCTGCGCGAGGACTTTTTGCAGCAAAACGCCTTTGACGAGGAGGATGCTTACACCTCGGCAGAGCAGATGTATGCCTTGATGGAGCTGATCTTCAACTTTGACAAAAAAATGCGCGAGGCCGTGGAGAAGGGCGCGGACGTTACCGCACTTTTCGCGCTGCCCGTGCGCGAGCGCATCGGCAGAGCCAAGGCGATCTCGCAGGAAAATTATAAGCGCGAGTACGCCGCCATTGAAAAAGAGGCCGACGAGCAGATCGCCGCGCTGATCGGATAAGGGGGGAGCGCAATGATTCGAGAGTATAAAACGATAGAAGAGGTTGCCGGCCCCCTGATGCTGGTAAAGCAAGTGGACGGCGTGAAGTACGACGAGCTGGGCGAGATCGAGCTGCCAAACGGCGAGGTCCGCCGCTGCCGCGTGCTTGAGGTCAACGGCAAAAACGTGCTGGTGCAGCTGTTTGAAAACGCCGCCGGCATCAACCTGGCAAACAGCCGCGTGCGCTTTTCCGGCCACGGGGTAGAGTTGCCCGTTGCGGCCGAGATGCTGGGGCGCGTGTTTAACGGTATGGGCAATCCCATCGACGGCGAGGGGGAGCTGGTGGCTGACAAGTCGCTGGATATCAACGGCACCCCCATCAATCCCGCCGCGCGTATGTATCCCGCCGAATTTATCCAGACCGGTGTTTCCTCGATCGACGGATTGAACACCCTGGTGCGCGGGCAAAAGCTGCCCATCTTTTCCGGCTCCGGATTGCCGCATGCCAACCTTGCCGCACAGATCGCAAGACAGGCGCGCGTGCTGAACGACGGAGAGGGCGGCACCCGCTTTGCGGTGGTGTTTGCCGCCATCGGTATCACCTTTGAGGAAGCGGATTTCTTTATCTCCGACTTTAAAAAGACGGGCGCGATCGATCGCACCGTGATGTTTGTCAACCTGGCGTCCGACCCCGCGATCGAGCGTATTACCACCCCCCGTATGGCGCTGACCGCCGCCGAGTATCTTGCCTTTGAGCAGGATATGCACGTGCTGGTCATCATGACGGATATCACCAACTATGCCGAGGCGCTGCGCGAGGTTTCTGCCGCGCGCAAGGAGGTGCCCGGCCGCCGCGGCTACCCCGGCTATATGTACACCGACCTTGCCACCATGTACGAGCGCGCCGGCCGCAAGGCAGGCAGCAACGGCTCGATCACCATGATCCCGATCCTCTCTATGCCCGAGGACGACAAAACTCACCCCATTCCCGACCTTACGGGCTATATTACCGAGGGGCAGATCATTTTGTCGCGCGAGCTGTACCGCAAGGGGTATTTGCCCCCCGTGGATGTGCTGCCCTCGTTGTCGCGTCTGAAGGATAAGGGCATCGGCAAGGGGAAAACGCGCGAGGATCACGCAGGCGTGATGAACCAGCTGTTCTCCTCTTATGCCCGCGGCAAGGAGGCAAAGGAGCTGATGGTGGTGCTGGGCGAGGCTGCCCTCACCCCCGTTGACCGCCAGTACGCCGCCTTTGCGGATGCCTTTGAGCAGGAATACGTCAATCAGGGCTTTTACGAAAATCGCAGCATTGAAGAAACGCTGAACCTTGGCTGGAAGCTGCTTTCTATTCTGCCAAGAAGCGAGATGAAGCGCATCAAGCCCGAGCTGGTGAACAAATACTGGCCCAAAACGCAAGGATAAGTGTGAGGTGCGTCGATGAATATGCAGATTAGCCCCACCCGTATGGAGCTGAAAAAGCTGCAGGCACGCTGCGCCACCGCGCGGCGTGGGCACAAGCTCCTGAAGGATAAATGCGACGGGCTGATGCAGCAGTTTTTAGAGGTGGTGCGCGAGGCACGCGTGCTGCGCGCCGAGGTGGAAAAAAGGCTTGGCGAGGTTTACGCCGCCTTTGATGCCGCTGCCGCCACGGGGAACCCCAAAATGCTGCAGGAAGCCTTTCTGCTTTCCAAAAACACCATGGAGGGTGTTGAGGTCAGCTACAAAAACCGGATGGGCGTGTGCGTACCGCAGCTTGCCTGGAAGCAGCTGCGCGAGCAGGAAAGCGATGGCATTTGCTATGGCTTTGCCTTTACCTCCGGCGAGCTGGATCGCGCCGTGCTGGCGCTATCTGACCTGCGCGAGCCGATGATGCAGATGGCAGAGCTGGAAAAGCAGGCCATGCTGCTTGCCGGCGAGATCGAGCGTACGCGCCGCCGCGTCAACGCTCTGGAGCATATCATGATCCCGCAATACCTGAGTGCCATCCGCAGCATCCGCTTAAAGCTGGATGAAAACGAGCGCGGCAACATCACAAGACTGATGAAGGTAAAGGATATGATGCTGCAGGCCCGCATGCAAAAGCAAAAGGATTTTATCCCCGACGAGGAAGAAATGGCATAAAACACAAAAGAGCGCCCACCCGGGCGGGCTTTGTTATTTGTGTTTTTTTGACAGAGTGCTTGACAGCGCTTTTTTGTTGTGTTAGAATACCCTTGGAAGGGGTATTTCCCCGAAAAATCTCGATAAAAGAGAGGAATTTGACTATGCAAATGCTGCCCAAGGGCTATTATGCCATTCAAGCGGATTTTGAAAACGCGCCAAGAGATACCTTTACCTTTCGCGGTGTGACCTATGCCACAGAGGAGGGTGTCAACCTGTTTGCCACCCCGCACGATGCCGAAAAGGCAGAGCTGCAAGCCCCCGATGTGGTGCTTGAGGGTCTGCCCTACGAGAGCTTTGAGGCCCCCGTGTTTCTGTTTTCCGTCGGTCGCCATAAGGTGAACGGCTATCGCCCCGCAAGCTCCCGCTATCTGCTTGGCGAGCGCTGCGGCATCGACCCCAACGTATGGGGCGAGGATCGCCTGCAGCCTCCCGCCTTTAACGAGGCGCGTGACGAGGCAGGGGAGAGCGTGCTGTGGGGCACCTATTACGGCGGACATATCATTGTTTCCGACCCCGCCTGCACCCTGTTTGTGATGGACGGCTTTACCATGGATAACGCGCGCTTTGGCGCGTGGACAGCCGCCCCCAACCGTTGCGACGTGACCATTTGCAACATCTTTCACAAAAGTCCCTGTGGGCATCTGCTGTACGACTTTGCCGACAAGGGCACGCTTGGTGAGGTGCGCCTGGAAAATATCCGCGTAAAGGATTTTGACGATCTTGGTTATGCGGGCAACTTTATTTTGCTTTCCGCCCCCAAGGCGACCTTCTCTCGCATCTGCTACGATACTACGGGGCAGCTGTTCGGTCTGACGCGCATCGTCAAAAAGACCTACCCCAACTGGAACAAGAACGAAAAGATCGCCACCTACCGCTTTGAGGATTGCTATTTTGGCAATATGGACGGCGAAAACGGCATTGCCACCTCCTGCCACGATGCCCCCAAGGGGCATGGCATTGCGTTGGAGATGGAGCGCTGCACCTTTGTCAATGCTTCCCGCAAAAACGAGGGCGTCCTGCAGCCGCATATGCCGAACGCAGCCTGCTCGCTGACCTTGCGCGACTGCAGCTTTGTGGACGAGCGCGGCAATACGGGCGCTGCCATTGTGGTTGCCGGCAAGACCGAGGGCGTTACGCTGGAAAATTGCAGCTTTGAGGGGTATGCCGCCGAGGTAGCCCCTGCCGCTATCCCCACCAAGGGCAGCAAAAAGCCGCTTGCCAATCGCCGCATGAGCTGGACCACGGATACCGAGGACCCGCACCGCGTGATCGGCACGGATAAGGCGGACTTCACCGCACTGGATATCCGCTATCGCGGCAAAAAGGCTTACCGCGCCGACCAGCACACGCACACCAAGTGCGGCGGCACCAGCGACGGCAGCTTCCCGATGAAGGATTGGGTAAAGCGTATGGACGAGATCGGGCTTGATTTTGCCTTTGTGGTGGACCACCGCCAGATGCGCGGCTTTTTCTTGCCCGAGTGGGATACCGACCGCTTTGTATACGGCACCGAGCCCGGCGGCTCGATCTCGGATCTCAAGGCACCCCGCCCCGGCAAGGATTCCAGCACCTTCCACTACAATATGCTGTTCAAGGGTAAGTACGATCTGGCGCTGCTGCTTGCCAACTTCCCGGAATACAAGTTCCAGGGCGACGAGCTGACGGGCAGATTTGGCTATCCAAAGTTCAACCGCGCCCGCTTTGACGAGCTGGTGGCGTATATCCACAAGATCGGCGGCATGATCGTGCATCCCCACCCCACCTGCATCATGTCCTCGCCCGACCCCACCGACTACGTGTTTGGTGAGCACACCTATTTTGAAACGCTGTACGGCAAGTACACCTCGCAGGATTCCTTCCGCAACTATGATATGTGGCTTAAGATCCTGGACGTGGGTGCGCACGTGTATGCGGCAGGCGGCTCGGATACGCACACCGATCCCAGCAATCAGCTGGTGACCACCATGTATTGTAGCGAGCGCACCGGCAAGGCGGCATTTGACTGCATGAAGACCGCTGACTACACCGTGGGTGCCTTCGGCTTTAAAATGTGCATCGACGGGCAGCCCATGGGCAGAGAGCTTGCCTATCGCGACGGCATGAAGCTGACGCTGCGCGTGGACGATGCCTTCGCCCCCTCGATCACCGAGGGCGACGCCTACGAGCTGCGCATCTACACCGACAAGGGCCTGGCATATGCCTCGCAGTTTGATCCCACCAAGCCGCAAGCGATCTCGCTTGAGGTGCAAAAGCGCCGCTACTATCGCGCCGAGGTGATGGATCTCACCCACGGCTATCGCGTTGCCGTCGGCAACCCCATCTGGTTGGATAAGGAATAAAGCAAGCAACAAAGCCTTCCCTGATTCAGGGAAGGCTTTGTTGCTTTTTGCCATATGACGTATCTTGCTTTTTCTTTGCAAATTCAATGCGGGCCTCGGCGCGGCGCTTGTTGGCGGCGGCGATCTGCGCATCGCGCTCCTTTTGCATCAGCTCGCGGCGCTGCAGGGGGGACATTTTAGCCTCCTCGCATCGCTGTTTTTGATTTGCTTTTATTTTGTCACCGTAAATGCGGTAAAGGAGAAGGCGGGAAGCGTGTCAAGCACCACGGTATCGCCCTGCAGCTTGCCACCAACGTTGCTGCAATCCAGCGTGTGATAACCGCCGTTCAGCTGCACGGTGGGGGCGGGGATCTCGTCTGCAAAGCAGTTGAAAAGTGCTACCGTCAGGCTGCTTTCCCCCTCGCGGCACATGATGTACAGCCCGGGGTTATGGGGGCATTTGGCAGGCAGGGGCCTTTGCGCTGCCCATTCGATTCCTGTGCTGAGGGCATCCTCGATCAGATACCCCTGGATCAGATCCGAATCGCGCTCCAACGAGATGCTGTCAAACAGCCACACCAAAAAGCGCTGCCCCTTGGCGTTTTCATAGCGGTAGCAAAGCGGCTGCTCCTCCTCACCCTTTTGTGAGATATACAACTGCACCGCGGCACCGTCTGCAAGTGCGGCCTGCAGGATCCGCCCCTTGTTGCGCAGCAGCATTGCTTGCTCGCTGCGGTCGGCGGAATGAATGCGGCTGGGGGCAGGCTCGCTGAATAACGTGCGCAGCGTCTGCCCTTTGGCAAGCCCCACGTCCACGCCGCGCTCGTCAAGCAGTAGCGCAGAAGTAGCATCCAGTACAAGTCCGCCGTCAAGGTCGCTGTTGGGCACACGCTTGATGCTCTCGCCAAAAATCGCGCGGCAGATGTCCCGCTCCAGATAGGTGGTGGGGATCGAGCAATGCGCCAGCATCGAGCCGGCCGTGGGGAGCGGGGACTGCACCTTGGGCAGGGTGATATCCGCTTCAACGTCCTTTAAAAGATTGGGGAAGATCACCACGCCAACGCCTGCCTGCTTGCCTTTTTCAAAGCGCTTTTCCACGTCGCGCAAATGCGGCAGATGGCGGCAGTGCGCGTCAAGATAGCCTTGCTCGTAGGGGAGCGTGGAAACGTAATCGTACATATATTTCAGTGTACCGTGTGCGGTCTTGTCGGCGCGCATCACGGCATCGTGCAGCGTGAGGTAAGAGGCGGGGCAGCGCATACGGGGGCGGGGATAGGTGTCATCCTCGTTCATCAGCTCAAAGTCGCTGCCCTGAGAGAATGCCGCAAACATACGCGACATTTCAAATACGTAAGCAAGGCTCTTGTCCGCGGAAATGCTTGCCCAGTAGGGCGCGCCGTGCAGGCGCAAAAGCGGCTTGGCATCTCCGCGGAAGATCTGCGTCAGCTCCATCGGGTCTACGCCGTCGGCATCCCAGTGGTTATGCACCATGCAAAGCGCCAGCGAGATGCTGCGATCCACCTCGTCCACGGCAGAACGGATCCTGCGTGCCAGCGCGCGCAGCGAGTCGCCCATCGCCTTGAAATAGGCATCGCGGTAGCGGTTGGGGCCGCCGGTGAACAGCTGCTGCTGCAAAAGCTCGCGCGTGACCTGCTCGCCGCACAGCGCCGAGATGTGCGAGAGATGCTTGTCGCAAAAGCAGAAAAATTCTCTGCCGTGGTAGGAAAGGCGGAAGTCGTCGTCGATCAGGATATATTCCACGCCGGTCCCCGCAAGCGTGCGGAACAGCCGACACATGGCATCGCCAAAGCTTTCGGTCAGGGGGCAGAAGGTGCCGGGCACCGGCTCGCCGGAAAGCGAAACAAGGGCGTTTTTTGTGGAGTTACCCTGTTTCAGGTTATGCACAAGGCCGCCGTGGCCGATGGTCTCTCCCACCCAGATGCCGGCTTCAATGCCGTTTTGCTTCAGCCACGCGATGTTTTCGCACAAGAGGGCATAATCGTTTACCTCGCCGGTTTCACGGCTGTAAGAGGCGATCAGAAACACGCGAGAGATCTCGGCGCGCTGAAAGCTTTGCAAATAGGCGGCGCGGCGCTCTTTTGTGACATGGGAGTTGTAGATCGGAACAGAATGCTTATACATAACGGCATCCTCCTTTGATTGTTGGCATCATTATAGCATAAAGCAGCAGCAAAAGCAAGCAAAAAGAAAAAAGACCTTGCAGGGCAAGGTCTTTTTTGCAGCTTACTGTACCACGTGTACGTCCATCTGCGGGAAGGGGATGGAAATGTTGTTTGCCTCAAGCACGGCAAGCACCTGCTCCTTCAGGTCAAAGAAAACAGTCCAGTAATCGGCGTTTTTGACCCAAACACGGGTGACAAAATCCAGCGAGGAGGCACCATGCTCGGTAAGACGAACCATGGGTTCGGGGTCCTGCAGGGCAAGCTCGTGGCTTGCGATCACGCCGAGAATAAGGGACTTGACCTTTTCTACGTCAGAGCCGTAGGCTACGGAGAAGGTAAGATCCACACGGCGCAGATCCTTGGTGGAGTAGTCGGTGATCACAGAAGAGGTTACGTTGCTGTTGGGGATGGTAACCACCTTGTTGTCACCGGTCTTGAGCTTGGTAGAGGTGATGCGGATCTCCTCAACAACACCCACGGTGCCGCCGATGTCAACAAAATCACCCTCCTCAAAGGGCTTGGTGACAACCAGCATAATACCGGAAGCAAGGTTGGAGATCACGCCCTGAACTGCCAGCGAGATGGCCAGAGTCAGCACGCTGAAGATCGCCACAAGCGAGGTGGTGTCAACGCCCAGCATAGAGAGCAGGATGATGACGTAAAGGACCACCAGCGCGGTTTTGATCAGCGAGGTCAAAAAGTTGCCGGCTGCGCCCTTCAGCTTGGAGCGGTTCATGGCGTTTCTGAAGATCTTGGTAATGATCTTAACGATGATAGCGCCAATGATCAGCACGGCAAGAAACATCAGAATGCGAGCGAAGTTGTTTACGCAAAAGCTGTAAACGGTGTTCCAAAGGTCTTTAAAGAATTGCATGTTGTCTAAAATCCTCCTTTATATAAAAAATTTTTTGGGACAGATTAAAGAAGATAGTAGGGCATCTCTTCGCCAAGAGAGATCTTTTTGATCTCAAACGCGGGGGAGCCGGTTACGGCCTTTACAGTTTCGGGGGAAACGTTGGTAACGACCGCTGCTTTGACAGCGGGCTTTTTAGCGGGTGCTTTTTTGGCGGGAGCCTTGGGTGCTTCTGCGGGCTTTGCCACGCGCTTTGCAATGCTATCTTTACCGAGCGACATATTTTTTGATCTCCTTTGCAAGTTCCATATATTCTGCAGCTGCGCGGCTGGCCTTTTTATAGGCCATCACGGGCTTGCTTACATCCTGCGACCACTCTACCGCGCTGTCTACGCGAATGATGGTCTTGAAAAGCCGTACGTTATCCAGCGAGGAAAGCGTTTCAATGGTCTGCTTGAAATAATTCTTTCGCTCGCTCGCCTTGGTTACGGCAATACCAAGCAGCGAAAGATCGGGAGCAATGCCCTTGACCTTTTCGTAAAACTCAAACATATTGGCAAGGCCAAACAGCCCCCAGGGCGATGCCTCGACGGGGATCACCAGATAGTCGCTGGCGCACATGATATTCATCACCCAGCAGCCAAGCGTGGGGGGCGCATCGATCAGGATATAGTCGTACTTGCCACTCTCCTTGATGCTTTGCAGGCCCTTGCGCAAAATAAATTCGCGTTGCCATTTGGTAAACAGCTCAAACTCGATCCCACTCATCAGCGTAGAGGAGGGGATGAGATCAAGGCCCTTGTACTCGGTTTCTACCACAAAGTCAGAAAGGTCCTTTTCCTCGGTCACGCCGCGGTAAAGGTTTTGGCGGCCCTTTGCCATCTCCAGCGACACCTCGTCGTTGAAAAAGGAGAGGGTAAGGTTCATTTGCATATCGCCGTCGATCAGCAATACCTTTTTCCCCATTGTGGAAAGGGCATAGCCAACGTTGGCGCAGGTGGTGGATTTTCCGCTGCCGCCCTTGTTGTTGGCAAAGCAGATGGTTTTTGTTGTTGCCATAACGTACGTCCTCTTTTTATTGATTTAAAAAATCTATAATTTCCTCCAGCCCCTCGCCTGTGTAGGAGCTGACGTGAAACAGCCTTTTGCAACCGCAGTTACGAAGCCAAAGCTCGGCCAGGGGGACGTTGGCATCCGGCTTGTCGATGCCGGTGATGATGCCGATGCATTCGCGGTTGACGTGGTAGGTGCAGTTTGGGGGGAACACGCAAAACGGCTCGTTTGCGCTGACCACAAGCCCAATGACGTCTGCCTCGTAGGCGTAAAGCGCCAGCGCGGCGCTTAAGGTATGCACCTCGGTGTACTCACCCGGAGTGTCGATAATGGTATCGGTATAATTGATGTACTGGGTCTTGCAGTAGTGTAGCTGCTCACCCTTCAGCGCCTGTGTCAGCGTGGTCTTACCCGCTGCCACACGCCCCATCAGGATCAATCGCTTCATGATCAGGTGCGCGTTACGTCGCAGACGGTGAATTTCAGCACGTTTTTAAAGTAATCGGCAACGGCGGTAAAGGATGCCTCTACCTCATCCACGGTGCCGGTGATGATCAGCGTGCCGGAAAAGCGGTCTACAAACCCAAGCTCCGCGCCCGATGCCTTCAGGGCAAGGTCAGCGGTGATCACCGCAGTTTCTGCGGGGCTGACGGTCAGCACGCCAATGGCGGCGCGCTTGTAATCCAGCGTGGGATCAAGCCCCAGCTTTTGGTAAAGGATGGGGTCGGGATTGGCAATGATATGCGCCAGTGTGATCTGGCGACCGGGCACCAGCTCCTGTACGATGCGCATTTTATCCTGCATTTCAAATTGGTTCATGGGTTAACCTCCGATCTGCACGTGCAGCGTGGGCGCGGCTGCCCGTGCGGCAGCGGCAAGACGCTCCATATGCTCGTTTGTGGGGGGCGTGATATGTGCCAGTGTGTACTCTCTGCCAAGCCCCGTGTATTTGTCCTGCCCCAAACGGTGGTAGGGGAGCAGGTGCAGCTCCTTTACCCGCGGCAGCGAGGCGGCAAAGCGTGCGATGTCGGCGATCTCCTCCTCGGTTGCGTTGAAGGTGGGCACGCAGGGCACGCGGATGATCAGCTCACGCGCGTTTTCGGCAATGTATTTTGCATTTTGCAGTATCACGTCGTTGGGCTTGCCGCAAAAGGCCTGATGCTTTTCGCTGTTCACGTGCTTGATATCCATCAAAAACAGGTCAACGTGCGGCAGCAGCCGATCCACCACCTCGCGCGAGGCGAATGCGGTGGTTTCGATGGCAGTGTGATACCCATACTCGTGTACCGCGCGCAAAAGCGCCTCGGCAAACTCGGGCTGCGCCATACACTCTCCGCCGGAGAGGGTGACACCGCCGCCGCTGCGGTGGTAGTAAACGGCATCCTTTAAGATCTCGTCCATCACCTCGGCAACCGTAACATCTCTGCCAACGGTACGGGTTTTTCCGCCCTCGGTCAGCTCTTGCAGCTTATATTCCTGCGATTCGGGATTGCAGCACCAGCGGCAGCGCAGATAGCAGCCCTTGAAAAACACGATGCTGCGGATACCGGGTCCATCGTGGATGGAGTAGCGCTGAATGTCGAAAATACGACCCGTTTGCTCGTAAATATTCATTTGTCGCCACTCCTTTCCGAAAAAACTGTGCGTGTCTGATTATGCGTTTGAAGGTGCTTACCACCCCTGCTCGGTTCTGGCGATGATATCGTCCTGCAGCGAGCGGGAGAGCGTGGTGAACAGCGCGCTGTAGCCGGCTACGCGCACCACAAGGTTTTTATACTTTTCGGGGTTCTTTTGTGCATCCAGCAGCGTTTCGCGGGACACCACGTTATATTGCACGTGCATGCCCTTCTGGTCAAAGTAGCCGCGCAGATATGCCACAAACTTTTCAAGGCTTGCCATAGAGGAAAGCGCCGAGGGGTGGAACTTCTGGTTGAACAGCGTGCCGTTGGAGGCAATGCCGTGGTCAAGCCGTGCCACCGAGTTGGCGGTTGCCGTGGGGCCCTTGCGGTCGCGCCCGGAGGCGGGGCCTACGCCGTCGGCAATGGGGGTAAAGGCAAGGCGGCCGTCGGGGGTGGCGCCGGTCTGATAGCCAAGCGGCACATTTGCCGAAACGGGGTAAAGCCCGGCCTGGAACACACCGCCGCGCGGGTTGGTGAATTTTTCAAAGGGCTTGGTATAGGTGTTGCCCACCTCGCGCGCAAAGGCGTCGATCTCGGGCAGGTCGTTGCCGTACTTGGGCAATTTTTCGATCATCGAGAGGATCTCGGCGTAGCGCGCCTTCTTCTCGGCAGGCACGGTCTCGGCGTTCACAAGGTTTTGGTAGACCGCCTTGATCACGTTTTCGTCCACGTCAGCGCCGCCAAGTGCCAGCTCGGTTGCGATCTTGGTGGTCAGCTCCAAGGCCTTGCGGGCAAGGATCCCCTTGCCGAAATTGTCGGCAAGCGCATCCTTCATCTCCTGCATCGTGACCTTTTTCTCGTCAAATACAAGGGTTTTCACGGCAAGGAGCGCATCCGTCATATTCGCGATGCCAAAGCCCTGCGGGCCCGTGAAGTTATAGTGCGCGCCGCCCTCCTGCAAGCTCTTGCCGCGCGAGATGCAATCGTCGCAAAGACAAGATTCAAAGGGCAGGGGGCAACGGACGGCGTGGGCATAGTCCACGGCGT
>JAZNNA010000067.1:0-9967 GCA_045580065.1 Eubacteriales bacterium
CGCAATGGTACACCGACGTTGTCAAAAAAGCCGAGCTGATGGATTATTCCAGCGTAAAGGGCTGCATGATCTTCCGCCCCTACGGCTACGCCATCTGGGAAAACATCCAAAAGGATCTGGATGCCCGCTTTAAAAAGACCGGGCACGAAAACGTATATATGCCCATGTTCATCCCCGAAAGCCTGCTGACCAAGGAAAAGGATCACGTTGAGGGCTTTGCCCCCGAGTGCGCGTGGGTGACCTTTGGCGGCGAGAACCGCCTTACCGAGCGTCTTGCCGTGCGCCCCACCTCCGAGACCCTGTTCTGCGAGCATTTTCGCAACGTGATCCACTCCTACCGCGACCTGCCCAAGCTCTACAACCAGTGGTGCTCGGTGGTGCGTTGGGAAAAGACCACCCGCCCCTTCCTGCGCACGTCTGAGTTTTTGTGGCAGGAGGGCCACACCATGCACGAAACAGCCGAGGAGGCCGAGGCAGAAACGCAGCGCATGCTGAAGGTGTACGAGGACTTTTATCTGGAGGCACTTGCCATCCCCGCCATCACCGGCCAGAAGACCGATAAAGAAAAGTTTGCGGGCGCCGAGGCGACCTACACCATCGAGCCGATGATGCACAACGGCGTGGCGCTGCAGGGCGGCACCTCGCACTTCTTTGGCGACGGCTTTGCCAAGGCGTTTGACATCACCTTTGCCGCACGCGACAATACCGTAAAGCATCCCTTCCAGACCTCCTGGGGTCTTTCCACCCGTTCTATTGGCGCCATCATCATGACCCACGGCGACGACAACGGCCTGATCCTTCCCCCTGCCGTTGCCCCCATCCAGGTGGTGATCATCCCCGTGGCACAGCACAAGGAGGGCGTGCTGGAAAAGGCAAACGAGATCAAGGCTCGCCTTGCCGACACCCTGCGCGTCAAGCTTGACGACAGCGACCAGTCCACCGGCTGGAAGTTCAGCCAGTATGAGATGAAGGGTGTGCCCGTTCGTCTTGAGATCGGCCCCAAGGATATCGAAAACAACTCCTGCGTGCTGGTCAGCCGCGTGACCCGCGAGAAGAAATTTGTTTCTCTTGACAACGTAGAGGCCGAGGTTGCCGCCATGCTTGCGCAGGTCCACGCCGAGCTTGTGGAGCGCGCACGCCGCAATCTTGAGGAAAAGACCCACGTTGCCACCACGATGGAGGAATTCCTTGACGTGGCAGAAAACAAGCCCGGCTACATCAAGGCTATGTGGTGCGGCGACGTTGCCTGCGAGGATGCCATCAAGGAGCAGACCGGCGGCGTGAAGTCCCGCTGCATCCCCTTCAATGAAGAAAAGCTTTCCGACACCTGCGTTTGCTGCGGCAAAAAGGCCAAGCACATGGTGGTCTGGGGCAGACAGTACTAAGCTGCAGTACCAATTATAAAATCGCACCTACACGGGGGCGGCACACCCGTGCCGCCCCCATATTTTTACATCAAAGGAGAATACCGTTATGCTTCCCACTCATCACAGATATAACGTCCTGCCCCGTGTCATTGAGGTAGGCAAGCCCACCGAGATGATCATTCTGCCCGAGTCGCGCACCTTCCTCTTTTTTGAGGGTCAGCCCTACACCGTGATGGTCAGCGCCGTCAACGGCGACGAGGCGTGGTATCACACCCCCACCGCCTGGGAGCGCTATGACCTTGTAGGCAAGGGTGGCGTTTTGCGCTTTACCCACACCTTTGCAAGCGAGCAGGAGTATCAGATCCGCGTTTACCGCGGCGAGATTGCCAAGGAAAACAAGCTGACCGACCTTGCCGTTTACGCGCTGGACAGCGATCTTTACGCGCTGCGCCCCCTGCGCGGCGACCTGCACTCGCACACCTACCGCTCCGACGGGCAAAGCGACCCTGCCGAGCTGCTGGGCTACTACCGCGAGATGGGCTATGACTTTCAGGTGCTGACCGACCACAACCGCTACTATCCCAACGCCGAGGTAGAAACCGTTTACAACGGCGTGAAGCTTGGCATCTGCCACGTCAAGGGCGAGGAGGTACACACCCCCACCTCTACCGTGCATATCGTGCATGCGGGCGGCAAGCAGAGCGTTGCCGAGGTATATTACAAGGACCAGGAGCGCTATGAGCGCGAGCTGGCCGAATGCAGAACGCGCGTGCCTGCCGAGATTCCGGAAAATCAGCGCGAGCGCTACGCGCAGGCGATGTGGTCCACCGAAAGCATCCACAAGGCAGGCGGCATCGCCATCTTCCCCCACCCCTTCTGGCGCCCGGGCAGCAACCATTGCTATAACGTGTGCGACGAGCTGACCCGCACCTTCCTCAAGAGCGGCATGTTTGATGCCTTTGAGCTGGTGGGCGGTATGGGCGTGCATGGCATTAATCGCGCCGTGGCACTCTGGCAGGAGCTGCGCGCCGAGGGCTATCACATCAACGTAGTGGGCTCCAGCGACGTGCATACCCTCGCAAACAAGGATTTCCCCTACCACTTTACCGTGTGCTTTGCCAAGGAAAACTCCACCGAGGCGATCCTGGAGGCCGTCAAAAGCGGCATGAGCGTGGCAGCAGAGCTTTCCGGCAAGGAGTACGACCGCGAGTTCCGCGCCTACGGCGACTTCCGTCTGGTATCCTACACGCAATTTTTGTTCCAGCACTACTTCTCCGAGCTGCAGCGCATCTGCCAGGGAGAGGGCGTGACCATGCGCCGCTATGCCATGGGCTATACTCCTGCCTCTACCCTTGAAGCTGAGGTGGAGCAGACCGCATACTTCTGCGATTGCTTCTTTGGCAGAAAGGCACCCGTTTTGCCGGATGCCGAGATGCTGCGCCTTGAGGACGAGTGGCGCGCCGTTCATATGGACGGTCCCTCCAGCAAGGGCAGCCTTGCCTTCCTCGATCCCCCCACAAGACAGATCTGATCAAAAAGGGAGCCGCACGGCTCCCTTTTTTGTGTCATAAATCCGCCCCCTTGCGCGTATGCTGAAGTAACGATGCAACCAAGGAGGGCTTTGCAATGTTCGTATATTCGATGCGCGCGGGAACGGTGCGCTTTTTCGGGGTGTTATGCGTGGCGCTTGCGGTGCTGGTGGCGCTGATCGCCTTTGTGCCGGAGCTGCAGCCTGCCGCTGCCGCAGGCAGCGAGCCGGAGCAGATCACACAGCGCTATGACGGTGTGCGCACAAACGAGGAGCGCATCGCGTTTCTTGCGCAGTTCGGCTGGGAGGTGGAGCCCGAGGCGATCGAGGACACCACGGTGCGGATCCCCACGGAATTTGACAAGGTATTTGCCGCATACAACGAGCTGCAGCGCACGCAGGGGCTGGATCTTTCCGGCTTTGGCGGCAAAACGGTGGAACGCTATACCTATGCCGTCAAAAATTACGCGGGATATGAGGGCACGGTGCATGCCAACCTGCTTGTGTACCGCGGCCGCGTGATAGGCGGCGACGTCTGCTCGGCAGATCCCTCCGGATTTTTGCAGGGCCTTGAAAAAAGCAATTAACGCCCGACTGCTCTGTATTTTCGGTCTGTTTTTTACCCCCTGAACGGTATGAGATCGCATTTTTTCGCGCTTAAAAAAACTCGTATCGTTTGGGGGGATTTTTTATTTTTCTTTTTGCAAAACGCCACAGAAAAACACCACCGTCCCCCCTCAAAGCCGTATTTTACTGCGCTTTTTTGTAATATTCACCCCAAAATCAAAGTTCTGATTTGTGAAATTACGACAAAATTTCATTTTTTTGTCTAAAACTCTTTTCAAGTTTTTTGTTATATGTTATAATTAATTTGTAACCATTTCGAAATATATAACGTGTTCACACACCGCGTTGTTGCTTCGGGATACGGTTAACAAATTTAAGTTGGGAGAATAGCCTGATGAAAAGAAAACTTTTTGCAAGCCTTCTCGCCGTATGTCTGGTCCTTTCGCTTTGCTGCGCAATGGTCCTTTCCGTCGGCGCTGAAAGCACCGAAGACGTAGTTGCCTCCGTTGTAGACGAAAGCGGCAAGTCGCTTCTTGAAGCCAAGACCCTGATCGAAGCGCTGACCCGTGCCTCTACCAAAGAAAACTCCACCATTAAGCTGGTGGCAGATATTGAAGCATATTCCGGCTTTGATATCAAGGGCACCTACACCCTCGACCTCAACGGTCACACCCTTACCGCTAACGCCCCCCTGATCCAGACCGAGGGCACCGTTACGATCATTGACTCCTCTGCTGAGGGAACCGGTAAGCTGACAGGCGTAAACTCCGCCGCTTTGATCCTTAAGACCGGCAATGTGATCGTAAAATCCGGCACCATCTCCTCTCAGAACGGCGCATACGCTATCTCTGTTGAGGATACCGGCATCCTGTACATCACCGGCACCCCCGTGATCGACAAGGCCCTTTATACCAAGACCGCCGGCAATATCTACGGCAGCGACGGCAACGGCGCAGCCTACAGCGGCGACAACATCTCTGTGTTCTGCTCTCAGGCAGACCTCACCGAGGAAACCGAGATCGTAAAGGATAACGACGGTAGCTTTGTTAAACTTTCTGCCGGCCTTTCCGATACCGAAAACCTGATCGTCTGGGCCGCTATCGGCGCAGCCGCTGTGGTCATCATCGTGCTCTTCCTTGTTGCACTGCTTCGTGCCATCAAGGCAAAGAAAATGTATTCCCGCGTTAATGCCATCGCAATTCCCGCACTCCTGCCCTTTATGGCCGGTATGTCCGATCTGCAAAGACTTTTGATCCTTGTGGTTGCAGCACTTCTTGTGGTCGTGCTTGTCTACTTCATCGTTTCGATGATCCTTTCCGGCAAGAAGATCAAAAAGGCAAAGACCATTGCTGCCGAGCGCGGCATCGACCTGAAGGCTAAGCCCGAAAAGCCTGCCAAAGAAGAAAAGCCTGCTAAAGAAGAAAAGCCCGCTAAAGAAGAAAAGCCCGCTAAAAAGGCTAAGGAAGAAAAGAGCGAGCCCGCTGCCGAGCCCGAGCTGACCGACGCCCAGAAGGACGCCATCGCAGCTGAGGAAATGAAGGCCGCCAAGAAGGCCGCTGAAGAAGCCGCTGCCGAAGAGGCTCCCGCTGCTGAAGAAGCTCCCGCCGCTGAAGAGGCTCCTGCTGCCGAAGAGGCTCCTGCTGCTGAAGAAGCTCCCGCTGCCGAAGAGGCTCCCGCTGCTGAAGAGGCTCCCGCCGCTGAAGAAGCTCCTGCTGCTGAAGAAGCTCCCGCCGCTGAAGAGGCTCCTGCTGCCGAAGAGGCTCCCGCCGCTGAAGAGGCTCCCGCCGCTGAAGAGGCTCCCGCCGCTGAAGAGGCTCCTGCCGCCGAAGAGGCTCCCGCTGCTGAAGAGGCTCCCGCCGCTGAAGAGGCTCCTGCCGCTGAAGCTGTTGCCGAGGAAGCTCCCGTTGAAGAAGCTCCTAAGGCTCCCCGCGAATCCACACTTGTGATCGCCCCCGTTGTTGACGAGTCCGGCAAGACCACCAGCTACACCAACTACAAAAAATCCTTCCTCGCCCGCGTGATCCAGTCCCCCGAGGACGCTCAGGCCCGCTACAACGACCTGAAGAACGCCCTGCTTGCTTACAAGAAGGCTGTTGCGCGCATCAGCTGGGGCTACGAGGCATTCAAGTGCAACGGTGAGCTGATCGCCAAGTTCGCCATCCGTGGCAAGACCCTTTGCCTGTACCTTGCACTGGATCCCAAAGCGCTTGCTGACACCAAGTACAACGTTTCCGACGAGAGCGAGTCCAAAAAGTTTGATACCGTTCCCTGCTGCCTGCGCCTGACCTCTAAGCGCAGCGTAAAGTGGGGCCTTGAGCTGATCGCAATGATGGCCGAGGAAAAGAAGCTTGAGGCTAATCCCAAGTACGCGACTCAGAACTACATTCCCGATGCAAAGTCTGACGACGAGCTTTTGGAAATGGGCCTGATCAAGGAAGTAAAATAATTCAAGCCACAAAAAGGCAGGTTGCAAAACCTGCCTTTTTTATTTTTGATTGAAGGGGGCAGCGCGGTGCAATACTTACAGTATCCCGCAAGAAAGGAGCGCCGCCATGTGGTTGCCCTCGCACCTTGTTGCCATTCCGCTTTCCTATCTGCTTGTTTTTCTGCTTGCCACGCGCTCACGCGCTCTCACTGCGCGAGAGCGCGCACTGCTGCTGCGCGTGCTGTTTGTCCTGATGCTTTTCTCCGAGGTGATCAAGCAAGCGCTTGGCATACTTGGCGGCAGTTATTCTGCCGACTATCTCCCCTTTCACTATTCCAGCACCTATTACGTATCGATAGGGCTTTATGCCTTTGGGAATGGTAGATGGCGGCATTACGGGCAATGCTCGCTTCTGGTGGGGGGCGTGCTGCTGCTTATTACCATGACCTGCTGCCCCTTTTTGGTGGTGGGAGATTGCGCGCACGTATTTCGCTCATTCGCCGCGCTTCACAGCCTTTTTTATCATGTGGCGGCGCTTTTGGGCTTTGCCGTGATGCTTGCAAACGGCGAGTACGCGCCAAGGCGGCACGACACCCTGCGCTATCTTTCCTTTCTTTTTGCCTGGGCGGCACTCGCCCTGCCCGTCGCACGTGCGACGGGCATCAATTACGCGGGGCTGCTGAGATCCTATATCCCCCTTTTGGAAAAGCTGCGCCTTGCCCGCGGCGATCTTGTATATCTGATCGCCTATGCACTGCTTGCAAGTACGCTTGCCGTTTTGATCCTGCATGCCTGCGCGCTGCTTTACCGGCGCGTGTGGGCAGAGGGCCATGGAAAGTAGCGCACTTAAGCCCCCGCAAAACAAAAATCGAAAAACCCCTTTACAAAAGCAAGATTTTTGTGTATAATATTATTGTAAAATCGTTGAATGGGAAAAAGGCCTGCTTCTTGCCCTTTCAGAGAGTGCCGCCACGGCTGCAAGCGGCATAAGGCAATGCGGGAGATGTGCACCCACGAGATGCGACGGGGAAATCAGTATCCGTCGACGTTTACCCCGCGTTAAGGGAGAACTGTTACACGACAGTAAAAAGAAAGGGGGCTCCCCCTAAAAGCAGAGTGGAACCGCGGTGACCGCCGCCTCTGTGCCTTTGGCGCAGGGGTGTTTTTTTATTCTGTGGGGGTATTTTTAAAATGAAGCCTATTGAAAAATTGTTAGAGAACGCAACCGACGTTGCCGCCATTGCCGCACACAAGCTGAAAAAGCTGCAGCGCTGCGGCGCTGCGCTCGGGCGCGAGATCCGCTATGACGTGGCAGCCTTCCGCCAGCGCGACCCCGCCGCACACAGCGATGCCGAGATCATGCTGCTGTATTCCGGCTTTCACGCACGCCTCGCCCACCGCGCCTCGCACAAGCTGCACAAAAGCGGCCACACCATGGCGGCGCGCGCCATCAGCCAGGGGGCAAAGCTTCTCACCGGTATCGAGATCCACCCCGGTGCCACCATCGGGCGCGGACTGGTGATCGACCACGGCAGCGGCGTTGTGATCGGCGAGACCGCCGAGATCGGCGATAACTGCACCATCTATCAGGGCGTAACGCTTGGCGGCACCGGCAAGGACGAGGGCAAGCGCCATCCCACGCTTGGCAACAACGTGCTGGTGGGCGCGGGTGCCAAGATCCTTGGCCCCGTAAAGATCGGCGATAACGTCAAGGTGGCGGCAGGCGCGGTGGTGCTTACCGAGCTGCCCGACCATAGCACCGCGGTGGGCATCCCTGCCAAGGTGGTGCGCGTTGGCGGACAGCGCGTTGCCGACGATCTTGACCAGATCCATATTCCCGACCCCGTAGCCCAGGAGCTTGCCGCCTTGCGCGCCGAGCTGGATACCCTGCGTGAGCAGATCAAACAAAAGGAGAACGAACAATGATCTTATACAATTCCGCAACACACGGACGCGAAGAATTTATCCCCAACGAGCCGGGCAAGGTCAGTATGTACACCTGCGGCCCCACCGTATATCACTATGCACACATCGGCAATCTGCGCACCTATATCATGGAGGATATCCTCGACCGCTTTTTGCGTTACTCCGGCTATGAGGTAAAGCGCGTGATGAACATCACCGACGTGGGCCATCTTTCCAGCGACGGTGACACCGGCGAGGATAAGATGCTGAAGGGCGCAAAGCGCGAGAAAAAAACGGTGATGGAGATCGCCAAATACTACACCGATTGCTTTTTTGCCGACTGCGAAAAGCTGCACATCCGCCGCCCCGACGTGGTGGAGGCTGCCACCAACTGCATCGACGAGTTTATCAAGGTGATCCAGTCGCTGATCGAAAAGGGCTTTGCCTATGAGGCAGGCGGCAACATCTATTTTGACACCTCTAAATTAAAGCAGTACTATATCTTCAACGATTTCACCTCTGAGGATCTTGCCGTTGGCGTGCGTGAGGGCGTTGAGGAGGACGGCAACAAGCGCAACAAGGCCGACTTTGTGCTGTGGTTTACCAAATCCAAGTTTGAGGACCAGGAGCTGAAGTGGGATTCCCCCTGGGGCATCGGCTATCCCGGCTGGCATATTGAGTGCTCCTGCATCAGTATGAAGCACCTTGGCGAGCGCCTGGATATCCACTGCGGCGGCATTGACAATGCCTTTCCCCATCACACCAACGAGATCGCGCAAAGCGAGGCCTACGTGGGGCACAAGTGGTGCAACTACTGGATGCACGTGCTGCACCTGAATACCGACAACGGCAAGATGTCCAAATCCAAGGGCGAATTCCTTACCGTTTCTCTGCTGGAGGAAAAGGGCTACGATCCCGTCGTCTACCGCTTCTTCTGCCTGCAATCGCACTACCGCCGCTCGCTTGTGTTCTCCTGGGAAAACCTGGATAACGCCGTGGTGGCCTACAACAAGATCATTGCCAAGATCGCGGCCCTTAGACCCACCGAGGGCGAGACCGTGGACGAGGCTGTGCTTGCCACCCTGCGCGAGGGCTTCAAGGCGGGGCTTGACAACGACCTGAACACCTCGCTTGCCATCACCGCCATCCACAACGCGCTTAAGGCCAAGACTAACGCCGCCACCAAGCGCGCCGCTCTTGCCGACTTTGACACGGTATTGCAGCTGGATCTTTTGAAAAATGCAGACGCGCTTGCCAAAAAGGAGGCTGAGAAGGCCGCTGCTGCCGCCGTGCGCGTGTATTCCGACGACCCCGAGATCCGCGCGATCGAGGAAGCCATCGACGCCCGCACCGCCGCCAAAAAGGCAAAGAATTATGCCGAGGCCGACCGCATCCGCGCCGAGCTTTTGGCAAAGGGCATTGTGCTGACCGATACCGCACAGGGCACCACCTGGGCAAAGGCTTGATTTGTGCTATATGCGCATAGCAGATGTGCTTTTTCGCAAAAAAATATTCATATTTTTTTCAAAAACCACTTGCTTTTTGCGCTTGTTAGTGTTATAATACACTATAGTGAATTTGGCATATGCCAAAATCCAAAACATTTTTATTCAGGAGGATATCCACAATGAAAAAGTTTGCACGTGTTCTTGCAATCGCACTGGTTGTTGTTACCCTGTGCGCAACCCTCGCTTCCTGCGGTAAAGTAAGCGGCGCTTACAAGGCAGAGATTGACCTTGGCATCCTTGGCAAGACCTCTACCACCTATGAGTTTGGCGCTTTCGGCAAGGTTACCGTTACCATGGTAGGCGAAGTTCTTGGCAAGTCCGAGACCAGAACCTACGAGGGCAAGTACGAGATCATCGAGAACGATGACGACACCATGGACATCAAGTTCACCTTCGAGGATGAGAATGATGACACCAAGGAAGTTGGCGGCACTTACGATTTCGTGATTGACAAGGAAAACGACACTGTTAAGATCGGCCTTGTTACCTACAAGGCTGTTGAGGACTAATTCCCACAACATAAAAAAACCCGTGGTCCACACGGGTTTTTTTATTTCACAAAGCCAAAAAAGCAGGCAGGCGCCAAGGCGCCTGCCTGCTTTTGTATGTATCAGTGATCTATTAGCACACGCCAAAGGCAAGCATTGCGCGGGCAACCTTAAGGAAG
>JAZNNA010000068.1:0-9031 GCA_045580065.1 Eubacteriales bacterium
TCTTAACGACTATGCTCCCATTCAGAGCGGCATCATGACCACTGTTCATGCTTACACAGGTGACCAGATGATCCTCGACGGTCCTCACAGAAAGGGTGATCTCCGCCGTGCTCGCGCAGGCGCTCAGAACATCGTTCCCAACTCTACCGGCGCTGCTAAGGCAATCGGTCTTGTTATCCCCGAGCTCAACGGCAAGCTGATCGGCGCTGCTCAGCGTGTTCCCACCTGCACCGGCTCCACCACCATCCTGATCGCTGTTGTTAAGGGCAAGGACATCACCGTTGACGGCATCAACGCTGCTATGAAGGCTGCCGCTACCGAGTCCTTCGGCTACAACACCGAGGAGATCGTTTCCTCCGACGTGATCGGTATGCGTTACGGCTCTCTGTTCGATGCTACCCAGACCATGGTTGCTAAGATCGACGACGACACCTACCAGGTACAGGTTGTTTCTTGGTACGACAACGAGAACTCCTACACCTCTCAGATGGTTCGCACCATCAAGTACTTCGCCGAGATCTAAAATTCGGCGTAAACCAAAAGGGCGTGCTTTTGCACGCCCTTTTTGTCGCGCTCCCGGTGCTTGACGTAGGTCACTACGCCCGGCGCACCGCGATCACGCCATTTGCGCTCGAATTTTAGACCTCGGCAGCTCGCCTGCCGCTTTGGCGGTGCCTTTTTCGTTTCGCCCATGATGCTTGGAGTAGCGTTCTACACCGTCGCATCACGGTCAAAGCGTCTGCATCCAAATTTGCAGGTCTTGATGGCGTCGTAGCTTTTGCCTATGCCACCGGCGAGTAGTGCCGCATGATTTTAAGATCAGTACTTTATTTCATTATTCACCTCATACCCCACCTTTTGAAAAGGTTTTCGGTAGGGGTGAATTTTTTGCCAAGGCAAAAGGGGGGAGACTTTTCTTAAAGGGAGTTTTCCTCGGGCGCGCCCCGTGCTTATCGATCCACACTTTAAAAGCTGCGCTCGCATCCCCTTTGATCCCCCTTTTTTTTCACCTTTTGAAAAGGTTTTCGGTAAGGGTGAATTTCTTTTCGCATGGGCGAAAAGAAAGAGGGGAAGGCTCTTTTCCTTAAAAAGAGCCTTCCCCTTTTAGATTATTTGCGGTATTCCTTGGCAAGTGCCTCAAAGGCGGGCAGGGCGCGCTCAATGCGTCCCTTGTCCACGCAGTAGGCAATGCGGATATATCCTTCTACGCCAAAATCGTCGCAGGGAACCACCAGGATCTCGTGCTTTTTGGCGCGCTCGCAAAAAGCGGCGGCATCCTTTTCCAGCGCCTTTACAAATAAGTAGAAGGCACCGTCAGGCTTGACGCATTCATACCCGTAAGCACTGAGGTTGTCAAGCAGCAGATCGCGGTTTTGCTTGTAGACGTCAACGTTAACGGTGGTGTCGACGTTGCGGCCGACCACCTGCTGGAACAGGCTGGGGGCGCAAACAAAGCCAAGCGAGCGCCCTGCACCGCAAACGGCAAGATAAAGCTTTTGCGCATCCTGCATGGCGGGGCAAACGGCGATGTAGCCGATGCGCTCGCCGGGCAGCGAGAGCGATTTGGAATAAGAATAGCACACAAAGGTGTTGTTATAATAATTCATCAAATAAGGCACTTGCACGTCGCCGTATACCAGCTCGCGGTAGGGCTCGTCTGCGATCAGGTAGATCACGTGCCCCAGCTCTGCGGACTTGCGCTTTAAGATCTCGCAAATGCCGCGTACCGTCTCCTCGGAATACACAACGCCCGAGGGGTTGTTGGGGGAGTTGACGATCACAGCCTTGGTGCGCTGTGTGATCTTGCTTTCAAAATCGGCAAGATCCACCTGAAAGGTCTTTTCCATGGGCGTGGACACCACCAGATTGCCGCCGGCGTTTTCCACAAACACGCGATATTCGGTAAAGAAGGGGGCAAACACGATGCACTCCTCCCCCTCGTTCATCACGGCTTTCAGCGAAACGGTCAGCGAGGCTGCAGCGCCGCAGGTCATATAGATAAGGTTGGGCGACATTTTTACGCCGTGGCGCTTTTCAATGCTTTGCGCAATGGCACCGCGCACGTTGGCATCGCCCTGTGCAGAGGTATAACCGTGCAGCAGGGTAGAGTCCCCTTCGCTAAGAAGTGCCATAATGGTATCGGAAATTGCCTTGGGCGGCTCTACGCTGGGGTTGCCAAGGCTAAAGTCAAACACCTTATCGGCGCCAATTTCGGCAGCGCGCTTTTTGCTGTACTCAAAGATCTCGCGGATCACCGAGCGCTTGCTGCCAAGGCCGTACATTTTTTCGTTGTATTGCATGGCGCCCTCTTACATTTTAGAAATATCCTCGGCGGTGAGGAAGCCGATGCCCTTGGCGGTGAATGCTGCCTCGGCGGCATCCAGGTCAGAGGGCTTCATTACAACGGATGCCTCGGCACCGTCGATAGAAAGGCCGTACATATACTCCACGCCGATGTTGGCGTCGGCAAGGATGCGCAGAAGATCCTGCAGGCTGCCGGACTGGTGCGAGATCTTAACGACCAGCACGCGGGTGAGCAGCGTGGAGAAGCCTGCAGCGGAAAGCCTTTCCTTGCAGCTTTCGGGATCGTTGACGATAAGGCGGAGCAGACCGTACTCGGTGGTGTCTGCAAGAGAGAGGGAAAGGATGCTGATGCCACCGTCCTTGAGTACCTGAAGCACCTCGACAAGGCGGCCCTGTCTGTTTTCGATAAATACGGATAATTGCTTTGCGGACATGATGCTATCCTCCTTTTTATTAGTAAAGCTTGCGGTTGTCGATCACGTGCACGGCCTTGCCCTCGCTGCGCTTCAGCGTCTGGGGCTCTACCAGCTTGATCTTTGCATTCAGACCAAGCGCCTGCATGATCACGTGTCCAACCTTTTTGGTCAGGGCTTCCAGCCCGCGGATCTCGTCGGGGATGTGCTTGGGGTCGATCTCTACCTGGATCTCCAGCGTGTCAAGGTTATTGACGCGGTCAACGATCATCATGTAGTGGGGGGATACCTCCTCCACCTCAAGCAGAGCAGCCTCCACCTGGCTCGGGAACACGTTTACGCCGCGGATGATCAGCATATCGTCCACACGGCCCTTGAAGCGGCTGATGCGCGCGCTGGTTCTGCCGCAGGAGCAGGCGCTGCGGTCGATGCTGGTCAGGTCCTTTGTGCGATAGCGCAGCAACGGCAGACCCTCCTTGGTGAGGGTGGTGAACACAAGCTCACCGGTTTCGCCGTCGGCAGCGGGCTGCATGGTGGCAGAGTTGATGATCTCGGGGTAGAAGTGGTCCTCGCATACGTGCAGGCCGGCGTGTGCGTCACAGTCGCAGGCAACACCGGGACCCATGACCTCGCTCAGGCCGTAAATGTCATAGGCCTTGATGCCAAGGCGCTGCTCGACCTCGTGGCGCATAGCCTCGGTCCAGGGCTCGGCACCGCAGATCGCCTTTTTCAGCTTGAGCTGGGGGATCATGCCCTCCTGTTCCAGGAGCTCGGAGATGTGTAACAGATAAGAGGGGGTGCAGGCAATGGCGGTGGCGCCAAAGTCAAGCATCATCGTGGTCAGCTTTTTGGAGTTGCCGGTACTCATCGGCACGACCATTGCGCCGATCTTTTCAGCACCGCCGTGTGCGCCAAGACCGCCGGTGAACAGGCCGTAGCCGTAGGCGATCTGAATGACGTCGGATTTGGTGACGCCTGCCATCGTCAGGCATCTTGCCACGCACTCAGACCAGATGTCAAGGTCGCGGCGGGTGTATCCGACCACGGTCGCCTTGCCGGTGGTGCCGCTGGAGGCGTGCACGCGCACGATCTGAGATTGCGGCACGGCAAACAGCCCAAAGGGGTAGTTGTCACGCAGGTCGTCCTTGGTGGTAAAGGGGAGCTTTACAATATCTTCGATTCCCTTGATATCACTGGGGAGCAGGCCCATTGCTTGCATTTTTCTGCGGTAGAAATCCACGTTGTGGTAAACGTAGTCTACCAGCTTGACCAAACGCGCACTCTGCAGTGCCGTCATCTGGTCGCGGCTCATACATTCTTTTGATTCGTTCCAGATCATAGCGATCCTCCTTTATTTTTCGTACCCTGCAAGAAATGCCTGCTTGTTGAGCGCAACGGTCTTTGGGGGAACGGTTTTTTCAATCATATCCAGCCACTCCTCACGCGAGAAGGGAAGGAACTTGGCGGCAAGGCCCAGCACAACGGAATTCAGCACCTTGCTGTTGCCAAGCGAGAGGGCGATATCGCCGCCGTTGATGGTGTGAACGGTATGAGATTTTTGCAGCTCCTCCAAAATGTTTTCGGGGTACTGGCAGGCGCCGATGGTCACGGTCATCGGGTCAATGCGGCAATCGTTTACCACAAGCACGCCGTCCTTTTTGAGAAAGTGCGCATAGCGCAGCGCTTCAAGGCGCTCAAAGGCGATGACAAGATCTGCCTGCCCCTCCTCTACCACGGGCTCGCTGACCTTGTCGCCAAAGCGGACAAAGGTCACCACGCTGCCGCCGCGCTGTGCCATACCGTGCACCTCGGAAATCTTGACGTCAAAGCCATGCTCCAGGGCGGCCTTGCCGATAATTCTACTGGTCAGCAGGGTACCTTGCCCGCCAACGCCTACGATCATAATATTTTTCGTCATGGCTTTATCTCTCCACTACCTTGATGGCATTAAATTTGCAATAATTGCGGCAAAGCCCGCAGCCGTTGCACATGGTGGCGTCAATTCTGACCTTGCCGTCCTCGCCGCGGCTCATAGCGGGGCAGCCGATCTTCATGCAGGCACCGCACTTGCGGCAGGCATCGGCATCCACTACGCACACGTTGGGGAATTTCTGCCCCTTGAGAAGCACGCAGGGGGCCTTGACGATCAGCACGGTCAGCGTATCGCTTTCAACACTTTCCTTGATGCATTTTTCCAGCTCGGGCACATCAAAGGCGTTGACCTCGATCACGTTCGGCACGCCGATATTGCGGCACAGGGCGGCAAGATCAATGGCGTAGGTGTCGTTGCCCTTCAGCGTTTTGCCGGTGGCGGCGTGCTGTTGATGGCCGGTCATGCCGGTGGTGCGGTTGTCCAGGATCAGCACCGTGCCGGTGGACTGGTTGTAGACCATATTGATCAGCGAGTTGACGCCGGTGTGCAGGAAGGTGGAGTCACCGATCACGGCGACCCAGTTTTTGATATACTCCTTACCTCTTGCCTTTTCCATGCCGTGCAGCGAGGAGATGCTGGCACCCATGCAGATGGTGGTGTCGATCACGCCAAGAGGTGCTACGGCACCCAGCGTGTAGCAGCCAATGTCGCCTGCGGCGTGGATCTTCAGCTTACTTAGCACAGAGAAGGTGCTTCTGTGGGGGCAGCCGGGGCAGAGAATGGGGGGACGTGCGGGCACGTTTGCCTTTTCAAAGGCGGTGTCGTCGCTGCCAAACAGCACGCGGCGCAAAAGGTTTGCGCTGTACTCGCCCTGGCGGGTAAAGGCCTCCTTGCCGATGACCTTGATGCCACGGGCGCGGACCTGCTCCTCGATCACGGGCTCCAGCTCCTCAAACACGTAAAGGGTGTCTACCTTGGCGGCAAACTCCTCGATCAGCTTCATGGGCAGGGGATTGGTCATACCGAGCTTGAGCACGCTTGCATCGGGGCAGACCTCCTTCACGTACTGATATGCCACGCCGCAGGTGATAAAGCCGATCTTGCGATCGCCCATCTCCACACGGTTGAGGGGCATCTCGCAGGCATCGGCTGCCAGGCGATTTTCGCGCTCCTCTACAATGGGGTGGCGGGCAATGGCAGAGGCGGGCATCATCACGTACTTGCGCATATCGCGCGCGTAGGGCTTATCCTCGATCTCGGTGCGCTCGCACAGCTCCACGGCGCTTTGCGAGTGAGAAAGCTTGGTGGTGGTGCGCAGGATCACGGGGGTATCGTACTTTTCGCTGATCTCGTAGGCAAGCTTGACAAATTCCTTTGCCTCGCCGCTGTCAGCGGGCTCCAGCACGGGCACATGTGCGGCGCGCGCGATCATACGGGTGTCCTGCTCGTTTTGCGAGCTGGCCATGCCGGGGTCGTCGGCTACCACAAATACCGAGCCGCCGTTCACGCCGGTGTAGGCAAAGGTATAAAGCGGGTCGGCAGCCACGTTCAACCCCACGTGCTTCATGCACGCGAGCGAGCGCACGCCGGAGATAGAGGCACCGATGGCGACCTCGGCCGCAACCTTTTCGTTGGGCGCCCACTCGGTATAGACCTCGTTGTATGTAGCAAGAAATTCGCTGATCTCGGTGCTGGGGGTACCGGGATATGCGCTGGAGACCTTAACGCCGGCCTCAAAAGCGCCACGGGCAATCGCTTCGTTGCCCAACATCATTTTCTTTTCACTCATGATATGCTCCTTATTTCTTTCTCAAGTCTTTGATACGCTTTGCTTTCCCCTCAAAGCGCTGCAGCGTGTTGGGGGATTCCAGCAGGATCTTGGCATCCAGACCAAGCACGGTGCGCAGCTTGCTGCGCACGGCGCCCGAGAGTGCTTCCAATTCCTTAAAGGAGTCGGTGGAGTGTAAAAGCTCCACGCGAATGCTCAGCTTATCCAGATAGCCCTCTCGCTCTACGATGATCTCGTAGTGCGGGCCAAGCTCTGCAAAGCTCAGGATCACTTCCTCGATCTGGCCGGGGAATACGTTTACGCCACGCACCTTCAGCATATCGTCGCTGCGGCCGGAAAGATTTTCCATACGGCAGAAGGTCCTGCCGCACTTGCAGGGCTCGTAGAACAGGCGCGTGATATCCTTGGTGCGGTAACGGATAAGGGGAATGCCCTCTTTTTTGATGCAGGTGATCACAAGCTCGCCCTGCTCGCCTGCGGGCAGCACCTCGCCGGTCTCGGGGTTGATGATCTCGGGGATGAAAAAGTCCTCGTTGATGTGCATACCGCAAAGGTATTCGCACTCGCCCGAAACACCGGGGCCGCACAGCTCACTCATACCGTAGTTAGAGGTGATCAGCACGTCCTCGCCCCAGTATTTATGCATTTCCTCGCGCATGGCGTCGGTCAGCAGCTCGCTGCCACCAGCGCGATGCGCACCTTCAGGTCCTTGATGGGATCCACGCCCATCTCGCGTGCCACCTCGGCAAGGCGCAGCGCGTAGGAGGGGGTGGCGACCAGCAGCGTGGTCTCAAAATCCTGCATATACATGATCTGCTTTTCCGAGTTGCCGGTGGAGGAGGGGACGATGGCAGCCCCGATCTTTTCCAGACCGTAGTGCAGGCCAAGCGCACCCGTGAACATACCGTAGCCAAAGCAGATCTGTGCAATGTCCTCACGCGAGGCGCCGCCCATGCAGGCAATGCGCGATACGCACTCCGTCCACATCTCCATATCGTTTTGGGTGTAGCCCACCACGGTGGGCTTGCCGGTGGTGCCGCTGGAGGCGTGGATGCGCACAAGCTCGGATTTGGGCACGGCAAACAGCCCGAAGGGGTAGTTGTCGCGCATATCCTGCTTTGTCACAAAGGGGAGCTTGGCAAGGTCCGCAAGGGTCTGCACGTCACAGGGCTTAACACCTGCCGCATCCATCTTGGCACGGTAAGCGGGAACTTTTTCATAAACGCGATTTACGGTTTCCTTCAATCGCTCCAGCTGGATCGCTTCGATCTCAGCGCGGGACATAGTTTCTTCTTTTGACCAGATCATAATAGGCTCCTGTTAAATTTCGTTTTCGAGAGGGGCATCGAAGGCCGCCTCAATAACAGCGTTGTCGGGGCGCCTGGTGAAAAGGCTGACAACGGGGGTGATGATAAGAGAGAACAGCATGCAGCAAACGCCGATCATGGGCGAGCAGGAGATGCCGTTTTTGATGGCGGCGCCAAGGGTTGCGGCACCGGCAGGATGATTGTAGCCAAGCACAAGGATCAGCACCACCGTCAGCACAAGCGAGCTTGCGATCGAGCTCCATACGGCGGGGCGGGTGATGCGCTTGGAGAGCAGGCCGAGCACAAACGGGCCGATAAAGCAGCCGGCAAGCGTGCCCCAGCTGATGCCCATCATGTAGGCGATGGCGGCAATGCCGAATTTTTCGTTGAGAACGGCAAGCAGCACGGAAATGCCGATAAAGCAAAGGCAAAGCACGCGCATCACGGTGTTTACGCGCTTGTCGCTTGCCTTTTTGTTGATGCTGCCCTTATACAGGTCCACCGCCACCACCGAGGCGCTGGCAAGCGATACCGAGGAGAGGGTAGACATCGAGGCAGAAAGGATCAGCACGGCGATCAGACCCGTAAGACCCACGGGGATGGCGATCAGCAGCATTTGCGGCACCACCTGCGAGTGGGGGGCGCTTTGAATAGCAGGATCCGAGAACAGATTGCTGAGTGCGCCGGAGAAGTAGGCGATAAAGCCGATGATCAGCGCAAACACGGTGCTGACCACCACGCCCTGTGTGATCGCCTTTTTGTCGCGGATGGCATAATACTTATGTACCGTTTGCGGCAGTGCCCACACACCAAGTGAGGTGAGCATAATGAGAGAAAGCAGGGAAGCGGTGCTGCCGTAAAGCCCCTTGTCAGTGGCGCCAAAGGTGTGCCAGGTGAGCAGGGGATCGCTTGTCAGGCGGGAAATGTCAAAGGATACGTCGGGGTGAGAGAGCAGGCAGATCACCAGGATCACCACGCCCACCAGCATCACGATGCCCTGGATAAAGTCGGAAAGGGCGGTGGCGAAATAGCCGCCGAAGAACAGGTACAGCGCGGTGAGGGTGGCAAGTGCCACCATCACGATCCAGCCGGGGATGTTAAACACGATCTCAAACAAAGAGGAAAGACCGTTATAGACCGATGCAGAATAGGGGATCAGAAAAACGAAGATGATGATGGCGCTTGCAAGCTTCAGACGCTTGCTGCCATAACGCTTTTCGAAAAACTCGGGCATGGTTTTGGATTGCAGCCGCTGGGTCATGTTTTTGGTGCGGCGCGCCAGCACCAGCCAGGCGATCAGCGTGCCGATCACGGCATTGCCAATGCCGATCCAGACCGAGGCAAG
>JAZNNA010000069.1:0-2160 GCA_045580065.1 Eubacteriales bacterium
GCCCGGCTCCAACCCCTTTGCCATGGCGCTGATCTGCTACGGTAAGGTGACCTTTAAAAACTGCACCATCGCCGGCAACAAGCTGGTGGATCTGGAAGCGTTTGAGGGCTACCCGATGTATGACGTGGCGCTGACCAATAATACCTCTGCATATGTTGAAAGCGGCACAAAGATCGGCTCGATCTATATGTGGGAGCATTCTGGCGTAACCGTTGAAGACGGTGGCTACGTCAACCATATCCGGGCATCTGGTATCACGCCCGTAAGTGCCTTGAACGGCGTTACCGTCAACAGCGGCGGTCACGTTGGCTTGATGGAGGTGGTGCAGACCGTCGGCGCTTCCTACAAGCTGCGCGTTACCATCAAGAGCGGTGCTACCGTTGACGTGCTGGATCTGACAAATGCCAAAAACGTTACGGCGATCACCATTGAAGAAGGCGCTACCGTTAAGGCGATCACGGCAAACGGCCTGAGATACGCCTCGGTTGCAGATTGGGTGGCAGGTACGCCCATTTCATAAAGTCCCCAAAACCCCAAAAATGAAGTAAAACACAAAAAACAGCCCCACGTGGGGCTTTTTTTTGTGTTTTTAAAGCTCGTTTTCGTTTACGTGCGGGGTGTCGATAAACCCAACCTGCTTAAAGGCGCGCACGTTGTGGCGGATCAGATAGTCGATATAGCTTTCTACCATTCTGGCGGTCAGCACGTAGCCCGTGGGGCTCATATGCCCGCCAAGAAAAAAGTTCTTTTTAAAATCGTCGTTATAATCCGGGGCATATTTGCGGAAATCCAGCACAAAGCAGTTGTCAAACAGCTCGCACAGCTGATGCAGCAGTGCCTGATGGCGGTCGTAATACTCGCCGCGCTCGTCCTTTTGGTGGTGGCTGGGCATCGTCATCAAAAAGAAGATGCCGCGGGGCTGGATCTCCTTGTATTTGGAGATGATCTTGCCGTAATAGCCCGCAAAGGTCTTGGCGTTTTTCTCGTGATCCTCGGGGTGGACGTCCTTGATAGAGCCAAACTCCATATTGCCCTCCATGATGCGCGAAACGTCGTTTACACCAAGCGCGATGATATAGGCCTGTGCCGCTTTGTCCTTATCCCAAAAGCTGCGCTCGGTGGCAAAGCTTTCGCAATAGGTGCGCGCATCCATGCCGCCCTTTGAAAAATTGTAAACGGTGGCGCCGATATTGCGCGCGATGTACTGCCCCCAGGAGTATTCGTAATGGTCGTGAAAGCCCTTTTTGCCGTTTTGAAAGGACTCGAACTCTCCCGAGGAAAGGCTGTCGCCAACGCAGGCGATACGGCGGAAAATGCCGCAAAATCCGCCGTCAGTGATGATGTGATCCAAGGGGAGCTCTCCCTCTTTTGCCAAAAATCTTGTGATGTCCATAAAAATCTCCTTTGCGATCCGTGGCCGCCGGGGCCTTTGACAGTAGTATAGCACAGGACGGTGCAGATTTCAAGTGCTTTTTAAAGAAAACCCGCCCGCCTTGCGGAGAGACACGTTGGCGGACCTCTATTCTTGTAGGGACCGACGTCCCCGGCGGTCCGCCTGTATGGCGTATTGTCACACATAGGCTTATTTGGTGTGTTCGCACTCACTGAGCGCCTCCTTTGATTCAAGGGAGGTGCCGAGCGCAGGCGAGGCGGAGGGATTATCAAACACAAACTAAAAAACAGCCCCTCAGTCAGCTTTGCTGACAGCTCCCCTTGCACAGGGGAGCCTTGGATGAGCGCAAACAAAGCGCGCGGTATGTTGGCGAACCGCTATTCCTGTAGGGGGCGACTAAGCTCGCGCAGCGAGGTGGTTCGACGCCCCACTCTATGGCGTATTGGTTTCTCTTTTCGTCCGAGATCCCAAACGGCGCTTTCGCCGTTTGATCCTCGCTTCGCTCGGATTTCGGCTGCGCTCAGGGTGACACGAAGTCGGATCGTAGCCATGTCGTTCTGTGGGCCAAGGAGTTGACTCTCTACCTTGTCTTCCTAAGACCGATTGGCCTCCGACTTCGTTGCAAGGCGTATTGCCGCACGTTGGTACATTTGGTGTGTTCGCACCTACTGAGCGCCTCCTTTGGTTCAAGGGAGGTGCCGAGCGCAGGCGAGGGGGAGGACGCCGGAGCGTAGCCATGTCGGTCTGTGGGCCGGGGAGTTGCCTCT
>JAZNNA010000070.1:0-9511 GCA_045580065.1 Eubacteriales bacterium
CTCATCAGCCTGAACGAGAGCTCTGGAAAGACCGTGGCGAATTGCGCCTGCCTGACCGGAAAGACCGCCGCCGTTAACGGTAGCGATGATATCAAACTTACCCTGAGTCTCGGTTACGCCGAAGGGCTGGTTAACGATGAGCTTAAGGGTTTCAAGACCGAAGTAATCGTCAACGTCGCGGCCGTTGATGGTGATAACACCGGTGCCGGGAACGATGCGAACACGGGCGATGGACTTTTTACGTCTGCCGGTGCCGTAGAAATAAGGCTTTGCACTTGTATACATATTTCTTTACCTCTCTTTCCAATTACAGTTCCACGGGCTTTTGAGCTGCGTGCTTGTGATCAGCGCCTGCATAAACCTTGAGGCGGTTGAAAGCCTTTGCGCCCAGAGCGTTGTGGGGGAGCATGCCCTTAACAGCCAGCTCCATAGCCATCTCGGGGCGGGTTGCCATCAGCTTTTTGTACTGAATGGACTTCAGGCCACCGATATAGCCGGAATGATGATGATAGTACTTGTCCTCAAGCTTGTTGCCGGTAAGAACAGCCTTTTCAGCATTGATGATGATAACGAACTCGCCGCAGTCAACGTGAGGAGTGAACTCGGGGCGATGCTTGCCGCGCAGGATCTCAGCGGCCTTCACAGCAGTGCGACCAAGGGGCTTTCCGGCGGCATCGATGATATACCACTTACGCTCAATGGTTTCTGCTTTTGCCATAAAAGTAGACATTGAAAATTCCTCCATAAATATTGTTTGAGTTTTTCGGACTTGCACATTATAACATACTTTCACTTTGCTTGTCAACACTTTTTTGAAACTTTTTTTGAAAATTTTAATTTAGCATTATCAATCCTCTCGTTTTCTCCGTTTTTCGTATATTTTGCTCGCTTTTTCTAATTCGCCATTACGATTTCTTTACAATTCTATTTTTGTGCAGACGTGCATAGAATGTACACAAAAGCGTTTGGGAGGTAGAAAATGAACAGATCGACGTATCGCCCGGAGGGGCTTTTATATGAAACGAAGGAAAACCGCGAGGCGCTCTCCTCACCGGTGGCGCTGGAGCGCGCCATGCAAAGGGGCACGATACTGGAGGCCCCTGCCCTGCTTTGCGACAGCGAGATGCGCTTACAGGTGGAGCTTGGGTGCATGCGCGGCATCATCACGCGTGACGAGGCAGTATGGTGCCGCCCCGGCGAGCACGTAAAGGACATAGCGGTTCTGACGCGCGTGGGCAAGCAGGTATGCTTTAAGGTGACGGGCTTTGCTGAGGAGGGGGGCGAGCGCGTGGCGCTGCTTTCCCGCCGTGCGGCACAGGCAGAGTGCGCAGCGCATTTGTTCGAGGCGCTCTCCCCCGGCGACATCATAGAGGCGCGCGTGACGCATCTGGAAAATTACGGGGCGTTTCTGGATATCGGATGCGGAATCGCATCGCTGCTTTCTATTGACTGTATTTCGGTATCGCGCATTACGCACCCACGCGAGCGGCTTGCATGCGGTATGCCGCTGCAGGTGGCTGTAAAAAGCATTGATCACGAGCTGCAGCGCATTTTTGTCACCCTGAAGGAGCTGCTTGGCACGTGGGGGGAAAACGCCGCCTGCTTTCGCGCCGGTGAAACCGTGATGGGACGCGTGCGCAGCATTGAGAGCTACGGCATTTTTGTGGAGCTTGCGCCCAATCTTGCCGGGCTTGCGGAGCTGCGCGGCAACGCGGGCACACCCGTGCGCACAGCGGTAGGAGATCTGGCGGCGGTGTACATAAAAAGCATCATTCCGGAGCGTATGAAGGTCAAGCTGGTGATCATCGACTCCTATCCCGCCCCCGAGGAGCCGCAGCCGCCGAAATATTTTGTAGATCACACCCACACGCGGCATCTGGACTATTGGACCTACTCTCCCCTTTGCGCGCAAAGGCTGGTGGAAACGGTGTTTGAATGATAAAAGGCAGGCCGTGCGGCCTGCCTTTTATCATATAAGCGCTGCCGTAAAGGCACGCACACCCGTGGCACAAAGCGCGGCGCAGGCTTTTTCTGCCGCTTGCTTGCTTTCAAACAGCGCAAAGACCGCAGGGCCGCTGCCGCTCATTTGTGCAACAAGCGCGCCGTGCTGCAAAAGTGATTGCTTCAGGGCGCCAACAGCGGGGCGCTTGGCCGCGATCACCTCTTCAAAGCGGTTATAAAGCAAGGGGGCAACGGCTGCAAGCTCCCCTGCTGCCAATGCTTTTTTCAAAGCGGACAAGCCCTGCTCAGCCGCGGTGGAGCAGGCGGCGAAATCGCCGTATTTTTCATCCAGGTCCGCGAAGGCGCGGGGGGTGGAGACCCCCTCTCCGTTCATAGCAACAACTGCAAAGCAGTTGAGGGAGCTTGCAACGGGAGTCATCTGCTCGCCGATGCCGCGACATTCACGCGTGCCGCCCACAACGCAAAAGGGGACGTCGGCACCCACAGTGGCAGCGATCCCGCACAGCTGCTCAGGTGTAAAGCGGTCGCCGTCAAGGGCGTTCAAGGCGTGCAGTGCCGCCGCCGCATCCGCCGAGCCACCGCCCAGCCCCGCCTGCATCGGAATATACTTTTCCAGCACAAAGGAAACGCCGAAGGGCGCGCCGCTTGCCTTGAAATATGCATTTGCCGCGCGCACCACAAGATTTTCCTCGTCAGTGGGCAGCCCCACGTTGTCAGAAAGGGCGATCCCCTCTCCCGCTTGGCGCGTGGCGTGAAGCGTATCGAAAAGCGAGATGCCCTGCATCACGGTGACAAGATCGTGATAGCCGTCGGGGCGGCGCCCCACAACGTCAAGCATCAGATTGATCTTTGCATTGGCCTTTTTGGTGACCGTCACGGTGCTCCCCCCTTTTTTTGTGCTACTCTTATTATACCGCAAACGCGCCCGCTTTGCAAGATTTTGGCAATTTTTTATGAATTTTTGTTTAGAAAAGCAATTTTACCTTGACGAAAGTCTAAAATATGTTATAATATATAGTACACGCGCATTTGCGCGCATTCTGTCAAAGGAGGTTGCCATGCAAGACGAACGTCAACAGGCCCCGGCCCCCAAAAAGCCACGCGCTACGCTCTCACACGTGATCGCGATCACGCTGATCGGCATTTTTGCGGTGCTGACCTTGGCCAATCTGAATGCCATCTTAAGCCCGCTTAAGACCCTCTCCAGCATTCTTGCACCCATCACGATCGGTCTTGTACTCGCTTACATCCTGAACTTTTTCTTAAGATTTTTCGAGTACAAGCTGTTTAACAAGATCAAAAAGCGCACCGTAAACCGCGCGCTTTCGATGCTCTTTTCTTACCTTTTGCTGCTTTTGATCCTGGCCGGCTTTGTCTGGCTGATCATCCCCAACGTGATTGAGAGCGTGCGAAACCTGCAGACCAACGGCCTTTCCTACGTGGCGCGTGTGATCGACTCGATCAACGCCCTTTTGGATAAGCTCCCCATTGCGCGCCCCGAGGACGGCAGTGACTTTTTGAATCTAGAAAAGCTGCTGACCCTGGTGATCGAGCTGCTTGGCACCTCCGGTAGCTGGATCGTTTCCAACATCTCCTCTATCGCGGGCAGCACGCTGACCGCGCTGAAAAATATCATCGTTGGTATTTTCATTTCGATCTACGTGCTTCTTTCCAAGGAGCGACTGAACGCCGGCTGCCGCCGCGCCTTCCGTGCCTTGTTCCCCGAAAAGGTAGAAAAGCAGCTGCTTCACTACTTTTCCACCGCGCACAACAAGTTCGGCGGTTATCTGATCGGCAAGCTTGCCGACTCGTTTATGGTGATGCTGGTTTGCATGGTGCTATTCACCATATTCAACATCCCCTACCCCATTCTGATCGCGGTGATCATCGGTGTGACCGATATCATCCCCTTCTTCGGCCCGTTCCTCGGCGCCATCCCCTCGGGTGTGATCATCTTTATTGCCGACCCGTGGAAGGCACTTGTATTTGCCCTGCTGATCCTTGTAGTACAGCAGATCGACGGCAACCTGATCGCCCCTGTGATCCTTGGTGACAAGACCGGCCTTTCCTCGCTTGGCGTGATCGTGGCCGTTACTGTGATGGGTGGCATATTCGGCATCACCGGTATGCTGATCGGCGTGCCGCTGTTCGCCCTGATCATGACGCTGCTTGACGACCTTGTCAAGCACCGCCTGAAGGAAAAGGGACACACCACCGACCTCAAGGAATACTACCCCGCCGATGCCTTTATCCGCCCGCAGGACGTTGTAAAGAACGACACCACGCTGACGCAGCGCTTTGTTTTGTGGGTGCGCCGCGTGGAGGATGAGGAGCTGCACACAAATGCCTTCAGCCGTGGCATCCGCAGCATGTTCCTGGCAATCGGACGCTTCTTCCAGCGACTGTTTTCCGTCAAGCCCATCCCTGCCGACCATTCCGGCGGCATCTTTCACGATATCGCCAAAAACGGTATGCACACAAACCGGCTGTTCTGGCGCTCGTTCCTGCTTTCTATCGTTACACTTGGCATTTACCCGCTGTATACGGTAGAGGTGATCGCGCAAAGCATCAACCTTGCCTGCCGCCGCGACGGTAAGCGCACGTGGGGCTTTGTTTCCTTCCTGCTGCTTTCTGTGATCACGCTTGGCATCTTCCCGTTGATCTGGCATTGCCAGGTGATCAAGCGCATGAATAGCTACCTTGAAGAAAACAACAAGCAACCGATCATCTCGCAAAAATTCTATCTGTGCTGGACGCTGATCGGCTTCCCGATCCTGGTTGGCCCACTGATCGCCGTTGCGCGCTTCCTGCGCTCGTTCAGCCTGCTTGCCACCGTGTTCAACAAAGCACACACCTTCCCCCTGTCCGAGGACTATCTCAAGGAGGAGATCCCCTCGCTGTTTGAGGAGCAAAAGCCCCGTAAATCCATCATCGAGCAAATCCTTGAAACTCCTGCAGAGGCACTGAGTGACGAGGAGGACGCCCCCGGCGACGAGGAGTACGCAGACGAGGAGCCCCCTGCCCTTCTTTCCGATGAGGATGAGCAATACGAGCAACGCTCGATCTTCGACTCTCCCGGAGAGGAGAAATAATCTCAAAGGGAAGCCACACGGCTTCCCTTTTCTATAAAAACGAATCTTTCTATAAAGGATGAAAAGCTATGAATGAAAAGCAAAAGGGCGGAATTTCCGTCAACACAGAAAACATTTTTCCCGTTATCAAGAAATGGCTGTATTCTGAAAAGGATATCTTTTTGCGCGAGATCGTTTCCAATGCGACAGATGCCATTACCAAGCTGAAAAGACTGCAATCTCTTGGCGAGGCTGCAACCGACGACACCCCTTATCGCATCAACGTTGTGCTGAACAAGACCGCCAAGACCTTAAGCGTTGAGGACAACGGCATCGGCATGACCGAGGAGGAGCTGAAAAAGTATATCTGCTCGATCGCACTTTCCGGCGCGGTGGACTTTTTGCAGAAGTATGAGGGAGAAAATTCCTCGGAAAAGGGCGGCATCATCGGCCACTTCGGCCTTGGATTTTATTCCGCCTTTATGGTCAGCGACACGGTAGAGGTGCGCACGCGCTCGTTTACCGGTGCCCCTGCGGTGCGCTGGGTCTGCAACGCTGAGGGTGAGTACGAGCTGGAGCCCGGCACGCGCGAGGAGCGCGGCACGCAGGTGATCCTGTATATCGCCGAGGAGGAAAGCGCCTATCTCAACCCCGTGAAGATCCGCGAGATGCTGGAAAAATACTGCGCATTTATGCCCGTGGAGATCTATTTTGACGACGGCGAGGAAAAAAAGGAGGGAGAGGAGGAAAAGCCGATCAACGACACCCTTCCCCTTTGGCAAAAGCCGGTTGCAGATTGCACGGACGAGGACTATAAGACCTTTTATCACAAGGTATTTGACGATTACCGTGAGCCACTGTTCCAGATCCATCTCAACGCCGATTATCCGCTGAATTTCAAGGGCATCCTCTATTTCCCGCGCCTGAACACGCAGTACGACTCGCTTGAGGGCGAGATCAAGCTGTATTACAACCAGGTGTTTGTGGCGGACAATATCAAGGAGGTCGTGCCCGACTATCTTCTGATGCTGAAGGGCGTTCTGGACTGCCCCGAGCTGCCGCTGAACGTTTCGCGCAGCTATCTGCAGACCAACAGCTACGTGGGCAAGCTTTCGGCGCACATCGTCAAAAAGGTGGCCGATAAGCTGGTATCGCTTTGCAACAGCGAGCGTGAGCACTACGAATCGGTATGGGGCGATATCAAGACCTTTGTGGAGTACGCCGCGCTGCGCGACGAAAAGTTTTACGACCGCGTGAAGGGTGCCATTCTGTTAAAGACCACCGAGGGCAAATACCTGACGGTCAGCGAATATCTTGAGGCCGTGAAGGAGCGCCAGGCAAACACGGTGCTTTACACCACCGATGCGGCGCTGCAGGCACAATACGTGGCGCTTTATGCGGCGCAGGATATCCCCGTAGCGGTGCTTGACGGCATGATGGACACACAGTTTGTGGCGGTTGTGGAATCAAAGCAGCCCGAGGTGAAGTTCCGCCGCGTGGATGCCGACCTTTCCGACGTACTGAAGGGCGAGGAAAGCGAGCTGAAGGGCGATGCGCTTTGCGAGCTGTTCCGCAAGGTAAGCGGCAATGAAAAGCTTGCCGTAACGCTGCAGGCGCTGAAAAATGCGGAGATCCCCGTGATGCTGAACATTCCCGAGGACTTCCGCCGTATGCAGGATGCCATGCGCATGTACCGCATTGCAAACGGCGAGCAGGTGGCAGACGAGCTGCCCCAGAATGCCTCGCTTTTGCTGAACACTGCCTCTCCCCTCACGAAAAAGCTTTGCAGCATGGCACAGGAAAACGGCGAACGCGCTACGCAACTGGCAGAATACCTCTGGCAGCTCTCGCAGCTTTCCTACCGCAAGCTAAACGCCGACGAGATGCAGGCATTTTTGCAAAAGAGCTATCGCCTGCTTGAGGATCTGACACAATGAAAGCGCCCTTAGAGGTTGCCATTGACAATCTGTCGCTATGGCGCGAGGCGGCTGCGGAAAACCGCGAGCTGCGACTGCTGCAGGCAGAGCAGATGGGAAAGGCCGCCGCCAAGGATCAGCTGTGGGACAGCACGGCGCTGCGGGCACTGTGGTCCTTTCCCGAAGGGAAAGCACCCCGGGACGCCCTCCCCCTGCACGAGATGACGACCGAGGAGCAGGTGGCCTTTTGCCGCGGATACGGCAAGCGCATTGCCTCGCCCTATGCAGAGGAGGAGCCGCTTCCCCCCGCCCCGCCCGCCGCGCGCGTTGCCTTTTTTGACAGCTTTTTTGCAAGAGAGGCGCTGCGCCGCTTTGAAAGCGTGCTGCCGCTCCCCCGCCCCGTTACCGTCCCCTCGTTTGCTGCGGTATGCGAGGAGCTGGCAAACGGGCGCGCAGATTTTGCGCTGCTGCCCGTCTGCGACTCGCGCGAGGGGAAATTCCGCCGCCTCTACGAGGAGATCGACCGCTTTGAGCTGCGCATCACGCACGTTTGCGACGTCCCCTACCCCGACGAGGGGCGCACCGTTTCCATGGCGCTGCTGACGAGGCTGTATCAATCCCCCGCGACCAAGGGGCGCTGCCAGCAGCTGCTCTCCTGCGCGCTGTTTGAGGAGGATGAGCATTCGCTGCCCGACGTGCTGCACGCCGCGCTGCTTTCCGGCCTTTCGCTGAAATCGATCGACACCCTGACCGCCCCTTACGGCGAGGACGGCGTGTTCTACCACCCGGAATTTTACGCCGAGGACGAGAGTGCCATTCAGGTTTTTGAAGCATACTTGGCGCTGTTTGCGCCGCGCGCACGGATCACCGAGCGCTACGTACATTTGGGATAAGGAGCTTTTATGAAAAAAACACGTTATACGCCGCGCGGCGTTTGCTCGCGCAGCATTGAGATCGAGTTAGAGGATGATATCATCCGGGCGGTCCGCTTTCAGGGCGGCTGCCACGGCAACACACAGGGCATTTCTGCACTTGTGGTGGGGATGCGCGCTGAGGAAGCGATCGCTCGCCTTTCCGGCATCCGCTGCGGCTTTAAGCAAACGTCCTGCCCCGATCAGCTTGCCAAGGCCCTGCGGGAAGCGCTGCAGGAGGTATAAAAAAGAGCCGTTGCGCCTTTGGTTGTTATCCTTATCGGAGAAATAAATCACTTGCTCTATTAAACAAACAATTCACCCCGACAGATTTTTGAAGTCTGTCGGGGTTCTTCTTGTTCTGTTCGACAAATTGGAATTTGTTTATTTCAAACCGCATTCTTTATACAGTTCTTCAATGCACGGCGATTTATACTCTATGTATCCGTCTATATCATTTGGAAATAGCTCGGCGGCTTTTTCTTTTATCGAGCTGTACTTTTTTACTGCTTCGGGATTGCTTCGAAGAAAATCTCTGAATATAATATGGCGGTGCAATTCTTCCGAGTGTTTAGGACATACATACAAGTGATGCATTTGCAGATGCTCTTTGCCCGAATACTTAAACGCCTCTCTATCCTTAATGCCAAGGTCTCCCTCGTGGATATAGCCGATTGCTTTCAAGCCGTCAACTACCGCAGCAAATGCCGAGTAATCCTCAATAACTACATCAATATCAATACAAGGCTTGGCAGACATTCCTTCGACAGAGGTGCTTCCGACATGCTCAATGCCAATGATTAAATCGCCAATTGCTTCTTCAATCTCACCCTTTATTTTTTCAAAAGCTGATTGCCATGCCACATCGTATGGCAGTACAACAACCTTTCTTGTTCTCATATAGTTCACCTACAAATTGGAATTTATCAATCTAAATCAATGTTAATCTCGTATTGGTCATCAATGAGAATAAAGTTTGCATTATGCTTTTTCGCTAGGGCGAGGACTTCCGCATTATCTGTCAAAACGCTCTCAATGGTACACCACGCATCATCCAAACGATTTTCAATGACATTTGCATATTTCTTTATCTCAGCAAAGTGATTTCTGATATATTCCTCACTCATTATAAGACAGTAATATTTGATGTTTTCAAGATATTTGGAGTCAAAGTCTTTCTGCCAATCGAATGGAATATAGCAGCCTTCGACAATTAAGTTCTGCTTGTTTTCGATAGCAGTTTTAACCATTTCACGGACGATGGGCCATAAGTATGCGGTCAAATCCTTATCATCACTCATAGGAGTAAGTTCTGTATTACCGCTACGAATTAAACCCATTTTTAGATGGTCTATTGAAAGATATGGGTATTTAAATTTTTCGAGTAGCTTTTGAGCAAGTGCCGTTTTCCCTGTATGGGATGCTCCCGTAATTAAAATAATCATTATCTCACCTACAAATTATTTATCTTCTTTCACTGCCAGGGCAAGATACAGCGCATAGCCACCGGCGATCACTGCAAGCAAAATGCCGGAGAGGATCTCTCTTTGGGGTGTCATGGCTGCTTCGCCTGCAAAGGCGCTGAGCCCATTGAAAATGCTGTGGGTGAGGATACAGGGCAGCAGGCTCTTGGTCCTGCAATAGATCATCA
>JAZNNA010000071.1:0-7644 GCA_045580065.1 Eubacteriales bacterium
ATGGTAATTAGTATGCGGTCAATCTCTTACTTTAATGTGGACCTCGCGCAGCTGCTGCTCGGTGACCTCGCCGGGCGCACCCATCATCAGGTCCTGCGCGTTGCCGTTGAGCGGGAACGCGATGACGTCGCGGATGGTTTCCTCCTCGGCGATCAGCATGATCATGCGGTCAACGCCGGGAGCCATGCCCGCGTGGGGGGGCGCACCGTAGGAGAAGGCGGTGTAAAGCGCACCGAACTTCGCCTTGACGTCCTCCTCGCCGTAGCCGGCGATCTCAAAGGCCTTTTTCATGATCTCGGGGTTGTGGTTACGCACCGCACCCGAGGAAAGCTCTACGCCGTTGCATACGATGTCGTACTGATAAGCAAAGATCTCAAGCGGATCCTTGTTTTGCAGTGCGTCCATGCCGCCCTGGGGCATAGAGAAGGGGTTGTGGGTAAAGTCGATCTTGCCGGTCTCCTCGTTGCGCTCGTACATCGGGAAGTCCACGATAAAGCAGAACTCAAAGCGGTCGGTTCTGATCAGCCCCAGCTCGTTTGCGATCCAGGTGCGCATCTGACCTGCAAGAGAGTTGATCACAGCGGGTGCATCGCTGATAAAGAACAGCGAGTCGCCCTCCTTGATGCCGCAAAGCGCGGTCAGCTCGGTCTTCTCCTCTTCGGAGAGGAACTTGGCGATCGGGCCCTTGTACTCGCCGCCCTCCAGCGTGATATAGCCACAGCCAAACTTCATGCCGATGCTGCGGGAGTAGGTGTCGATGGCCTTTTCAAATGCCTTTTTGCCGTCACCCTCGCCATCCTTTTTCACAAGGTAGTTGGCAACGATGCCGCGCACCAGCTTGTTTTTGAAGGGGATGGTGCGGCCGTTGATCTCAAGGAAATCGTGAGAGGCGAAAAATCCGGTCAGGTCCTTGATCTCCAGGGGGTTGCGCAGATCGGGCTTGTCAGAGCCGTACTTGAGCATGGATTCTGCAAAGGGGATGCGACGGAAGGGGGGCTTGGAGACCTCCTTGTTGCTGAACTTTTTAAAGGTGTTATATACCACCTGCTCGGCAACGGCAAACACGTCCTCCTGCGTTGCAAAGGACATCTCAAAGTCAAGCTGATAAAATTCTCCGGGCGAGCGATCCTGGCGGGCATCCTCGTCACGGAAGCAGGGGGCGATCTGGAAATAGCGATCAAAGCCGGATGCCATCAGCAGCTGCTTGAACTGCTGGGGAGCCTGGGGCAGGGCATAGAACTTGCCCTTGTGCTTGCGGCTGGGTACCAGATAGTCGCGCGCACCCTCGGGGGAGGAGGCGGTGAGGATGGGAGTCTGGATCTCCAAAAAGCCCAGCTCCTCCATTTGTGCGCGCAGGTAAGAAAGGATCTTGGCGCGCAGGATGATATTGTTGTGGATCTTGCGGTTGCGCAGGTCGAGGTAGCGGTACTTCAAGCGCACCTCCTCGCGGGTCTGGGTAGAGGCATCGATCTCAAAGGGAAGGCCAAGCTGGCAGGGGCCAAGCACCTCGATCTTTGCAGCGCGGACCTCGATAAGGCCGGTGTCGATCTTGGGGTTAACGGTCTCCTCGTCACGCTTTGTGACCTCGCCGCAGATCTGCACCACAGTCTCTTTGGTGATGCCTGCAAGCATCTTGTCGTCGGAAAATACGATCTGCGTTACGCCGTAATGGTCGCGCAGGTCAACGAAAAGCACGCCGCCGTGGTCGCGCACGGTCTCTACCCAGCCGGTAAGAGTGACCTGCTCGCCAATATTGGCAACGCCGAGCTGGTTGCAGTTGTGTGTTCTTAACATGATGAACCTCCCATACGGGCATAAGCCCGTTTATTGTAAAATGAAAATAAAAAACGCCCGTGCCGTAAAACGACATGGGACGAAATAACTTCCGCGGTACCACCCATATTGATCTGCCACAGCAGACCCTCTTAGATATCTTGACGCGATAAACGGGCGGTTCTAATCACCAAAAAGGCTTTCTTCCGCCGGCTCCGGAGTGTTTTTCGGGCACCTCGCATTACCGCCTTTGCACCAACCGGCGGCTCTCTGAAATGGGGCAGTGCCTTACTCGCTCCCTCATAGCCATTCTCAAATCAAAATTATTTTACCACGTTTTTTGCGTGATGTCAAGTCCCTTGGCATAAAAAATATTTCCACATGCATATTTCTTGCTTTCTCGCGCGTGCGCACGCGTGTATATAATAAATGAAAAAAGACCACCCCCACGGCAGAGTGGGGGTGATCGGTGATTGCATTACTGCATATTGGTCTTTACAAAGCCATCGGGAAGGTTGAAGTCGATGGGCGTGGGGGAGGAGGGCATAATGGCGTTGAATGCCTCAAGAGCTGCGTCGTATGCGTTCTTGCCAAACAGGATGGTCAGAACTGCACCCTTTTCGGTCTTGTTCAGCGCGATGTAGTATTCGTCCTCATCCAGCTTGTCGGCAAGCTCGGCATCGGTGCGAAGGGTATCGCCGATCAGGATCTCATAATCGCCCTGTGCACGGGTATCCTTGTAAACCTTAAGCTCGTAGCCAACTTCCTTGAAAACAACGCCGCCAACTGCGTCGGCAAATGCCTTGTACTCGTTGGTCATCTTGCTATCGCGGGGATAGATCAGAACGTAGCTGTCGATACGTGCGTCGCACATAACAGCCTTGTTGTAGGAGTACTTACCGGTACGGTTGAAGTCCTCGGTGCCTGCAGCCTCGGCAGTAACGGTGAGAGAGAGCTTCTTGCCCTGCTTTACGGCGGGCTTATCACCCTGCTCGTAAATAAAGCCGGTCATGAAACGGATAACTGCGGTAGCGGTAGCCTCGTCGGAGCCGCCGGCAATGATCAGCTTTTCGCCGATGATAGAAATGCCAAAGTCGCTTGCCTTCTTGCCGTCAAGTGCCTGGGCGCTTTCGGGGCGGTTGGTAGAGCCGACCAGAATCTCCTTTGCCTCGGGAGCAGCTTCCTGAGCATCGTCACGGTCGCTGTAGCACTCACGAACCTCGATTTCGCAGTTAAGGTAGTCCTTGAATGCGGTAACCATTGCGGAAACGGCTTCGTTGGTCTGAGCGCCGGCCTTGTAGTCACGAACGATGACGTAGTTGGGGGTGCCCTTGGTCACGACCTCAATCTCGGTGGCGTTAACGACCTTGTTGGCATCGTCGTCGGGGGTGGTGCCATCATCAGGGGTCTCGTCGTCGTTGCAGGCGACAAGGGTAAATGCCATCATCAAGAGGGCAAGAATAAGGGACAGAATGCGGATGGTTTTCATCTTTTTTCTCCTTATGGGTGGATTTTTGCCCACGCGGGTCAGCGGGGGCGAGGGATCGCAGTTACCGCGCAATATTACAAATATGTAAACGCTCGCGCGAGGGATCAAGCCTATTATAGCAAAAAATGAATAGTTTGTAAAGGCTTTTTTTAAAATTTGGTTAAAATATATAAAGAAATTTTTCTTTTGTGGCAATTTTGCCCTAAACCCGTGTTTTTTCAAGGCTTTTCCCTTGCATTTGGGGGCGTTTTGTGCTATACTGAAACCGCGGGGAGAAAGCCCCGATAGAAAGTGATGGAGCACTTATGAGAATTTTAGCAATTGGTGACGTGGTGGGCGAGGCCGCCCTTACCTACCTGCGCCGCCACTTATCCCGCGTTCGTGCCGAGTACCGCGCCGATCTTGTGATCGCAAACGGAGAGAACATATGCGATATCAAGGGGATCTCGCCTGCCGCAGCGCAAGCGCTGCTTGATGCGGGCGTGGATTTTATCACGACCGGCAACCACGTGTACGATCGCCGCGATGCGCACGGCCTGTTAGAGGATTGCGAGCGCATCGTGCGCCCCTGCAACTATCCCGCGGAATGTCCCGGTGTGGGGGGGCGTGTGGTGGTTTCGGCAGACGGGTGGCAGGTTTTGGTGGTCAACGTTTCCGGCAGGGTGTTTATGGAGCCGCTTGGCGACCCGTTTGCGGCCGTTTCGCGTGAGCTTGACATCCACCGCAACAGATACGACGTGGCGGTGCTGGATATCCACGCCGAGGCAACCTCTGAGAAAATGGCGTTGGCGCGCTACTTCGACGGGCGCTTTGCCGCCATCTTCGGCACGCATACCCACGTACAGACCAACGATGCGCAGATCCTGCCAAACGGGTCGGGTTTTATCACGGATCTTGGCATGACCGGCCCCACCGACGGCATCCTTGGCGTGCGCGCTGCCGAGGTGCTCTTGCGCCAACGCACGCATATGCCGCAGCGCTTTTTTGTGGCACAGGGCGAGGTGCGCGCGAACGGCGCCTTGTTTGAGATCAATGCAGCGGCGGGCAGAGCCACGGCCGTTACAGCCATAAAATTTTAATTTAGCGGGGGAACGGTATGGGTAAAATCAAGTTTCGCGGCAGCACGCTGCTGGCGCCGGTGCCGCCGGTGATGGTCAGCTGCGGCAACCGTGAAAAAAATAATATTCTGACAGTTGCTTGGACGGGGATCTTAAACACCATCCCCCCGAAAACCTACATATCGGTGCGAAAAAAGCGTTTTTCTCACCCCATGATCAGCGAGAGTGGCGAGTTTGTGTTAAACCTCACCCCCGCCTCGCTTGCGCGCACGGCGGACTACTGCGGCACCTACACGGGCGCTAAGGTGGATAAATTTGCCGCCTGTGGCCTGACGCGCAGCTTTGTGGAGGATTTTTCCGCCCCTTTGATCGAGGAATGTCCGCTTTCTCTTTGCTGCCGGGTCTGCGACGTGGTGGAGCTGGGCTCACACGATATGTTTGTGGCGGATATCGTTTCTGCCTACTGTGACGAGGCGCTGCTGGACGAGCGGGGGAAGCTGCACGTTGAGCGCGCGGAGCTTTGCGCCTATGCGCACGGCGACTACTACGCCCTTGGCAAGCAGCTGGGGCACTTTGGATTTTCGGCGGTCAAGCGCAAAAAGGGTGAGGCTCCCAGACGCCCCAAGCCCAAAAAGGATTGACACTTGCAATTTTTAAATCATTATGCTATAATAGATAACAACACAGATTTTCCGTTATAAAGGAGAAAAATATGAAAGCAGTAATTACCGTTACCGGACGTGACAGCGTGGGCATCATCGCGCGTGTCAGCACTCTTTGCACCGAGTACAATGCCAATATCGTGGATATTACGCAAAGCGTACTTTCCGAGTATTTTGCTATGATCATGCTGGTGGAGATCGACAAGCTGAGCATCTCCTTTTCCAAGTTTGCCGATGCGCTTGCCGCCCTTGGGCGCGAGCAGGGCCTGGATATCCGCGCCATGCACGAGGATATCTTCAACACCATGCACCACGTATAAGAAAGGATCGCTCCCATGTTAAATACGGCTGATATTTTGGAAACGATCGGTATGATACGCGAGGAAAACCTCGATATCCGTACCATCACCATGGGTATTTCGCTGTTCGACTGTGTCAGCGACGATCCCGACCGTCTGTGCCAGAAGGTGTATGACAAGATCACAAAAAAAGCAGAAAACCTGGTAAGGACCGGCGAGAAGATCGAGCATAAATACGGCATCCCGATCGTCAATAAGCGCGTGTCCGTCACCCCGATCTCGCTGATCGGCGGCTGCCTCTCGCCCGAGGGATATCTCAAAATGGCACACACTCTGCAGCGCGCTGCCACCACGCTGGGCATCAACTTCATCGGCGGCTTTTCCGCACTGGTGCATAAGGGCATGACCCCGGGCGACCGCAACCTGATCGAGGCGATCCCCGCAGCGCTTGCCGAAACGCAGACCGTCTGCTCCTCCGTCAACGTGGCCACCACCAAGGCCGGCATCAATATGGATGCCATCCGCCTGATGGGCAGCACCATCAAAAAGGCCGCGTACCTCACCCGTGATAACAATTCGATGGGCTGTGCCAAGCTTGTGGTATTTGCCAACGTGCCTGAGGATAACCCCTTTATGGCAGGTGCATTCCACGGCGTTGGCGAGCCGGATAGCGTGATCAACGTGGGTGTTTCCGGCCCCGGCGTTGTGGCGGCAGCCATCCGCCGCGCAGGGGATTGCGACCTTTCCGCCCTTGCCGAGATCGTGAAAAAGACCGCGTTCAAGATCACCCGTGTCGGTCAGCTGGTGGCAAGCGAGGCCGCCGAGCGCCTGAACACCCCCTTCGGTATCATTGATCTTTCTCTTGCCCCCACCCCCGCCATCGGCGACTCGGTGGCGCATATCTTAGAGGAGATGGGCCTGGAGTCCTGCGGTGCACACGGCACCACCGCGTGCCTTGCTTTGCTCAACGATGCAGTAAAGAAGGGCGGCGTGATGGCATCCTCCCACGTGGGCGGACTTTCCGGTGCATTTATCCCGGTTTCCGAGGATGCAGGTATGATCGCGGCAGTAGAGCGCGGCGCACTCTCGCTGGAAAAGCTGGAGGCGATGACCGCCGTTTGCTCGGTAGGCCTTGATATGATCGCCGTGCCCGGCGACACCTCTGAGGAGGTCATTTGCGGCATCATCGCCGACGAGATCTCGATCGGTGTGGCCAACACCAAGACCACCGCCGTGCGCGTGATCCCCGCTTACGGCAAGACCGTGGGTGACAGCGTGGACTTTGGTGGCCTGCTTGGCACCGCACCTATCATGCCTGTGCGCGAGTATTCGCCCGCCAGATTCATTCATCGCGGCGGCCGTATCCCCGCCCCCATCCACAGCCTGAAGAACTAAAAAGCTTTACAGGCTCTGTAAAATGTCGTGGCAATTTACAAAAAAAGCAGGCATTTTGCAAAAAAACTGCATAAATTTACAAAAAACACCGCACGCGCGGTGTTTTTTGTGTTTTTCTGTTGATTTTTTGGTGAACATATGCTATAATTTTAACATTCTATTTGCACGCGCCACGCGCGCGGCATAAATAATGGAGGATTTTATGGATTTCCTGAACGAGATCGTAGGTAAGATCAACACTTACCTCACAGACTACGTGCTGCTGTTCCTTTTGGTCGGCATCGGTCTGTTCTTCACCATTCGCACCCGCTTTGTGCAGGTCCGCTGCTTTGGTGAGGGTATGAAGCAAGTATTTGGCAACATCAAGCTGAAGGGCGGCAAGAACGGCGGTGGCCTTTCTTCCTTCCAGGCTCTTGCAACCGCGATTGCTGCGCAGGTTGGTACCGGTAACATCGTAGGTGCCTGCGGCGCGATCCTGATCGGTGGCCCCGGTGCCATCTTCTGGATGTGGGTCATCGCCTTCTTCGGCATGGCTACCATCTATTCCGAGGCTGTGCTGGCACAAAAGACCCGTGTGACCAACGAGGATGGCACCGTTGAGGGTGGTCCCGTTCACTATATCCGCACTGCCTTTACCGGCAAGTTCGGCAAGTTCCTTGCAGGATTTTTTGCCGTGGCAGCTATTATCGCACTCGGCGTCGTTGGGGCAATGGTACAGTCTAATTCGATCGCCGAGAACGTGGCAGGTGCCGTTGGCGCGTTTGGCGCAGAGGGAACAGCCCTTACCGTTGTAAAGATCGTGATCGGCGTGCTGGTTGCAGCGCTTGCCGGCATCGTTCTGATCGGCGGTACCGACCGTCTTGCTTCGGTTACTGAAAAGATCGTTCCCATTATGGCTTGCCTGTATCTGCTGGGTGGTCTTGTGGTGCTTGGCATCCGTATCCAGTACGTGCCCGCTGCCTTTGGTA
>JAZNNA010000072.1:0-3887 GCA_045580065.1 Eubacteriales bacterium
CCCACCTACCGCAATGCGGTGCATACCCTTTCCGCCCTGACCATCACCTCTAACGTGGTGTACGGCAAAAAGACGGGTGCCACCCCCGACGGCAGAAAGAAGGGCGAGCCCTTCGCTCCCGGCGCAAACCCGATGCACAACCGCGAGCAAAACGGCGCGCTGGCATCCCTCAACACGCTTTGCAAAATGCCCTACGATGCTTGCCGTGACGGTATTTCCAACACCTTCTCTATCGTGCCCGAGGCGCTTGGCCACAACGCCAACACCCGCACAGCCAATCTGGTGGCGATCCTTGACGGCTACTTTACGCAGCGCGCGCACCACATCAACGTGAACGTGCTGAACAAGGAAACGCTGATGGATGCTTACGAAAACCCCGAAAAGTACCCCAACCTCACCATCCGCGTATCCGGCTATGCCGTAAACTTCAACAAGCTCTCCAAAGAGCAGCAGCGCGAGGTCATCAGCCGCACCTTCCACGAGCTTCTCTGTTGACGGGGCGCATCCACTCTGTACAGACCCTGGGGACGGTTGACGGCCCCGGGGTCCGCTTTGTCTTATTCTTGCAGGGCTGCCCCCTGCGCTGTCATTGCTGCCACAATCCCGATACGTGGGACGTTCGCGGTGGCTATGAGGCAAGCGCCGAGGAGATCTTTAAAAAAGTAACCCGTTACCGGGCTTATTACGGCACCGAGGGTGGGCTGACGATCTCCGGTGGCGAGCCGCTTTTGCAGGCCGAATTTTGCACCGAGCTGTTTTCGCTGTGCAAAAAGGCTGGCATCCACACGGCGCTGGACACCTCAGGGTGCCTGTGGAACGAGCAGGTCGCAGATCTGCTTGCGGTGACGGACCTCTGCCTTTTGGACCACAAAATGCCGACGGACGACAAATACCGCACCTACGTGGGGTGCCCCATGCACAAGCCCGAGGACTTCTTGCGCGAGCTGAACACGCGCTGCATCCCCACCTGGCTGCGCCGTGTGATCATCAGCGGCATCAATGATACCGCAGCGGAAACAAAGCAGCTCTTTGCGCTGCAAAACGCCTACCCGTGTGTGCAAAAGGTGGAGCTTTTGCCCTTCCGTACCCTGTGCGCGAGCAAGTATGAAAATATGGGCATCCCCTTCCCCTTTGGCGACAAGCCGCAGACCACCGCCGCGCAGATCGATGCCCTGCTAAGGGAGATAAAATAGAAAAAACACCGCAAAACGGATACCGTTTTGCGGTGTTTTTTACTCAGGGCTCGAAATATGTGCCCACGTGCTTGCCGTCAAGCAGCTCGTATAGGATGGTGGGATCCTTGCCGTTGAGAATGTACATCGGGATGCCGCGCTCCAGCACGGTGCGCGCCGCCTGCAGCTTGGTCGCCATGCCGCCCGTACCACGCTCACTGCCCGCGCCCCCCGCCATGGCAAGGATGCGCCCGTCAATGCCCTTTACGTGGCCGATCAGCTTGGCGTCTGCGTGCTTGTGGGGATCCTTGTCGTAAAGGCCGTCTACGTCGGAAAGGTTGATGAGAAGATCGGCGTGACAGACCAGTGCAACATATGCGGAAAGCGTATCGTTACCGCCGAAATTCAGCCCCTCGGTAGAAACCGAGTCGTTCTCGTTTACGATCGGGATACAGCCCATTTCAAGCAGGGTGCGGAAGGTATCCTCAGCGGCAGCAAGACGATCGGAATTATCCACCACGTCCTTGGTCATCAGGATCTGCGCCACGGTGTGCCCGTAGTCAGAAAACAGGCGGGAATACAGCTTCATCAGCTCGCTTTGTCCCACGGCCGCCATTGCTTGCTTTTCAGCTGTGCAGGTGGGGCGATGCGTGCGCATCCGCGCCACGCCCGCGCTGACCGCGCCCGAGGAAACAAGCACCACCTGGCGCCCCTCGTTTTTAAAATCCGACAGCGTTTTGACAAGCGACTCGATGCGGCGAAGATTGAGATTCCCCTCGTCGTGTGTAAGGGTGGAGGTGCCGATCTTGACAACGATACGGCGGCAGTTTGAAAATACCGACATAAAAATTTCGCCTTTCTGAAAAAAGTATTTGAAAAATACTTGATTTTGTATTATAATAGTATTAATAAGCCGTTTTCACGGCTAAAGCACCTTTATTATACACCAAATCACCTCATTTTGCAAGAGGAACAAGAAAAAGGAGAACATCATGCGCCAAAAATTTTCCGTTAACGTTGCCGACGTTACCATGAATATCGTTTGCGAGGAAACGCAAGAGACCATTGATGCCGCCACCAAAGCGCTGAATGCACAGATCCAGGCACTTACCGCCGCCTCTGGTCACTCCTGTACCCGCACCGAGGCTGCCCTGCTCGCTGCACTGGATCACATCACGCGCGCCATACATCTTGAGGAGCGCGTGAAGGAGCTTGAGGAGTTTTTACATCGCGCCGATCCCACCGGAGATAACTTTGAAGCAAGCCTCTTGCGCGGCGAAAACGAAACGCTGCGCGCCGAGCTGCAGGTCAGAAGCGGTGCTTACGACGCCTTGCTTGAGGACAACACCACTCTGTTTTCGCTCAACGCCAAGCTTGTGCGCCAGAACGCAGAGTCGAACTCGCGTGCCGACCGTATGCACGACCAGGTGCTTTCTATCCTTTCTGAGGTGAGAGAGCTGCGTGAAAAGCTGGCCGCTATGTGCGTGGATACCAGAGAGCCCTCTGCCTCTTATCAGAATTACGAGCCGGAGCCGGAGATCGAGGTCACGCCCGAGGAGCAGCGCACCATGCAAAAATACGAGCAGATGGGTGCCGGCGACGTGGTTGGCACGCCTGCGCATCGCGTATGACAAAAAAGCTACCCGAGCTACTGGCCCCCGCGGGCTCGCTGCAGTCTCTGCAGGCAGCGCTTGACGGCGGCGCTGATGCCGTTTACTTTGGCGCCACCGCCTTTAATGCAAGGCAGCGCGCCGAGAACTTTACGGACGACCAGATGCGCGAGGGCATCTCGCTTTGCCACGCGTTTGGTGCCAAGGCCTACCTTACGCTCAACACCCTGCTGACCGACCGCGAGCTACCGCAGGCTCTGCAGACCGCAGAGCAGGCCTATCTTGCGGGGGCTGATGCCCTGATCGTAGCCGATCTCGGTCTTGCAGATACCATTCACCGCCATCTCCCGGACCTTGAGCTGCACGCCAGTACGCAATGCTCCGGGCACAATATCGCTGCCGCCGAGCAGCTGAAAAGGCGCGGATTTTCCCGCATGGTGCTTGCGCGCGAAACCTCTGCCGCCGATCTGCAAGCGTTTTTGCAGGCAGACGTGCTGGAGGCCGAGGTGTTTGTACACGGCGCGCTTTGCGTATCACATTCCGGACAATGCCTGTTCTCCTCGCTGGTCGGAGGGCGCAGCGGCAACCGCGGCGAGTGCGCCCAGCCCTGCCGCCTGCCCGATGCAAGCGGAAAATATCCGCTCTCGCTCAAGGATCTCTCGCTCGCCGCGCACGTGCCCGAGCTGATCGAGATGGGCGTACATTCCCTCAAGATCGAGGGGCGCCTCAAATCCCCCGAATACGTCCGCGAGGTCGTTTCGGTCTGGCGCAAGCTCCTTGACGAGCGCCGTGCCGCCACCAAGGCGGAAATGGCGCATCTCGCCGCCGTTTTTTCACGCGGCGGCTTCACCGATGCCTACTACCGCGGCTTCACGCCGAACCGTCCGCCGGCAGCTATGCTCGGCGTGCGCTCCGACGCGGACAAGGCCGCCTCGCGGGCGCTGGAGCCCTTCCGCGGCATCACCCGTACCCGCCCGATTGCGCTTTCTGCCGAGATCCGGGCAGACCGCCCCATCGCACTGACTGCGTCACTTGACGGCCGCAGTGTGACGGTGCAGGGAGAGATGCCCGAGCCTGCCCGTACCGCCCCCCTCGACGAAGAAGG
>JAZNNA010000073.1:0-42473 GCA_045580065.1 Eubacteriales bacterium
GGGCGTCGAGGACGTCGCCCCCTACAAGGCAGCATGCAACGCTGTCGCAATTTGTATCTACGTTTAAAAGGTTTTCAAACAAAGAATATGGCACAAACATATGGCAACGGCATTTTAACGACCACATCATCCGCAACCGAGTGGATTATGAGGAGCACGTAAAATACATTTGCGAAAATCCATTGCGCTGGCACCTTGACGAGCTGTATGTGGAAGAATAAAATTCATTGCTGCTTGTGGCGCTCCGATGTGGATGTCGGGGGCTGCTGTTGGTGCAGTCATGTTTTTTGCAGGGCTTGTGTTGGGTACCGGTCTTTGATTAAAGGGCTTTTTTACCAAGGAGCAATAAATACATATAAAAAACACCCCGTAACGGGGTGTTTTTTATATGCTTATTTCTGCTTTTTTTGCCGTTGCTTGTATTCGGTGGGGGAGATGCCCTTTTCGTTTTTGAAGACCTTGCAAAAATACGACGAGGAGTTAAATCCGCACTGGATGGCGATCTCGGTCAGGTTCAGCTTGCCCTCTTTGATCAGCTCGCACGCCTTGCGCACCTTTACGGTGTTGAGATAGGTGATCAACGGCACACCGAAATTGCGGTTGAAGATGCGGCACAGATGATATTTGGAGATAAAGAAATGGTCGGCGAGATCGCTGATATTGTCGATATGGTTATAATTTTCGTTGATATATTTGATGATGCTTTTGATGCGCAGGTCGTTATACGCCTCGGGCGTGTAGCTGTTTGGCGTGTAGCAAAGGGTAAACAGGATCTGATACAGATATCCCGCCAGCAGCGCCTCGCTTTGCGGCGTGCCCTCGCGCTCGTTTTTAGAAAATTCCAGCAGCAGGGTGTTAAAAATGCCGTAAAGCTGCTCGCGCACCTCGGGTGAGGGGCGATGCACCAGCGTGCGGCGCTCCAGCAGCGGGCGCAGCAGCTCAGAAGTGAAAAAGCGGTGCAAAAACTGCTCGGAAAAATAGATGAGATAGCGCGTGGCGACCTTGCCCGCGGTGCGGTGCAGAATGTTGGGCGGGATCAGCGCAAGATCCCCCTCGGTCAGTTGAAAAAACTCATCGCCGATAAAATATTCGCGCTCGCCCTTGGCAAGAAAGTACAGCTCGAAGGAGGCGTGATGGTGCATGGCGTGCATCGGTATTTTCAGTGCATCCTTTTCAATAAAAAAATCGGCGGATTCCACACATTCGATCCTTGCCATCTGCCTCACCTCTCTTTGCTTTGCGCTTTGATTTTATTATACACAAAAAGCGCGCAAAATGCAAGAGTGAGAGAGCAATAAATTACAAATTATATTAAAATGAGCAAAATAATAAAAGAAAGTTGCGTGTTTTTGTGCTATGATATCCTTGAAAAAATATAGCACCCGAGGAGGGCTTATACTATGAATTTTATCACACCCGAGCGCGCGGGGCTTTCTTCCCGCGATCTGCTTGCGTTTTATCAGGAGCTTGACGCCCACAATCTTTCCACCCACGCGGTGATGATGTCGCGCGGCGACGCTTTGTTTACCGAGTGCTATTACGCCCCCTTCCACAAGGACTTCAAGCACCGTATGTATTCTGTTTCCAAGTCCTTTGTGGCAGTTGCCGTGGGCTTTTGCCTGCAGGATGGGCTGCTTCGCCTCAGCGATCACCTGCTTGATTTTTTTGAGGATTACGTCAAGGCGGGCAAGGTGAAGGTGCAGCACAACAGCAGCATTGAGGATATGCTGAAGATGCAGACCACCATCGAGGGCAGCATGAACTGGTTCAAGGTGGTAGAGGACGACCGCACCGCCGTGTATTTTGATGCTCCTGCCGTCAAGCACCCGGGTGCCATCTTCTCTTATGACAGCTCTGCCACCTATATGCTGGGCGTGATCGTAGAGCGCGTGACCGGCAAGCCGTTTTTGGAGTACCTCAAGGATAAGGCGCTGCGCGAGATCGGCTTTTCTGAGGATGCCTACTGCCTGCAATGCCCGGGCGGCAATTCCTGGGGCGATTCCGGCGTGATGTGCACCGCCACCGACCTTTTGCTGTTTGCGCGCTTTGTGCTGAACAAGGGCACTTGGCAGGGCAAGCGCTATCTCAATGCCGAATTTTTGGAAAAGGCTGTGTCCGCGCTTGGCTGCACCAATATTTACGGATTTTTCGATCACGATACCTCCTATGGCTATCTGTTCTGGGGCTCTCCCAAGGGCTGCTTTGCTATGAACGGCATGGGCTGCCAGGTGGCATTGTGCGACCCCGTGCACGATCTTGTGTTTGTCATCAACTCGGATAACCAAGGCAACCCCCACGGCTACCAGCAGTTATTTGAGCCGTTCTATCGTCACGTGTTTGACAAGCTCACCCCGAACGGCCAGTCGCTGCCCGAGGATCCCGAGGCGCAGGCTGAGCTTGCCGCCTATCTTGCAGATCGCAAGCTGTTCTTCCTGCCCGGCGCCACACAAAATCCGTGGAGCGAGCGGGTGGCTGGCAAGGTGTTTGAGTGCGACGAGAATGCGATGGGGCTCAAGTGGTTCCGCCTGGATTTTGCGGGGGACGTCGGCACCTTTACCTACGAGAACGCGCAGGGTGAAAAATCCTTTGTGTTCGGCTTTGGGCACAACGAGTTCGGCAAGTTCCCTGAGGAGGGGTATTCCGATCTTGTGGGCACCGTGTACGAGCCGGGGCATTATTACGACGCGGCATTTTCTGCCGACTGGCCCGTAGAAAACAATCTGCGCATCCGCGTGCAGATCATCGACAAATACTTTGGCAATATGGGTATTCTCATCGGCTTTGTGGATGAAAACACCGTTTCGCTGCGTATGGAGAAAAAGGCCGAGGCGTTCCTGAACGAATACCGAGGCATTGCCAACGGCAAGGCAAGAGAATAAACAAAAAAGCGAGCAGCGGTGCCGCCATAAGCTTTGAAGTAATGGTTATGAACGAAAAGGAATTGCCGAAAAGAAAGCCGACAAGGCTGCAATACTTTGATTATAGCTCTGTGGGCGCATATTTCATAACGATATGTACCCACAACAGGCATAAGATTTTATCTTACATCGTAGGGGGCGACGTCCTCGACGCCCCGGGGAAGGGAGAGCTATCTTCATACGGAAAAATTGCGGAAAAATATATCCTCCAGATGGATAGCTTTTACGATGATATAAAGGTGGAGCGTTATGTGATCATGCCGAACCACATACATATGATATTGTTTGTGCGCGATGGCGGGGCGTCGAGGACGTCGCCCCCTACAAGGCAGCATGCAACGCTGTCGCAATTTGTATCTACGTTTAAAAGGTTTTCAAACAAAGAATATGGCACAAACATATGGCAACGGCATTTTAACGACCACGTCATCCGCAACCGTAAGGATTATGAGGAGCACGTAAAATACATTTGCGAAAATCCATTGCGATGGCATCTTGACGAGCTGTATGCGGAAGAATGAAATATAGAAAGATCACCCCCGACAGAATTTCTGTCGGGGGTGATCTTGTATACAGTATTTTAATCCGGAACCTTGGTGTTTTTCACCCTTTCCACCCACTCGCGCAGCCAGTACTCGGAGGGGAGGCCCGCGCCCATCACGGAGTTTGCCTCAAAGATCATGCCGTCGATACGGCCTGCCTTCAGCAGCTCCAGGGCGTAATTACATTGATATTCCATCAGCTCGTTTGGCACGGGCTTGCGGTTGTAAAAATCGTACATATAAATGCCAAGCAGGATCTTTTTGCCTTTGTAAAGATCCTCAATGGCCTCAAAGCGCTCCTGCAGCTTGGGCAGCTCGTCGGAGTTCCAGGTCCAAAGCGAAACGCCGTCCACCTGATCCATCAGCCCGGGATAAGGCTCCAGGTGCCAGTACCACGTGATATACAGATCCATGGGACGGCACGCCTTTTTCAGGTTTTCTCTTACCTCTTTTACCATTTCCACGCGCAGACGGTGGCGTTCCTCCTGGTCCTCCACCTTGCGGAACGCGCCGTTGATATCGTCCATAAACACGCCCGTGAGGTTGGGGTATTTTTCCGCCAGCTCACACACAAACGCTTCCTCGTTGCCCACACGGTATCCGCCCGAGCCGCAGCTGCCCCACAGCACGCGGTCCATACGGCAAAAGCTTTCCATATATCCCAGCGCATCCTTGGAGAAGGGTGCAGGCTCGCCATCGCATTGGATCATCAGGATATTCGGCACGTCCAGCATAAACGCCCCCTCGGCAGGGGTGATGCGGGAGCGGAAGCGGTAGGTGGGGTTTGTGCCGTGTAAGCCCGGCTTTAACCAAATGTCGTCCTGGTGCGCCTTGACACCAAACATCCAGAATTTATCTCTTGCAATTGCCATGTTGATGCTTCCTTTCGTCTTTGAAGATCGGGGTTATCCCTTGCCATCATTGTAGCATCGAGAGGGGAGAATGTCAAGCATTTGGCGCAAAAAAGGGGGCACGTATGCCCCCTTTTTGCATTATTTGTAGTCCTTCAGATACTTTTCGGTGCCCTTGATCATGGTGTCAAACAGCTCGTTTTTCTGCTCGGCGGTCAAGGCCTTCAGCATATTGAGCTGGCAGAACTTTTCGCGTGCAAAGGCAAGGCTGCCGGAAAAGCCTGCATCAAGGATCATATCGTTCTCGCGTGCGGCACGGGCGATCAGCGGATAGATGCTGTCCGGCACGGCGCCTGCAAACACGGGCTGCAGAATACCGTCGCGGAAGGCGGCGTTGGTTTCAACGATGGTGCCGATGGGCAGATTGGAGATCTGACCCTGGTTGGGTACGTTGATGTTGGTGACCATGGTGGAAAGGCCAAGCAGCGCACGCATTTGCAGCGTGCCCTCCTCGCCGCTGTCCTTCAGCGTCCAGGTCTCCTCACCGGAAAGCAGGCGTGCGGAGCGATCCAGACGCTCTTTCAGGTTGTTCTTGCGCCATGCCACGGTGGTAAGGCCAAACATCCAGTCCTTTACGCACTCGGGGGAAGCGAGATAGTCGGAGTTATCCATAAACTCGGCAAGGTGGCGGTCGCCGGCGGCTGCCACGTAGCCAAAGCGGCGGAACAGATCCATACGTACGCGGGCATTAGAGGTAAAGGAGTCGTTCATCCAGTTGCCGATGCCCTTGCGGTTATAGCCCTTTTCATAGTTCTTGTCGATGAACTCGGTGTACAGGGGGAACAGGTCCTCGTTGTGATAGGTGGCAGAGGTGAACCAGGTAAAGTGGTTGACGCCCACCACGTTCACGCAAATATCCTCGCGGGGGATCTCAACGCCGCGCAGCTCCTTGAGGGCGGACATCAGCAGCTTTTGCGTGCCAAATACCTCGTGGCAGCAGCCGTATGCCTTGATCCCGGGGAATTCGCGGTAGAGCGTGCCCACACAAACGGCCATGGGGTTGGTGTAGTTGATGACGTAAGCATCGGGGCAGTAGGTGCGGATGTTTGCGGCGATCTCGCGCATCATGGGGATGGTGCGCAGGGCGCGGATAAAGCCGCCGGGGCCGGCGGTGTCGCCAACGGACTGCCATACGCCGTATTTTTCGGGGGCGTGAACGTCCACCTCCATCTCGTCAAAGGTGCCGGGCAGGATCGAGATGATGACAAAGTCAGCACCACTCAGCGCCTCGCCGATGGTGGGAACTGCCTTATATTTCCAGCCCTCACCGTCGATCTTATTACCAATGACCTCGTTGTGCTTGGCAGCCTCAAGGTCGATATCGTACAAATACACCTCACCGGACATATCGGTTGCCTTTTTGAGGTCGTTCATCAGCGTCCAGGCCCAACCGCGCGAGCCGCCGCCGATGTAAGCAAGCTTTAATCCCTTAACCGTATTGTTCTCGTAAACCATAACAATACCTCCATCAATTTTATGTATCCATTATAACACAAGCGCCGCTCGCTTTCTGCAAAAATATTGCCTTTTTTGCACCTGCGTTGTAAAATATTGCGGCATTTTTGCGTTTTGGGGGCAGGTTAGGGGGCAAAATTGTCGCGCAGATGCCAACATTTTACCAACCAAGGGGCACACAAGGCAATATTTTGCTATCTTTTGCGCGCGCTTTGTATTAAAATATTGGCAGAGCCCCTTACCGGGGGCAAGAGATAAAAAGACGAGGTGGCTAACATGCAACAAAACAATAAGAGAACCGAGCGCTTTCTTCAGTTTGGAGAGGGCGGCTTTTTGCGCGGCTTTGCCGACTGGATGATCCAGAAAATGAACGAAAAGACCGACTTTGAGGGCAGCGTTGTCGTGGTGCAGCCCATCGCGCAGGGCATGTGCGGACTGCTGGAGGAGCAGGGGTGCAAATACACGCATCTTATCCGCGGCGAGGAGGGCGTGGAGCAGACGATGATCGACGTGATCTCGCGCTGCGTCAACCCCTTTGAGGATCTGCAGGCTTATCTTGCCCTTGCCGAGATCGAAACTCTGCGCTACGTGATCTCCAACACCACCGAGGCGGGCATCGTATTCCGCGCCGAGGATAAGCCGGAAAACGCCCCCGACGTCAGCTTTCCCGCAAAGGTCACGCTGCTGTTGCAGCGCCGCCTTGAAAAAAAGCTCCCCGGCTTTGTGTTTTTGCCCTGTGAGTTGATCGACCGCAACGGCGACAACCTCAAAAAGGCGATCCTGCAGTACGCCAAGCTCTGGGATCTTGGTGAGGAATTTGTGCGCTTTGTAGAACAGGAGAACGTGTTCTGCAACACGCTGGTGGACCGCATCAACACTGGCTATCCCAAGGACGAGAGGATCGACCTCGGCTACGAGGATAAGCTGCTCAACACCTCTGAGTATTTCCACCTGTGGGTGATCGAGACCGAGCTGGACCTTGGCGCCGAGCTGCCCTTTGAGGGGGCGGGGCTGAACGTGATCATCACCAAGGATGCCCTTGAAAAATACCGCACCCGCAAGGTGCGCATCCTCAACGGCGCGCACACCTCTATGGTGCCCTTTGCGCTGCTTTCCGGATTTGACACCGTCAAATCCTGCATGGACGATAAGGATATGTACGCCTACGTGCGCAAGTGCGTGTTTGAGGAGATCATTCCCACGCTTGATCTGCCCCGCGAGGAGCTGTTGGACTATGCCGAGAACGTGCTGACGCGCTTCAAAAACCCCTACATCAAGCATTACCTTGCTTCCATCTCGCTCAACTCCGTGAGCAAATTCAAGGTGCGCGTGCTGCCCTCTATCTTAGAGTACAAAAAGCGCTATGGCACTTATCCCAAAACGCTTGTGTTTGCCTTTGCCAAGCTGATCGAATTCTATAAGACCTCTACCCCCAACGACGATCCTGCCGTAATGCAGTTCATGCGCGAGCGCAGCGTTGCCGATATCCTGGCAAACACCGATTTCTGGGGCGAGGACCTCAGCGATCTTTTGCCGGAGGTGACGTCGTGCTGATCCATGTGCTGGATAACGTAGAGGTGGATCTGCAAAACGGGCACAAGTACGCGCGCGTGGATATCAAAAAAGGGGAGAACGTGATCAAATACGGCAACCCCATCGGCCACGCGACCTGCGATATCAAGGCAGGGGAGCACGTGCATACGCACAACCTTGCCACAAACCTGTCAGATAATCTGACCTATACGTATACCGAAAAGGCCGTTGATCTTCCCACCCGTGTAAGTGAAAGGACCTTCATGGGTTATCTGCGCGAGAACGGTGACGTGGGCATCCGCAACGAGGTGTGGATCGTTAACACCGTGGGGTGTGTCAATAAGATCTCCGAGCGGCTTGCCGCGCTGACCGGTGCGCTTGCCTTTCCGCACCCCTTTGGCTGCTCGCAGCTGGGGGACGACCAAACGCTTACGCAAAGGGTTCTGGCAGGGCTCGTGAGGCACCCCAACGCCGCGGGCGTTTTGGTGCTGGGGCTTGGCTGCGAGAATAACAATATTGAAGTGTTCAAGCAGCATCTTGGCGAATACGACCCCAAACGGGTGAGATTTCTCAACTGCCAGGACGTAGAGGACGAGATCGCCGAGGGCACGCGTATCATCCGCGAGCTGCAGGCGTACGCCGCAAGCTTTGAGCGAACCCCCATAAACGTCAGCTACCTGCGTGTCGGATTAAAATGCGGCGGCAGCGATGGCTACAGCGGCATCACCGCCAACCCTCTTGTCGGGCGATTTTGCGATGCCCTTGTGGAGCAGGGCGGCAGCTGTGTGCTGACCGAGGTCCCCGAAATGTTTGGTGCCGAGCATCTGCTGATGCAGCGCTGCGTTTCCCGCGAGGTGTTTGAAAAGAACGTTGCCTTGATCAACGATTTTAAGGATTATTACAAGCGACACGGACAGGTGGTGTACGAAAACCCCTCGCCCGGAAACAAGAAGGGCGGCATCACCACCCTTGAGGAAAAATCGCTTGGCTGTGTGCAAAAGGGCGGCTCTGCTCCCGTGGTGGACGTGCTGGATTACGGCGACGTGCTGAGCAAAAACGGTCTGTCGCTTCTCAACGGCCCGGGCAACGATATCGTTGCCATCACCAATCTCACCGCTGCCGGCGCGCACCTCATTCTGTTTACCACCGGGCGCGGCACGCCGCTTGGCGCTCCCGTCCCCACCGTAAAGGTCGCCACCAACCACGACCTTGCTGCGCGCAAGGGCGCGTGGATCGATTTTGATGCCTCTCCCACGCTTTCTGGTGAGGATATCGACGGTGCGTTTTTCGACTACGTGCTTGAGGTGGCAAGCGGCAAGCAGACCAAGAACGAGGAGCGCGGCTACCGCGAGATCTCGATCTTCAAGGATGGCGTAACCCTGTAATTCCGCCCCGTTTCGGGGGATAATTTGAAAAATAAGGAGATTTTTCCGTGAAGACCATTATCAGTGACAGCTTTTTGCTGAAAAACAAAACGGCGCAGCACCTTTATGATGCCTACGCCAAGGATATGCCCATTATCGACTATCACTGCCATCTTTCCCCCGAGCTGATCGCCAAGGATCACCGCTTTGAAAGCATTGGCGAGCTGATGCTGGCAGGCGACCACTACAAGTGGCGCGCCATGCGCTCGTTCGGCATTGACGAAAAATACGTTACCGGCGATGCCACCTGGCAGGAAAAATTCCGCGCCTTTGCCAAAATGCTCACCTACGCCATCGGCAACCCGCTCTACCATTGGACGCACCTTGAGCTGAAGCGCTATTTCGATATCGACGAGGCCCTGACCGAGGACAACGCCGACGAGATCTATGCCCGCTGCTCTAAGATCATGGCAAAGGGCGGCTTTTCCGCAAAGGAGCTGATCGCACGCTCCAACGTTAAGACCGTATGCACCACCGACGATCCTCTCGATACCCTGGAGCATCACAAGGCGATCCGCGAAAGTGGCTATACGGTGCAGGTTTTGCCCACCTTCCGCCCCGACAAAGCGGTCAATATCCACAAGGATACTTTCCTGCCTTATATTGCGCAGAGCGGCGCAAGGAGCTATGCCGAATTGAAGGAATGGATGCGCGCACGCCTGGATCACTTCCATGCAAACGGTTGCCGCCTCTCCGATCACGGGCTTGATTTTATCCCCTATGCCGTGGGGGATGCCGCCGCCGTGTTTGACAAGGTGATGGCAGGTGGCGTTGCCACCCCCGAGGAGGTGCAGGTGTATATGACTGATCTGTTGCTGTTCTTTGGCGAGGAATATGCAAAGCGCGATTGGTGTCTGCAGATCCACGTGGGCGCGATCCGTAACAACAATACCCCTATGTATAAAAAGCTTGGCCCCGATACGGGCTATGACAGCATTGCCGAAACCGCCGTTGCCGAGCCTCTTGCAAAGCTGATGGATGCGCTGGAGTGCCGCGATGCGCTGCCCAAGACCATCCTGTATTCGCTCAATCCCAAGGACAACTACACGCTGGCAACCCTGATGGGATGCTTCCAGAAGGCCCCCCACCGCTCCAAGATCCAGCTTGGCTCCGGCTGGTGGTTCAACGACCAGAAGGACGGTATGGAGGCACAACTCTGCGCCCTTGGCAACCTTGGTATCTTAGGTGCGTTCGTCGGTATGCTGACCGACTCGCGCAGCTTTGTTTCCTATCCCCGTCACGAGTATTTCCGCCGCATCTTGTGCAATCTGATCGGCACGTGGGTAGAGGAAGGGCAGTACCCGAATGACGAAAAAGCACTGGAACGTATCATCCGCGGCATCTGCTACGAAAACGCTGCCGCTTACTTTAAGTTTTAAAATGATCAAAGCTCCGCAATGCAAGGCACTGCGGAGCTTTGTGCAAAAAAGGAGGATGGTTTATGAGAATTATCGTGCGTGTAGGCAGTGAAACGCTGTATTATGCCGCTACCGAGCTGCTCAAATACACCGGAGCCATGACAAATTGCACGCTCTCTCCCACGCTGGAGCAGGTGGACTGCCTGCCTGATCCGCTCCCCGAGGATGCCATCGTTCTTGGGCTGCTTTCCGACCTGGGGCTGGATACCTCTGACCTGCAGGATCCCTTTATTGAAGATATCGTGGACGTGCGCGTGCAGAATTACAGCGGCTATATCGCCGGCTCTAACGAGCGCAGCGTGCTGATGGGTGTTTACGACTATTGCAAGTCGGCGGGGTGTCGCTTTATCCGCCCCGGTGACGACGGTGAGTATATCCCGCAGTGCGATCTTGCCGGACATTCCTTTGTTTACCGCAAAAAGGCGGATTATCCCTTCCGCGGCACTTGCTGCGAGGGGGCGATCTCCTATGAGCATATGCGCGACACCGTGTACTGGATGCCCAAGATGGGAATGAATATGTTTATGATCGAGGGGATCGTCCCCTTCAATTATATGCATCGCTGGTACGGGCACGAGGGCAACCGCATCCTGCGCGTGCCGGGGCAGATCAGCGATTATGCGGAGCTGGAGGGGTATATTGCCCGTTTGGAAAAGGACGTCAAGCGCGTGGGGCTGCAGCTTCACACCGCAGGCCACGCCTGGATGTTTGAGGGCTTTGGCATCCACCATCTTGACCCCGCCACCGAGATGGCGCAGGTCGCAGCCATGACACCGGAGCAAAAGGAGCTGCTGGCGCAGGTGGGGGGCGTACGCGAGCTGTTTCAAAGATCCACCTTCTTCACGCATTTTTGCTATTCCAATCCCAAGGCGCGCCGATTTTTGGTTGATTTCTGCGTGGACTATATCAAAAAGCACCCCTACGTGGACTATCTGCATCTGTGGCTGGCAGACAGTGCCAACAATCAGTGCGAGTGCGAAAATTGCGTAAAGATGCAGCCCTCCGATTGGTACGTGATGCTGCTCAATGAGATCGACGAGGCGCTAGAGGGGATCGAGAGCCAGACCCGTCTTGTCTTTATTTTGTATAACGAAACGGTACGTCCCCCCGAAAAGCTGCGCTTGAAGCGCCCCGAGCGCTATCTGATGCTTGCTGCCATCGGCCAGCATTATGAAACCGGCTACCTCAACGAGGAGTACACGGACGAGATCCCGCCCTACGTGCACAACCACAACGGCACGCCGAAAAACGCCCTTCGCCTGCATTGGCACCGCGAATGGAAGCGCCTTTGCAACAATGCACCCAGTCTGATCTATGAGTATCGCTATTATACCGACCATTACTGCGATCCCGGCTACATGCGCGTCACGCGCGAAACGTACCGCGATATGCGCTCGTTGGAAAACGTATCCTTCCAGGGCTGCATGAGCGACCAGACGCACCGCAATTTTATGCCCACAGCCCTGCCGATGCTTGTGATGGGCGAAACGCTGTTTGATACCTCGCTGGATCTTGAGGGCTATACAAACGACTATTTTGCCGCTGCCTTTGGTAAGGACGGCGCCCTGTGCCGCGAGTATCTGGAAACACTTTCTAAGCTGTTTTGCCCCGCCAACGTGCGCGGCGGTGCCAAGAACCTGGTGGAGGATGTCGGCATCAACAGCGTTGAAAACAAGGCCCCCTTCCGCAACAACCCCTGGGTGGCATCGCAGCTGGAGCAGCTGCCTGCCGTGCTGGATGAATTCTTGCCGGTGATCCGCCGCAACCTCATGCTGGAAAATGCCACGCAGCGGCTTTCCTGGCAGTATCTTGAGCAGCACGCATACATCTGTCGCTACTACGCAAAGCTCTTGCTGCTTGGTGCGCAGGACAAAATGGACGAAGCGCGCGAGGTGCTGGAGGAGCTGGAGATCTATCTTTCCGGCAAGGAAATGCAGATCCACCGTGTATTCGATAACTTCCTGTTTATCCAGAACGCGCGCGGCCTTCTTGGTGTCAAGCGCGTGAAGGCGTATCTGTAATAAAACAAAAAACCACCCCACGTGGGGTGGTTTTTTGTTATTCAGGCAATTATTCTTTCTTTTATAACTCCTACGTTCTTATCCATATTGCATTCCTTTTGGCAAAGTTTTTCACGAAAACTGTTTTGACATTCACCAGGTGTCAACAATGTTATTATAACACACTATAATAAGTTTGTCAATCACTGAATGTCAAACGGAGAGAGAATATGTTTAAAAACAAAAACGAGGGAAAAAACAACCTTTGCGGCGAAAGGATCCGAGCGCTTCGTTTGGACTATCCCTCAAAGCTTTCACAGCGCGCCCTTGCGGATAAGATGCAGCTGATCGGCATAGACGTTGATAAAAATGCCATTCAGAGAATAGAGTGCGGCAAGCGCTTTGTGACGGATATCGAGCTAAAGGCTTTTGCAGAGATCTTTGGCGTGCGTGTCGACGAGCTGCTACAATAAGAAAAAGGACGGAGCGAATTCGCTCCGTCCTTTTTTAACCACCCCCCAGGGGGTGGTTATTCAGGCTTAAACCTGAGCCTCCTCGGCTACCTCAGCCTCGGCTTCTGCCTCGGCGGGGGCGTCGGGGGTGTTGTTCTTTTTATCGGAGATCAGCTTCAGCACAAACACGGTGCCGATCGTCAGCACGATACCTACGGGCAGGCAGATCCAGGCGTTCTGCACAAAGCCGGCGAAGATGTACATCACAAAGGAGATGGCAGCAACGGTGATGGCGTAGGGGAGCTGGGTGGAAACGTGGTTGATGTGGTTGCAGTCAGCACCGGCAGAGGACATGATAGTGGTGTCCGAGATGGGGGAGCAGTGGTCGCCGCAAACCGCTCCTGCAAGGCAGGCGGACATGCAGATCACGCTGATAGTGCTGCTCATGTCACCGAACAGGTAGGTCACGATCGGGATCAGAATACCAAAGGTGCCCCAGGAGGTGCCGGTTGCAAATGCCAGCACGCAGGCCACCACAAAGATGATGGCGGGCAGGAAGTTATCAAGCCCTGCAGCAGCATTGTTCATTACGTCGCCCACAAAGTACTTTGCACCAAGGCCGGAGGTCATGTTCTTCAGCGCGGTGGCAAGGGTGAGGATCAGGATAGCGGGAACCATGGCGATAAAGCCCTCGGGGACGCACTTCATTGCCTTTTCAAAGCTGATGTTGCGGCGGATCACAAAGTAAGCGATGATAAAGATCAGCGCCAGCAGACCGCCCCAAGGAAGGCCAACGGTTGCATCGGTGTTTGCAAAGGCATCCACAAAGTTTGCACCGTCCATAATGCCGCCAACGTAAAGCAGAGCAAAGACGGAGAAGATGATCAGGGCAGCGATCGGAACGATCAGATCCCACACACGACCGCGGTCGTTTTTGGGGAGTGCTTCTGCCTGGGCTGTGGTGGTGTCGCCGCGCTCGCCAAGGTCGCCGGTGGTCATGGCGATGAACTCATGCTTGCGCATTGCGCCGTAATCGTAGCCAAGGAAGATGATGGTGCAAACAAATACCAGGGTGAGCAGAGAGTAGAAGTTGAAGGGAATGGCGGTGATGAACAGATCCAGACCCTTGCCGTCCTCAGCATAAGCGGAAACGGCGGCTGCCCAGCTGGAGATGGGCGCGATCATGCAGATCGGTGCTGCGGTCGCGTCGATCAGGTAGGAAAGCTTTGCGCGGGAGACCTTGTGGCCCTCAGCAACGGGGCGCATCACAGATCCCACGGTCAGGCAGTTGAAATAGTCGTCGATGAAGATCAGCACACCAAGCACGAAGGTGGCAAACATTGCACCAACGCGGGATTTGATGTGGGTCTGTGCCCAGCGGCCGAATGCGGCAGAGCCGCCGCCGCGGTTGACAAGTGCCACGATGATGCCAAGCTCTACAAGGAAGATGAAAATGCCCGCAGTGTCTGCAACGGCAGAGATCAGGCCGTCGCCGATCAGGGCATCCATGCTGCCGGTAAAGGAGAAGTCAGCATACAGCATAGCACCGGTGAGGATACCCACAAACAGCGAGCTGTACACCTCTTTGGTGATCAGCGCAAGTGCAATTGCGATGATGGGGGGAACCAGCGCCCAGAAGGAGCCGCGTACAACGCCCTCGCCGCCGCAGTTTTCGCAAAGGCCAAGCAGGCCCGTGCCGTGGCAATCCATGCATTCAACGGTTTTCAGCGACCCTTCGGTCACGCCCGCAACGATCAGCAAAGCCACGATCACAACAGCTGCAACGCAAAGCACGATGTGCTGTGTTTTCATTGTTTTGAACATAGTTGATATTCCTTTCTTTTTTCGACAAAATAATTTGTCTATGTAGAAAGTATAACATTGACGGGGGGATTTGTCAATGTGCTTTATTATAAAAAAGTCAAAAATTATCAAAAAACGGGCAAAAAGAAAAGAGGAGCCGCGGCTCCTCTTTTCTTTTTTAGAAGTATTACTCCTCCTCGGGGACAAGGGCAACCTTGGCACCGCAAGCGGGGCAGGTGATGTCCTCGGGGTCAACGCTTTCGTCAAAGCAGATCGTGTCGCCGCACTTGGGGCACTCGATCTCATAGGTCTCGTCGCACTCGCAACCGCATTCGCAGGTCTCGCAATCGCCCTCGCAATCGCAATCGTCGCAATCGCCGTCGCAGTCGCAATCCTCGCAGAAGCACTCCTCGTCGTCCTCTTCGCAAAGGTATTCCTCAACCTCGCCAAGATCCTCGTCAAGCTCCTCGCAGTACTCGTTCAGATCCTGAACGTCTGCCTCAAGCTCTGCGATCTTGTCAGCCATAGCGTCAACCATATCCAGAAGGGCAGCGATCAGCTTGCCTTCCTTGGTGGTCTTATCCAGATCAAGGCCGTCGGCAAGGCCCTTGAGGTATGCAGCCTTTTCGGTAATGTTCATAACCGTATCTCCTTTGATCAAATTATGCGCGGGAGAGATATTCGCCCGTACGGGTGTCGATCTTCAGCACATCGCCCTCGTTGATGAAGAGCGGAACCTTTACAACGGCACCGGTCTCAAGCGTAGCGGGCTTGAGGGTATTGGTTGCGGTGTTGCCTGCAAAGCCGGGATCGGTCTGCGTAACAACAAGATCAACGAATGTGGGGGGCTCTACGCCAAACACGTTGCCCATGTAGGAAACGATCTTGCACATCATCTCCTCCTTCACAAACTTGAAGGAGTCGGGGAGCTTGTCGTTGTTCAGGGGCATCATGTCGTAAGACTCCATATCCATGAAGTAATACAGATCACCGTCGTTGTAGGAGTACTGCATCTCCTTGCGCTCGATATAAGCGTTTTCAAACTTGTCGGTGGGGTTGAAAGTTTTTTCGATCACGGCACCGGTGATCACGTTCTTGAGCTTGGTGCGAACGAAAGCGGCACCCTTGCCGGGCTTTACGTGTTGGAATTCTACAACCTGCAGGACGTTGCCCTGGCCGTCGTCAAAAGTTACACCGTTTTTAAAATCGCCTGCTACTACCATTGTTAAACCTCCGAAATGTGTTTTTGGGCGCTTGGCCCTTGGGGGATAGCATCGGCACCGCAGCGCCGATTTGCAAGTATTACACTTTATTTTACCTTATATCCGCATAATTTGCAAGGGGGTTTTGCAATTTTTTTGAAAAAAGCATACATTTTTTTGATATTTTTTGCCCGAACTTGCGCATCGGCATTGACAAACGCAAAAATTTGTTTTATAATATAATCTGTATAAATATCGGGCGCGCGTGTTGCGCGGGCCCGGGTTTAAGGAGAAAAGGCAAATGAAATTCATCAACATTGGCTTTGGCAATATGGTGGCGGTGGACCGTATGGTGGCGTTGGTCAGCCCTGATTCTGCACCCATCAAGCGTCTTATTCAAGATGCCAAGGACGAGGGCCGCACCATCGACGTGACCTGCGGTCGCCGTACCAGAGCCGTGATCATTACCGACAGCGAGCACGTGATCCTTTCCGCCATTCAGGCAGAAACCATTGCCGGGCGCCTTGAAAACGGCGGCAACGACGACGAGGATCCCACAGAGGATGAAGAATGATGAGAGAAGGACTTTTGATCGTGATCTCCGGCCCTGCCGGCAGCGGTAAGGGCACGGTGCTGAAGCATATTTTTGAAGACCCCAAAAAGGGCAAGGAGTTTGCATATTCCGTTTCCGCCACCACGCGCGCACCCCGCCCCGGCGAGGTGAATGGCGTGAACTATCATTTCCTCACGCGAGAGGATTTTGAAGGGCGCATCGCGCGCGGCGAGCTGCTGGAGTATACCGAATATTGCGGCAATTATTACGGCACACTGAAAAGTGAGACCGAGGCTGTGCTGGAAAGCGGGCGCAACCTGATCCTTGAGATCGAGGTCGAGGGCGCGATGAACGTCAAGCGTCGCTATCCCGATGCCGTTGCCATCATGCTTTTGCCCCCCACCTTTGCAAAGCAAGAGCAAAGGCTGCGCGGCAGAGGGACCGAAACCGAGGAAAAGATCCTGGCGCGCCTGCAAAGAACGCGCGAGGAGCTGCAGCGCCTTGACGGCTATGACTATGTGGTCTATAACCACGATGGAAAGATCGGCAGCGTGTCGCAGGACGTGTATGCCATCGTGCGTGCCGAGCGGGCAAGGATCTCGCGCAATCGCGACGCCGCACTGAAATATTTTGCTGAGTAAAAAATTTCTGAAAATAGAGAACAAGGAGAATTGTTATGATCTACCCCACCATCAACGAGCTTACCAAGGGTGAATTCAACCGTTATCAGCTTACCCTTGCCACCGCTAAGTGCGCGCGCCTGATCACCGACGAGTACGTCAAGCAGCGCGTTGCAGCAGAAACCGCGCTGACCGGCAGCAAGGAGGGCGGCTCTACCATCGCCTCTATGATCGATCCCGTTCTTGCCAACGAAAAGGCAGTAAAGAACGCCATCGACAGCATTCACGGAGGCAAGTATACCATTGTGGATGCGCCTGAGGAGGAGCCCGCAGCAGAGGAAGAGGAAGTTATCGAGGACTAAGCTTATACGCCAAATGAAGGGGGGTGCAGAAATATGCCGAATGACGTCAAGGTGCGGCTATTGGATGCACCCTCTTTTCTTGATCGCGAGTATGATTACAGCGTTCCGCCCGAGCTGGACGAGGCGCTGCGCCCCGGCGTGTTTGTGACCGTACCCTTTGGGGGCGGCAACCGCCGCCATATGGCGCTGGTGGTGTCGCGCGGCCCGCGCGACCCGTCGCTTACCGCCGTTAAGCCGGTGCAGGGGCTTGCCTCGCCTCACGTTTCCCTTGACCGGGAAATGCTGGGGCTTGCTGATTTTTTGCGCGAGCAAACGCTTTGCACCACGGGGGATGCGGTACACGCCATGCTCCCGGCAGGGGTGCTCTCCGGTCTTGCCGAGCGTTATGCTGTGACCGACCGCCCCATCGGGGACGTGCGCAGGCTTTCCCCGGAGGAGACCTTTTTGTATGCATATCTGCAGCAAAACGGCAGCACGGGGATCGAGCCGCTGCGCGCCCGCTTCGGCCCCTTGGTAGAGGAGCAGCTTTCGCACCTGATCAAATTAAAGCTGGTCGCGCGGGAGCTTGTGCAAAAGGATGCGGCCAGTGTGCGTGAGATCGTGACCTATGCCCTGGCCATCTCCCCCGACGAGGCGACTGCCATCATCGAGGGGCGCGTGAAGGGCAGAGTCGGCGAAAAGCAGAAAAAGCTGCTGTCGCTGCTTTTGCAGGGCGAGCGCACCGCCGAGTGGCTGCGCGACGAGGGCTGCAGCAAGGCGCAGACCGATGCGCTTGTGGAAAAGGGTTGGATCACACGCCGCACCGAGCGTCGCTACCGCGACCTTGAGCTGCGCGCCCGTGCCGAGCGCGCCCCCGTGGAGCATGCCCTCAGCGACGAGCAGCAAAGCGCACTTTGCGAGATCGAGCGCCTTGCCGCCGACGGCAAGCCGCACGGTATCCTGCTGCACGGCGTAACAGGCTCCGGCAAGACCTACGTGATGCTGAAGGCCATCGATGGGATGCTCTCGCGCCAAAGAGGTGTGATCGTGCTGCTGCCGGAGATCGCTCTTACCCCGCAATCTCTGGCGATCTTTTGCGCCCGCTACGGCGAGCGCGTTGCGGTGATGCACTCCGCGCTTTCTGCAGGAGAGCGCCTGGATGCCTATCATCGCATTGCCTCGGGCGATGCCACCGTGGTGGTGGGCACACGCTCTGCGATCTTTGCCCCGGTACGCGACCTTGGGCTGATCGTGATCGACGAGGAGCACGAGCATACCTATAAATCCGATATGAACCCCAAATATCACGCACGGGACGTGGCGCGCTGGCGCTCGGCGCACAACAATGCGCTGCTGCTGCTTTGCTCCGCCACCCCGTCGCTGGAAAGCTATAAGCGTGCCAAGGAGGGGCGCTATACGCTCCTCACGCTCAAAAAGCGCCCTGCGGGCGCGGTGCTGCCCGAGGTGACGGTGGCGGATATGCGCACCGAGCCGGGGGCGGGGAACCTCTCGCCGCTTGGCAGCGAGCTGACCGCCTCGCTTAGCAAAAATCTTGCCGCGGGCAATCAGGCGATCCTGTTTTTAAATCGCCGCGGCTACAATCACGTGGTGTCCTGCCGCAGCTGCGGCACCCCCGTGACCTGCCCCTCGTGCAGCGTATCGCTGACCTACCATACAAAGCCGCACAGCTTTGACACGGGCGAGCTTGTCTGCCATCTTTGCGGCAGACGGCAGCCCTTGCCGCAGAAATGCCCCTCCTGCAATTCGGAGCATCTGGCAAGGCTCGGCTACGGCACGCAGCGCGTTGAGCAGGAGCTTGGCGAGCTGCTAAAGGATGCCAAAACGCTGCGCATGGATACCGACACCACCACCTCGCGCTATTCCTACGAGGAGATGCTGGGTGCCTTTCGCCGCCGCGAGGCAGACGTGCTGCTTGGCACGCAGATGGTGACCAAGGGGCATGATTTCCCCGGCGTTACGCTGGTGGGCGTGCTGATGGCGGATACCTCGCTGTATCTTGACGATTACCGCGCTGCCGAGCGCACCTTCTCTATGCTCACCCAGGTGGTGGGACGTGCGGGGCGCGCAGGAAAGGAAGGGCGCGCCATCATTCAGACCTGCAACCCCGACCACGAGGTCATTCGCCTTGCCTGCAAGCAGGATTACGAGGCGTTTTACGAGCGCGAGATCAAGCTGCGCCGCCTTTTGGTTTTCCCCCCGTTTTGCGACATTGCGCTGCTGACGCTCTCGCACAAAAATGAGCAGATCCTGTTCCGTGGCGCCGAGGTGCTGACCGCCACGTTCAAGGAAATGATCGCGGGCGACTTTGCGGACGTCAAGCTGATGGCGTTCGGCCCGTTTGAGGCGCCGATCTACCGCGCCGAGGGGCGGTATCGGATGCGCCTTGTCATCAAATGCGCGCTGAACAAGCGCTCGCGCGAGCTGTTTTCGCTTCTGCTTTGCAGATTTCAGCAGCAGGGCGGCAATCAGGCACAGCTCTCAATTGATTTTAACCCCACGAATTTGTAACCCCGAGCGATCGGTGTAGATAGGAGAATATTATGGCTAAACTGAAGATCAGAAAGGTGGGCGACGAGGCTCTTACCAAGGTCTGCCGCCCCGTTGAGGAGATCACCCCCCGCATTTTAACGCTGCTTGACGATATGGCAGAAACCATGCGCGCTGCCGACGGCTGCGGTCTTGCCGGCCCGCAGGTGGGTATCTTGCGCCGCATCGTGGTGATCGAAACCGAGGAGGAGGGGCTGATCGAGCTGATCAACCCCAAGATCATTGCCTGGTCGGGCGAGCAGGTGGGGGCAGAGGGCTGCCTTTCCGTGCCCGGCCGCTACGGCGAGGTCAAGCGCCCGATGCACGTGACCGTGCGCGCCACCAACCGCCACGGCGAGGAATTTGAAATGACGGGCCACGGCCTGCTGGCACGCGCCTTTTGCCACGAGCTGGATCACCTTGACGGACATTTATATTTGGAAAAGGTGACCCGTATGCTGGATGAGGAGGAGCTTTGATGCGAATTCTATTCATGGGCACGCCGGATTTTGCCTTGTTTACGCTCCGCGCCTTGGTGGAGCGCGGCGAGCAGGTGGTCGGCGTGGTAACGCAGCCGGATAAGCCCAAGGGCCGCGGCTATACGCTCCAGCCGCCCCCCGTAAAGGTCTATGCCACCGAGCAGGGGCTGCCCGTGTATCAGCCCACCACCTTGAAGGACGGTGCCTTTGATGCCGAGCTGCACGCGCTTGCCCCCGACGTGATCGTGGTGGTGGCATACGGCAAGATCCTGCCGAGATCCGTGCTGGAGTACCCCAAGCATGGATGCATCAACGTGCATGGGTCGCTGCTGCCGGAATACCGCGGTGCTGCACCGATGCAGCGCGCCATTCTGGAGGGGAAGAGCGAGACCGGTGTGACAACTATGCAGATGGCCGAGGGGCTGGACACCGGCGATATGCTGATCGTGCGCCGCGTGCCGATCGGCGAAAACGACAATTTTGAGGATATTCATGATGCGCTGGGCGCCGCAGGTGCCGAGGCGCTTTTGCAAACGCTTGATGCGCTCCGCGCCGGCGCGCTGGTGCCGGAAAAGCAGGACGATAGCAGGGCGACCTACGCCGCCAAGATCACCAAGGCGGATTGCCTGCTTGATTTTGCTGCGCCTGCCCGCACCGTGCATGACCGCATCCGGGCGCTCTCGCCCGTGCCGCTGTGCTTTACGCACACGCCCGACGGCAAGCTGCTCAAGGTGCTGGAAAGCCGCGTTTGCAAGGAAAGGACCATCGCTTTGCCCGGCACGGTGATCGCCCTTGACGGCTGTGTGCGCGTGGCGTGCGGAGAGGGAACGACGTTGGAGCTTTTGCGCCTGCTGCCCGAGGGCAAGGGGCGTATGTCTGCCGCAGACTACATTCGCGGCAGGCGACTGAACGTGGGGGACGTATTGCAATGACCCCCGCTCCAAAGGAGGAATGGTTATGTTTTTCGGTTTTTGGTGGGATTGGACGCTGATCGTGATGATCCCGGGGCTGATCCTTACGCTCTGGGCGCAGTTCAAGGTCAAATCCACCTACAGCAAATATCAGCAGCAGCTTGCCCCCTGGGGGATGACGGGCGCTGCCGTAGCGCGCAAAATATTGGATAGCAATGGGCTGCATCACGTGCCGGTGGAGATCATCGGCGGTCATCTTTCCGACCACTATGATCCGCGCCATAAGGTGCTTTGCCTCTCCGAGGCGGTGTACCACGGCAACAACGTGGCAGCCGTTGGCGTTGCCGCGCACGAGGCGGGGCACGCCCTGCAGGATGCCAAGGGCTACGTGCCGCTGCGCTTTCGCATTGCGCTGGTGCCGGTGTGCAATATCGGCTCGGGTCTTGCCATGCCCCTGTTTTTCATCGGGCTGCTCTTTGGCTTTGGATCCTATCTTGGCGACTGGCTGGCGCTTGCCGGCATTGCCGCCTTTTCGCTTTCCGTGCTTTTCCAGCTGGTCACGCTCCCCGTTGAGTTCAATGCCAGCCGCCGTGCCATGCGCTGCCTTGCGGGATCGGGCACGATGAACGAGGAGCAGCTGCGCGGCTCGCGCCGTGTGTTGAGCGCCGCGGCCATGACCTACGTTGCCGCGCTTGCCGTGGGCATCCTCTCGCTTTTGCGCTTGCTTTTGATCTTTGGCTCACACAGGAGGGACTGATGGAACACACCACGGTACGGGGTGCCGTTTTAGAGCTTTTGCTTCGCGCCGAGGCCTCGGGGCAGTACAGCAACATCGCGCTGGATACCGCGCTGTCGCGCGGGCATTTTACCGGCGCGGACCGTGGGCTGTTTACGGCACTGTTTTACAGCGTGACCGAGCATCGCATCACGCTGGACCATATCATTGACAGCTTTTCCGGCATTGCCCCCTCTGCCATCGAGCGCCGCGTGCGTATGATCCTGCGCCTGGGGCTTGCCCAGCTTTTATATTTTGACCGCATCCCCGACCACGCTGCCATCAACGAGAGCGTGGCGCTTGCCACGGCAAGAAGCAAGGGCTTTGTCAATGCCATTCTGCGCAGCTTCTGCCGCAAGAACAAAGAAATTCCGCTGCCCGATCCCTTGGTGGACCCGGTGGCGTATCTCTCGCTCGCCTATTCCGTGCCCGCACACCTTTCCGAAAGCTTTTGCCGCATCTTCGGCGTGGCGGGGGCAGAAAGGGAATTGCAGGCGCTTTCCGGCGTACCCGCAACCACGGTGCGCGTAAACACGGTGCGCCTCTCGCGCGAGGCGTTTATTGCCCGCTTTGGTGGCGAGCCGACAAGGCACGCCCCGTTCGGGGTGCGCCTTTGTGACGGCGACACCCTGCGCCTGGCATTGGCCGAGGGCGCGTGCTTTGTGCAGGACGAGGCCTCGCAGATCTGCGTGGCGGCCCTGGATGCCGCAGGGCACCGCGTGCTGGATCTTTGCGCTGCGCCCGGTTCCAAATCCTTTGGTGCCGCGCTTTCCGGCGCCACCGAGGTGCATAGCTACGATCTGCACGAAAATAAGCTATCTCTCATCCGCCGCGGCGCCGAAACGCTGGGGCTTGACAATCTCACCGCCGCCGCAGGTGATGCGCGCAATGCTTCGCCCGAGAGCGTGGGGGAATTTTCGCGCGTGATCTGCGACGTGCCCTGCTCGGGGTACGGCGTGCTTGCCAAAAAGCCGGACATCCGATATAAGGCGGCTGAGGCTGCCCTGGGGCTGCCCCCCATTCAGCGCGATATCCTGCGCGCCGCTGCCACCTGTGTGGCACCGGGCGGCGTGCTTTTGTATTCCACCTGCACGCTGCTGCCCGCCGAGAACGAGGAGCAGGTCACGGCATTTCTTGCCGATCACCCGGATTTTTCGCTTGCCCCCTTTGCGGTGGGCGGGCTTGCAAGCGAGGGGATGCTGACCCTGACCCCCGCGCAGCACGGCACCGACGGATTTTTTATCGCTAAATTGCAAAAAAGGACATAATTATGCAAAACGAAAAAAGGGAATTGCTCTCGCTTACGCTCCCCGAGCTTGAGGAGCTTTTGCTCTCGCTTGGCGAGCCTCGCTATCGGGCAGGGCAGATCTTTCCGCAGCTGCATCGCGGCCTTGCCCCCGAGGAAATGAGCAATATCGGCAAGGTAACGCAGCAAAAGCTGCAGGATGCCACACACTATCATTTGCCGCGCGTAAAGCGCAAGCTGATCTCCGCTATCGACGGCACGGTGAAATACCTGTTTGAGCTTGCCGACGGGCACGCCGTGGAAAGCGTTGTGATGCACTACGAGCATGGCACCACCATCTGCATCTCCTCTCAGGTCGGGTGTCTGATGGGGTGCAAGTTCTGCGCCTCCACCATCGGCGGCAAGGTGCGCGATCTCACCCCGGGCGAGCTTTTGGGTCAGGTGATCGCCGCCGCCAAGGATACGGGCGAGCGCATTGACGGCATTGTGATGATGGGCATTGGCGAGCCACTGGATAATTACGACAACGTGGTGCGCTTTTTGCAGCTTGTCAACGCCGAAAAGGGATTGAATATCGGGTACCGCCACATCTCGCTTTCCACCTGCGGCTTGGTGGAAAGGATCGACCGCTTGGCAGAATTGAAGCTGCCGATCACGCTTTCGATCTCGCTGCACGCCGCGGATAACGAAACGCGCAGCGCCATTATGCCGATCAACCGCCGCTATCCCATCGAGGAGCTGCTGGCTGCCTGTCGCCGCTATTATAAAACGACAGGGCGGCGCATCTCCTTTGAATATACGCTGATCGCGGGCAAAAATGACAGCACCGAGGCGGCTGTAAGGCTTGCGGAGCTGCTTAACCGCGCCCTGCGCACGCGCAGCGAGGGGATGCCGATCCACGTCAACCTTATCCCGGTAAACGAGGTGGAGGAAACCGGCTTCAAGCGCACCGGTGCCAAGGCTGTTAAGGCCTTTGCCGCCACGCTGGAGCGACACGGCATCCGCGCCACCGTGCGCCGCCGCCTGGGTGCGGATATCAATGCCTCCTGTGGGCAGCTGCGCCGCGAGGATGCCAAGATAAGCGAGGCGCAAAACGGATAATACCCCCGAAACGGGGCAAAATAACGGCAAATTCCAAAATAAGGGGTGCGCCGTGAAGGATTTAGAGAAAAAGCAAGAAAAAACGCGAAAGGGCAGGCTTTCCCGCCTTGTGTGGGCAAACGTGATCGCCGCACTGGCGCTGCTGACCGTTACCGTAACGGTGCTGCACGTGCTGGGGCTGCTTGGCAGCATTTTTGCGTTTTTCTTTTGAATGAAAAGGACGGGTTTGTATGCAATACGAGGAAAAGGGAAGGGTGATACAGGGCGTCGGTGGGCTTTTTGAGGTCGCGCTGGATGCCGGAGCAACGCCGCTTTCGGGGCGGCATATCGCCGCGCGCGCCAAGGGGAATTTCCGCCACGAGGGTATTACCCCCCTGCCCGGCGACCGCGTGCTGATCGCCTTTGACGACACCGCCTTTCGTGTGGGAGAGGACGGCGAGGCCATCCCCGTGAGTGACGGCGGCGGTGCCGTGATCGCCGAGATCCTGCCCCGCAAAAACGCGCTGATCCGCCCCCCGATGGCAAATCTGGATATTTTGCTGATCGCTATGGCGGCGGCTGAGCCTGCGCCCGCCACCGAAACGGTGGATAAGCTGATCTCTATTGCCGAGTATAACGATATCGAGCCGGTGCTGGTGATCGGCAAGCGGGATCTTGCCCCCGACGTGGCCGCGGAGCTTGCCACGATCTACACCGCCGCGGGCTTTACGGTGTTTACGCTTTCCGCAAAGCTTGGCGAGGGGATCGAGCCCTTGCGCGAGTGGCTTTTGCAGAATATGACGGGCAAGACCGCCGCCTTTGCGGGTGCTTCCGGTGTGGGAAAATCCACGCTGCTCAACGCCCTTTTTCCGGGACTTTCGCTGCAGACCGGCGAGATCAGCAAAAAGATCGCGCGCGGCAAGCACACCACGCGCCGCGTACAGCTTTACCCCTATCACGGTGCGGAAAACGCCTACGTTTCCGACACCCCCGGGTTCAGTATGCTGGACTTTGTGCGCTTTGACTTTTTCAAAAAAGAGGATCTGCCCCTCACGATGCGCGAGTTTGAGCCCTATCTTGGCGAGTGCCGCTATACCAAATGCACCCACACCAAGGAGCAGGGCTGCGCCGTGCTTGCGGCAATGCGCGAGGGAAGGATCAAAAAAAGCCGACACGACAGCTATCTTGCCATGTTTGAGGCACTGAAAAACAAACACGATTGGAGCAAAAAATAATGCGAGCCTACATATACGTGGGCGGCGAGATCAACGCCGCCAACATCACCGAGCATCCGGGTGGCGAGGATCTGGTCATCGCCGCCGACAGCGGCTGGGACAATGCGCTTTTGCTTGGTGAGCATCCAAGTATCCTGATGGGGGATTTTGATTCGATCAAGGCAAAAAAGCTGCCCACCGAGCCGGAGATCTATCGCGTGCCCGCAGAAAAGGATCTGACCGACACCCAGCTTGCAGCCGAGCTTGCACTACAGCGTGGCGCCACCGAGATCGTGATCATTGGCGGACTTTCCGGGCGGCTGGATCACACGCTTGCAAACCTGGGGCTTTTGGAGCATTTGCACGCGCTTGGCGTGCATGCGCACATTGCCGATGGGCAAAACCGCGTGCGCTTTCTCCGCGACGGCAGCACGCTGATCCCACGCGGCGCTTACAGCTATCTTTCGCTCTTGCCGGCGGACGATACCGTAAAGGGCGTGGAGATCGAAGGGGTGAAGTATCCCTTGAAAAAGGCAAAGCTGACCCGCCGCAACGCGGGGCTTGGCGTCAGCAACGAGCTGACGGGGAATTGCGCACTGATCGCGGTGCGCAAGGGCGGTATTTTTATCATCGAGTCCTGTGACAGACAAGGAGAATGATATGGAAAACATTAGGATAAACGCCGACGGAACGGCGGAATTTACAAGTGACGAATCGGCATTTCTTGCCGAGATCCGCGCGCAGGCACGTAAGGCCACCGAGGAGCTGATCGAGGCGGCCGGGCTGCAAGCGGGAGATATTTTTGTGGTGGGCTGCTCTACCTCAGAGGTCACGGGCAACCGCATTGGCAAGGCGTCCGTGCCCGTTGCCGCAAACGCGCTGCTGGAGGGGATCTATCCCGTTTTGCGGGAAAGGGGCATCTACATCGCCGCCCAGTGCTGCGAGCATCTCAATCGTGCCCTGATCATTGAGCGCGCGTGTGCTGCACAGTACGGCCTTGAGGTGGTCAGCGTTGTGCCGCAGCCCAAGGCAGGCGGCGCGTTTGCCACCGCCGTGTATGCCGCGCTGGAGCAGCCCGTTGCCGTGGAAAATATCCGCGCCCACGCGGGGCTGGATATCGGCGGCACGCTGATCGGTATGCATCTGCGCGCCGTGGCGGTGCCCGTGCGCCTGTCACTCTCTGCCATTGGCAAGGCAGGCATCCTTTGCGCGCGCACCCGTCCCAAATACATCGGTGGACCTCGCGCAAAATACGAATAAGCCAAAAAGGGAAGGTCGTTGACCTTCCCTTTTTGGCTTACTTAATTTCTACGGTGATTTCACCGTTTTCTTTTTCATAATTTTTCACACATTGCTCAGCTAAAAATTCCAATTGTGCGTTAAGCGAGCGCTTGTTTTGCTTTGCAACAAAGGTGATTTTATAAAGAAGTTCTTGTTCGAATCTGATACCCGTTTGTATTTTATCTGCTTTCATGATAACACCTCACTCACATAATAATAACATTATATCAAATTTGTTCTTGACTTTCTACAAACAAAGTGTTATCATAATGTTAGGAGGTGAGGCCGTGAAAACAGCAGATTTATTTAGCAAAGAACAACGCATATTTTGCCAGAATATCGCTTTTTTGCGACAAAAGCATCAGTTAAATAAAATACAAATGGCGAAAAGATTGCGGATTAGCGTAAAGGATTTGACTTCACTTGAAAAAGGTGAGATCAACGATAATATTGATGTTAGGCTTGTTTTTCACATAACGCGCTCTTTTGGAATTGAACCAAAGGATATGTTCAAACCGATGTTTGAAAGCAAGGAAATGTAAGTTTGCCACGGGCAACTCTTCCGCCGTCTTAAGACGGCACCTTTCCTTTCAAGGGAAGGCTCTCAACGCCAAGCCTTTATCAGTCGAGATATAAAAGTTTATATCCTATATATCTCAATCCGCAAAAGGATGCGCGCAAGTGTCCGCCCCTTGAGAGGTGGCGGCTGTCCTCGCCAACGGCAGGGAACGCTTATTGCCTTTTGCGAAGATTCCCATTCGCGGGATTATCCAATACCTTTCCCTCGTGCGAAAAGCGCGAGCCGTGACAGGAGCAATCCCAGGAATGCTCGTGCGGGTTGTATCTCAGTGCACACCCGAGATGCGGACAACGGCGCGCGGTGGGATAAAGCATCCCCAGCACGGCTTCAAAGCCATTCACCGCCAGCTGCGGATGCCATATCGCGCGCTGCGGAGAAAAAAGGGCGGCAGACGGGGTGACTTTTTCAAGGATCAGATCGCACAGCACCGTTGCCGCCAGCATCGAGCCGCTCATTCCCCATTTTTGAAAGCCGCTTGCCACCAAAAGGTCGGGGGTGTGCTTGCCGTACTGCCCGATATAGGGCATTTCGTCCAGTGTCATGCAGTCCTGCGCCGCCCAGCTTGCCACCACTTCGGCATTGGGATAATATCCCCTTGCAAAATCCAAAAGAGGCTCCCACCCGTCGCTTTTTTTGCCTGTGCGGTGCGCGCCGCCACCCAAAAGCAAAAGATCGTTGTAATTGCGAAACGATGGCGCGTTTTTGGCGCCGTCCAGATACATACCGCCCACATCCGGTGCGTTTTTTAGTGCCAGCACGTAAGAACGGCTTTGATATTGCTTCAAAAAATAGCCGCCGTGCTTGTTCAAAAAAGGAAAATGTGTTGCCACAATGATCTTTTTTGCCGTAACGGCGCCTTGCGCCGTGATGGCGCGGTGTGGCGTGAGATCAATCACACGGCTCTCCTCAAAAATGCGCAGCGGCTTTGCCAGTGCATACAAAAGCTTTAAGGGGTGCATCTGCCCCTCGCCCGGATAGCAGATCGCGTCCTTTACAAAAAAGGGGAGTGCTGTGACCTCTCTCCACTCCGCCTGCGCGCCGATGCTTTGCAGCACAGAAAGCTCCTTTTCCAGCGGCAACTGCCCGTACCGGTCATAAATATATGCATCCCTTTCTTGCAGCTCGCAATCCATGCGGGATGCCAAACGGCATAGGGCGTCCCTTGCCTTTTGCTGCGCTTGGTAGTAAAGCGCGGTGCGTTCCTTTCCAAGACGTTTCAGCAATTTGTGATAGATCAACCCATGGGCTGCCGATATTTTTGCTGTTGTATTCTGCGTGGTGCCGCCGCCGATGTGCCCCGCTTCCAGTACAGTGCAATCCACCCCTTGCCCGTGTAGCTTGTGCGCACAAAGAATGCCCGCCATGCCGCCGCCGATCACCAAAACGTCGGTGCGGTGCTCGCCTTCTAACGCGGGGAAGCGCGGCTCCGTTTGTGTTTCGATCCAAATGCTTTGCATATCATCACCTCAAGGCTTAGTTTGCACGCGCACATAAAAAATATAAAATAAATTTAATGTTTACATTTATCCCTCTTGTAAAATGCGGGGGATTTTGGTATAATGATTAGGTATCTAACAAATAGTTGCAACTGCAACGGAAAGGAACGTTATGTTCAAACGGCTTTTACAATGCGTACGCGAGTACAAAAAGCCCACCGTCCTCACGCTGATCTTCATCGTGGGAGAGGCGATCATCGAAACGCTGATCCCCTTTATCACGGCTGATCTTGTCAATCAGATCAAGGCGGGGGCAGAGCTTTCTGTCGTGGCAAAGCGCGGTGCTTTGCTTGCGGTGATGGCGTGTGTTTCGCTTGCGTGCGGCGGCATTGCGGGCTTTTGCTGTGCGCGTGCCTCGGCAGGCTTTGCCAAAAACGTCAGACACGATCTGTACGCGCAGGTCGGCGCCTTTTCTTTTGAGAATATCGACAAATTTTCCACCTCATCCCTGGTCACCCGTATGACCACCGACGTGCAGAATGTGCAGATGTCCTATATGATGATCATCCGCACCGCGATCCGCTCCCCCCTGATGCTGATCTTTTCTGTGGTGATGGCATTTGTGATGGGCGGCAAGCTGGCGCTTACCTTTGTGGTCATCATCCCCGTGCTTGCCTTTGGACTTTGGCTTGTGGGGCAAAAGGCAATGCCTGCGTTCCGCAGCGTGTTCCGCAAGTACGACCGTCTGAACGAATCCATTGAGGAAAACGTGCGCGGCATGCGCGTGGTCAAGGGCTTTTCGCGCGAGGAGCACGAAAAGCAGAAGTTTGGTGCGGCAGCTGAAAACATCAGCCGCGATTTTACCCGTGCCGAGCGCATTGTGGCGTGGAACCGCCCCATCATGCAGATCTGTATGTACTTCAATATGATCTTTGTGCTGGTGGTCGGCTCGCAAATGGCGATCGACAGCATCGGCGGCGTTGACGTGGGCCAGCTTTCCGCAATGCTGACCTACGGTATGCAGGTCTTGATGTCGCTGATGATGCTTTCGATGATCTACGTGATCCTTACCATGTCCGCCGAGTCGATGAAGCGTATCTACGAGGTGCTGGGCGAGCGCCCCACGCTCAAAAATCCCGAAAATCCCGTTTGCTGCGTGGCAGACGGCTCGATCGACTTTGATAACGTCAACTTTAAGTATTCCGCCAAGGCAAAGCGCAATTCGCTCTCCGACGTGGATCTGCACATCACCTCGGGCATGACCGTCGGTATCATCGGCGGCACCGGCTCGGGCAAAACGTCGCTTGTGCAGCTGATCCCGCGCCTTTACGATGCCACCGAGGGCTGTGTAAGGGTGGGCGGCATTGACGTGCGCGAGTACGATATCAAGACCCTGCGCGACGCGGTTGCGATGGTGCTGCAGAAAAACCTGCTGTTTTCCGGAACGATCAAGGAAAACCTGCGCTGGGGCAACCCCGATGCCACCGACGAGGAGCTGATCGAGGCCTGCAAGCTCTCGCAGGCGCATGATTTCGTTTCCTCCTTCCCGGATGGCTACGATACTTATATCGAGCAGGGCGGCACCAACGTGTCGGGCGGGCAGAAGCAGCGCCTTTGCATTGCGCGCGCGCTGCTGAAAAAGCCGAAGATCCTGATCCTTGACGACTCCACCAGCGCGGTGGATACCAAAACGGATGCGATGATCCGCGCCGGCTTCAAGACCTACATTCCCGAAACCACCAAGATCATCATCGCTCAGCGCGTTGCCTCCGTTGAGGATGCGGATCTGATCCTTGTGATGGAAAACGGCGCCATTGCCGCCGCAGGCAAGCACGATGCGCTGATCGAGAGCTGCGAGATCTATCGTGAGATCTATGAGCAGCAAACGAAGGGGGGCGATCAGGATGAGTAAAAAGCCCGAAATGAGAAAGCGCCCCAAGGCAAACCCCAAGGTGCTGGGACGTGTGCTGAAAATGCTGTTCCGCTACTACCCCGTCTTGATGCCCATCACCATTTTCTGTATTTTGCTTTCCGCTGTTACCGCGGCACTTCCTGCCGTGTTTATGCAGCAGGTCATCGCTGCGATCGAGGCGGCGCAAAAGGCAAGCATCCCCTGGAGCGAGGCGGCTGCCACCATTATCCCCAAGGTCATTATGCTGGCGTGCTTCTATTGCGCTTCGCTGATCGCTATCATTTTGCAGATGCAGCTGATGGCAGTGATCACGCAGGGCTTTTTGTGCAAGCTGCGCCGCGCAATGTTTGACAAAATGCAGGATCTTCCCATCCGTTACTTCGATACCCACAAGCACGGCGATATCATGAGCCGCTATACCAACGATATCGACGCCCTGCGCGAGCTTGTTTCGCAGGCGATGCCCGCGTTGCTCAACTCGGTGGTGATCCTTGCTTCGGTGTTCTGCGTGATGCTGTATTACAGCATCTGGATGACGCTCGTGCTGCTTTGTGGCGTTGCCGTGATGGTCTTTGCCTCCAAAAAGATCGGCGGCGGCTCCGCCAAGTATTTTGTTCGTCAGCAGCGTGCTATGGGCAAGGCTGAGGGCTTTGTACAGGAGATGATGAACGGCCAGAAGGTGATCAAGGTCTTTAATCACGAGAAGGCAGCAGCCGAGGATTTTGATAAGATCAACGAGGCGCTGTTTGAGGATACCGCCAAGGCGCACGCCTATGCCAACACCCTTGGCCCCATCATCGGCAATATCGGTAACATCCTTTACGTCATTATGGCGGTGGCAGGGGGCATCTTCCTGCTTTCCGGTGTGCCCAATCTCTCTATTGGCGCGTTCCCCGTGTTCAGCATCAGCATCGTGGTGCCGTTTCTCAATATGGCAAAGCAGTTTACCGGCAACGTCAACCAGGCCTCGCAGCAGATCAATGCCGTGGTCATGGGTATGGCGGGCGGTGCACGTTTGTTTGAAATGATGGATGAGCTGCCCGAGGCCGACGAGGGCTACGTTACGCTTGTCAATGCAAGCGTGGATGCCGAGGGCAACGTGACCGAGGCTGCAGAAAAGACCGGTAAGTGGGCGTGGAAGCACCCCCACGGTGACGGCACCGTGACCTACACGCTGCTGCAGGGCGACGTCCGCCTTGTGGACGTGGATTTTGCCTATGAGCAGGGCAAGCCCGTGCTGCACGACGTCAGCGTGTATGCCGAGCCCGGCCAAAAGGTGGCGTTTGTCGGTGCAACGGGCGCGGGCAAGACCACCATCACCAACCTGATCAACCGCTTTTACGATATTGCCGACGGCAAGGTGCGCTACGACGGCATCAACATCAATAAGATCAAAAAATCCGACCTGCGCCGCTCGCTTGGCATCGTGCTGCAGGAAACTAATCTGTTCACCGGCTCGGTGATGGAAAACATCCGCTACGGTAACCTGGATGCCACCGACGAGGAGTGCATTGCCGCCGCAAAGCTTGCGGGCGCGGACGACTTTATCACCCGCTTGCCCAGCGGCTACGATACCGAGCTTTCCGGCAACGGCGCCAACCTCTCGCAGGGGCAGCGCCAGCTGATCGCCATTGCGCGCGCCGCCGTGGCAGATCCCCCTGTGATGATCATGGACGAGGCGACCTCGTCGATCGACACCCGTACCGAGGCGATCGTACAGCGCGGTATGGATAAGCTGATGGAGGGCAGAACGGTGTTTGTGATCGCGCATCGCCTTTCCACCATTATGAACTCTGACGTGATCATGGTGCTGGATCACGGCCGCATCATCGAGCGCGGTAATCACGAAAAGCTGATCACCGAGCGTGGCACCTATTATCAACTCTATACGGGAGCGTTCGAGCTGGAATAAGCCCCACAACGGAGGGAATTATGAGCTTAAAAGAGCAACACACCCGCACCGCGATGCTGCTTGGCGACGAGGGCGTTCTGCGCCTTCGCCGCGCCCACGTTGCCGTGTTTGGTATTGGCGGGGTGGGGGGATACGTGGTAGAGGCGCTTGCCCGCGCGGGCGTTGGCGCGCTGTCGCTGTTTGATGCCGATACGGTAAGCGAAAGCAATCTCAACCGCCAGATCATCGCGCTGCACAGCACGGTGGGCGCCTTAAAGGTGGATGCCGCCGCCGCACGGATAAGAGATATCGATCCCGATATACGTGTGCAGACCTTTCCGGTGTTTTACCTGTCGGAAAACGCCGCACAGTACGATCTTTCGCAGTACGACTACGTGGTGGACGCAGTGGATACCGTGGCAGCCAAAATGGAGCTGATCCGCCGTGCCCGCGCCGCAGGTGTGCCGATCATCTGCTCGATGGGAACGGGCAACAAGCTGGATCCCACCGCTTTTTGCGTGACCACCATTGAAAAAACAGACACCTGCCCCTTGGCGCGCACCGTGCGCAACCTCTGCAAAAAGGAGGGCATCAAGGGCGTGAAGGTGGTCTACTCTACCGAGCAGCCGCACGGCGCAACGCTTGCAGACGGCCACGGCCGCCACGCACCCGGCTCCATCTCCTTCGTCCCTGCCGCCGCGGGCCTTGCCCTTGCCGGCGAGGTGATCCGCACGCTGTGCAAGGAATAACAAAAGCAATTACAATATTAATTTTGAGAGGATAAGCAGTATGAAACAGGCAATTATGTACGGTGCAGGCAATATCGGCCGCGGCTTTATCGGTCAGCTCTTCCATATGTCGGGATATGAGATCTCCTTTATCGACGTCAATATGGCAGTGGTCGATAAGCTCAACAGCGACGGTCAGTATCCCATTTATATCACCGAGGGAGAGGGCTACCGCGAATATCTGGTAACCGGTGTGAAGGGCGTGAACGGCCGCGACAACGAGGCGATCGCCGAGGCGATCGCAGGTGCCGACATCATGGCGACCGCAGTGGGTGTCAATATTCTTAAGTTTATTGCCGCTCCCTTTGCTGGCGGTGTGCGCCGCCGTATGCAGCTTGGCATCAAAAAGCCGCTGAACGTCATCATCTGCGAGAATATGATCGAGGCGGACAAGTATTTTGCCTCGCTTGTAAAGGAAAACCTCAACGAGGCAGAGGCGGAGTATTTCGATGCCTATATCGCGCTTGTTGAGCCATCTATTGGCCGCATGGTGCCCGCAACGCCCAAGGAGCTTGCAGAAAAAAATCCGCTTGCCGTATGCGTTGAGCCCTATTGCGAGCTGCCGGTAGACAAGAGCGCCTTTAAGGGTGAGATCCCCGAGATCAAGAATATGGTGCCCTTTGCACCCTTTGATTTCTTCATTCGCCGCAAGCTCTTTATGCACAATATGAGCCATGCGCTGACCGCCTATTTCGGCGCACTCAAGGGGTATCGTTATATCTGGGAGGCAGCAGGCGATGCCGAGATCAAGCTGATGGCGCTTCGCGCTCTGACGGAGGCCTCTCGCGCACTCTCTAAGGAATACGGCGTTCCGCTTGAGGAGCTGCTTTGCTTCTCCGAAAATCTGATCAGCCGCTTTGAAAACAAGCTTCTTGGCGACACGATCGAGCGCGTGGGCAGAGATACAAAGCGTAAGCTTTCCGCCAACGACCGCTTTGTTGGCACCGCACGTCTTTGCGAAAAGCACGGCATCCGCCCGATGAACGTTCTTGCAGGTCTTGCCGCAGGGCTGCATTTTGCGCCCGACGGTGACGATGCTTCTGTTGAGGTTGCAGGCGCTGCCCGCACCAAGGGCGTTGGCTGCGCGCTTGAGACCTACTGCGGCGTTGAAGGCGCATCAAGCCTTGCCACCACCGTAGAGGACGTTTACGGCAAGATCGCCGACGGCGTGAAGATGAGCGAGCTCATCAGCGCGCTGCAGATCTATTGATCCACTATCTTTTATAGGAAAACGAAAAACCGCCATAGCACTTTGGGCTATGGCGGTTTAATTTTCTTCAAACGAGAGAATATCCTCGATCCTGCAATGCAAGGCAGAGCAGATGCGATCCAAAACGTCGCTATCGTAGCGCACGACCTTGTTTTTGTAATAGTTATCAATGATCTGATAATTGATCTCGGCTTGCTTTGACAGCTGATAGCGTGTTACGCCTACTGCTTGCAAATAGGTATCCAGCGTCAATTTGACCACGTCTCCACCTTCTTTCTCTATATATTTTATAAGATATATATCCTCTTGACAATTCCTTTTATTAAGTATATACTTATATAAATATATTATGAGGAGGAAAAATGAAGTATTACTCTGTGAACGGTGGATGTTTGTTTCCTTTTCAGATTCCGAAAATCACCACGCGCGATGCGCGGCTTATGGAAGCACGCGATGCAAAAGAAGGGTGCCTGTTGCCCGGTGCAGAAGGGAATTTGCATGCTGTGCAAGCTGTGTGCGAGCGCCTTGCGCAAGGCTTTGGCACTTTCTTTTCTACCGAGGTCTGCTTGCGCTCTAAGGTGGCACGTGTCGGCGTTTTTTTGCCGTTATGGAGTCTTTGCTGCGGAGAATGGGAGCTTTTACAAGGGTTGCGTCAGCATTTGGCAGGGGTCACCGTGCAACCTTTTCGTTTTGGATTGCAAATCCTTTTTCTTGTCAAATTTTTCGGTACTGAAGCAAGCACTATCGATCTATCAAAACTATACTGACAAAGCATAGGCGAAAAATTTTCGTGATCGCATTGCTTGACAGAGCCTTGCCGCAGATGCTATAATGATTTTGCACCCACGGAGGGGCAAGTCTATGCTTGAAAGCGAGAATACAAAATGGATACGTTAAAATTTGATCTTTCAAAAAAGGGCGGCAGCTTTAAGGTTCTGAACGCCACCAACGGCGGCCCCTGGCACAAGCGCCACGCCACCGACCAGTTCCGCAGCAATTTTGCGGCATACAAGGCTGCAAGAATTCCGTACTCTCGCAATCACGACAGCGCTGCCTGCAGCATATACGGCGGTCCCTATTCCCACGATATCACCTGTATTTTCCCTTGCTTTGATGCCGATGAAAACGACCCCGCCTCCTACGATTTTGCCTGCACCGACGAATCGATCCTTTGCACGCTGGATGCAGGGACCGAAACCTTTTTCCGTCTGGGGCAAACCATTGAGCATCAGATCAAAAAGCATGGCACGATCCCCCCGAAGGACTTTTACAAATGGGCGCGCATCTGCGAGCATATCATCCTGCACTACAACGAGGGGTGGGCAGACGGCTATCACTTGAACATCCAATACTGGGAGATCTGGAACGAGCCGGATCTTGACCCTGATGACAGTAAAAACAAGCGTACCTGGGGCGGCACCAAGGCAGAGTTTTTTAACCTTTACGAAATCACCGCCAAGCATCTTAAGGCGCGTTTTCCGCACCTGAAGATCGGTGGTCCCGCGCTTGCCGGCAAAAGGGATTGGGCAAAGGATTTCCTTGCGGAAATGCAAAAAAGAGAGGTGCCGATGGACTTTTTCTCCTGGCACGTGTACGGTAAAACGCCCGAGCGTATGATGGAAAAGGCAGAGTTCTTCAAAAATCTGCTGCAAACCTACGGCTACGGTCATGCCGAGTCTATTCTCAATGAATGGAACTATGTCCGCGGCTGGGGGGACGGAGAATTCAAATACACCGTCCTTGCAATCCACGGCATCAAGGGTGCCGCCTTTACCATGGCGTGCATCAGCGAGGCACAGCGCACCGATTTTATTGATATGCTGATGTATTACGACACCCGCCTTTCGTCGTTTTGCGGTGCGTTTGATTATTACTCCTACGATCCGCTGAAGGGCTATTATCCCCTCTATTGGTATGGTAAATTTTACGATATGGAGGCATACGTCCCTTGCCAAAGTAAGGTGGAGGACATTTATACGCTTTGCGGTGTGGATAAGGACGGCAAGCTGCTTTGTGTTATAACTCACTATAACGAGGAGGATGCCACCGCCCCAAAGGAGGTTGCGCTTGACTTTGGGCGTGAGGGGCATTTTGAGGTGTATGCGCTGGATGCCGACCACGATGGCGAGCTGATCAAAACGACCGATCGCACCACCTTTACCCTGCCTTGCCACAGCTGCATTTTGCTGCGCGAGGTATAAAAAACAGCAGAAAAAGCCACCCAACGGGTGGCTTTTTCTTATCCCTCTTGCTCAGCACTTTTGCGATACGCGGCAATGCCCACCCCTACGTGGTGACGAAAGGCGGTGCAAAAGTATCCCACGTCGGAAAAGCCGCAGCGCTCGGCGATCTCTCGCGTGCTGTAGTAGCCGATCTTCAGCAGATGTTTTGCCTCCTTCATGCGCAGCGCTTTCAGATATTCCTTTGGAGAGGAGCCGTAGCGTGCCGCAAAGCGGCGGCGGAAATTGGCAGGACTGACAAAGGCACGCCGGGAAAGCCGTTCGATCGAAAGCGTGGGGTCTGCCAGGTGCTTTTGCATATAGTGCAGAGCCTCGACAAGATAGTCGTGCCTTAGCTCCGCCTCCTCTACGGGGGCGATCACGTCAGCAAACAGCTCGTGCAAGATGGCGCAGGCGCGGTAATAGTCGCCTGCCGCCTTGCGCTGCCAAAGGGCGAGCGCGGCGGCAAATTTTTGCCGATATCCCTCAACGTCCTCTATCTGCAACACGCGGATCTTATGGGGCAGGGGAACACTTGTGTCAAAATGCAGCACGTAAATATCCTCTTGCTCGTTTTCACGCTGATAGGAAACCCCTGCGGGAATCAGACAAAGAGCTCCGGGACCGTAGGTGATCCGTTGCCCGTTTGCAATGTAAACGCCCCCCGCATTTGCCTTAAAGGAGAGCGCGGAAAAGGAGCGTGCGCGCTGCTGTACGCGCTCGTTTTTTTGAGCGTATAAAAGTGCCTCGCGTAAGGAAAGCATGATATTTTCGCTCATCAGATCACCTCCGTTTTTAACAGTATATCACATATGAGTAGCGAAAATCAAGTGTTTTATAGCGATTTTTGCCTTGAAACAGTAGCGAAAATCGCGTATAATGAAAATATCAAAATCGGAGGTGCATCACTATGACCTATCAGGAAGCATACGATCTATATCTGCGCCCTTACCTTGAGGACAAGGCGATGCAGGACCGCATCGAGGCGGGCATCGAGCAAAATCGCAAGGGGAATTGCCGTGTGCGCGTGCTGGACGGTGAAGGGAAGCCGATCACAGGCACCCGTGTGGAGATAAAGCAGATCTCGCACGACTTCCGCTACGGCGCCAATATGCTGATGCTGGACGAGTTCGGCGACGAATCGCTGAATGTCGCGTATCGCGACAGCTTTTCGCAGTATTTCAACCTTGCTACCGTTCCCTTTTATTGGAATACGCTGGAGCCGGTGCGCGGCAAGCCGCGTTACGCTGCCGACAGCGAAAAGATCTACCGCCGCCCCGCCCCTGATCTTTGCTTTGATTATTGCCGTGAAAAAGGGATCGATGCCAAGCTTCATTGCCTTGTGTACGAGGCGTATGTGCCGGAGTGGCTGCAGGGGCTGCCGCTGGAAGAGGTAAAAAAAGCATACGAGCAGCGCTTTGCGGAAATTTCCGCGCGCTATGCGGATAAGCTTTATGAGGTGGAGGTCATCAACGAGGTGATCTGCTCACCGAAATGGAAAAAATACTCCGCACTGCTAAGCGCCCCCGACCTGCTGCCCTGGTGCTTTCAGACCGCGCGCAAATATTTCCCGCGTAATACGTTGGTGTTTAACGAAGCATCGCGCTGGCATCGGATCGGCAAGGATAAGCAATACGACGCCTATCCGCTTCTGCTGCAAAATGCGATGCTGAAGGGCGCATCCTTTGATAAGATCGGCATTCAGTCGCACCTGTTTGTGGGCAGGGCGGCGCGAACTCCTGAGGCGTATGACGAGTCTGTACGCACGCTTGCATCGCATGGGGACGTGGGCAGCATGCTCGCCTCGCTTGACGTGCTTGCAGCCTTCAACCTTCCGCTGGAGATCACTGAGATCACCATTCCCACCTTTGGTGAGGGAGAGGATTTTGAGCAGCTGCAGGCCGATATGCTACGGCTTTGGTACGCCGCGTATTTCTCGCATCCTGCCGTCAATACCGTTGTATACTGGAACACCGCCGACGGGCATTGCTATGCCCCCTCGCCGGAATATGACGAAAACCGCTGCCGCGGGGGGCTGTTCCATAACGATATGACCCCCAAAAAGAGCGCGTTGATGCTGAAGCGCCTCTTTGACGAGGAGTGGCGCACCAACCTTTCGCTGACCACAGACGAGAACGGCTATCTCAGCTTTCGCGGTTTTTTGGGCAGCTATACCGCAAACGCGGGGGGACGTTGTGCCGATTTCACGCTGGAAAGCAGCAAGCAAGGTGAGCTTGTGCTTGTAATCAAATAAATAAAAAGGCAAGGGCAAAGCCCTTGCCTTTTTTCACACCGTTACGGCACTTATCAGAACTGAATGCCGTTTTGGTTATCCAGAATAAATTGCTTAAAGACCTTCACGCCCAGCTCCAAGGCGTCCTCATCCAGGTCAAAGCGGCCGTTGTGTACGCCGACCGTCAGGCCCTTCTCCTTGTTGCGCACACCAAGGCGCAAAAACGCTCCCGGCTTTTCGTTGGAGAGGTAGGAGAAGTCCTCGCCGCCAAGGCCGCGCGCATTGACGTGCATATTCTCCTCGCCAACCACCGTCACGCCCGCAGCGCGCAGGAGTGCGGTCATTGTTTCATCGTTATGGACGATGGGATAGTGCTTTTTCAGGGTGAAGGTGGCACGCCCACCTGCGGTGCTTGCCACTGCCTCGATGATGCGACGGATCTTATCCAGAATATGCTCTGCTACGCTGTCCTCCCAGGTGCGCAGGGTGCAGAACATCGAGCAATGGTCGCAAATGATGTTGTTGGTGGTGCCGCCGTGGATGGCGCCCACGTTGAAGATCACGGGCTTTTTGGCGCTGATCTCCTTGGCAACGGTCAGCTCGATATCCATAAAGGCGCGCATAGCCATCACGTTGGCGTCTACGCCAAGGTGCTGTCTTGCGGCGTGCGAGGCTGTGCCGTAGAAGTCCAACATAAAGCCGTCGCTGGTGGCGTTCTGCGGTCCCGGCGTGATGGCCAGATGCCCCACGTCAAAGTTCGTATCGACATGCAGCCCCACGATGCAATCAATGTCCTTCATCACGCCGTCGCGTGCCATCAGCATAGCACCGGAGGGCTCAAACTCCTCAGCGGGCTGGAACAAAAATTTCACGCGGCAGTTGATCTTGTCGCGCATCTCATGGATCTCGCGCAGGGTGGCAAGCGCGATGGCGGTGTGCGCATCGTGTCCGCAGGCGTGCATTTTTCCCTCGTGCAGGGATCTATAGGGAACGTCGTTCTCCTCTTGGATGGGCAGCGCGTCCATATCGGCGCGCACACCGATGGTGAAGTGATCTTTTTCGGGGTTGACGGTGGCAACGATGCTGCTTTTGCCAAATTCCTCGGTATATTCCACGCCCATCCTGTCAAGCTCGGCGCGCAGCGTTTTCAGCGTGCAGGGCAGATCAAAGCCGATCTCGGGATGCATATGAAATTCGCGCCGCATGCGCACAACGTAAGAGTCCATAGTAAAGCTCCTTTTCTTTTTTACTCTTACAGTATAACACTTTGCGGGGGGAAAAGCAAGAGCAAGCCGGAAATCTTTGCCCAAAATCAAAGCTTTTTCGCCGTTTTTGGGCTTGTATTTTGCTTTGCACTTTGCTATAATAAAGAAAACTCACGCGGAGGTGCCGTATGAAACTTTCTCAACGCCTTTGGAACGAAAGCTCAAGCGATCTTTTTTACGATGACGTGCTGGATCTGATCCTCCAGCACCCCGGTAGCTGTAACGACGTGTGGCTGACCACGTTAAGCGGCTATCCGCAAAAAGAGGAGCATCATAAATACGCGCAAAAGCTTGTTGGCGTTGCCGAAAAGTTCCGCGCGGCGGGGATCTCGATCTCCCTGCAGGCGGCAAACACGCTGGGGCACGGACAGTATGCGTGTGCGCACGATTGCTCCGGGCTTGTGTACGATGGCTCGCCCGTGGAGCATATGGTCGGCCCCGACGGCACCGCGGCGCAGCTTTCCTTTTGCCCGCGCGGCAGGCATTTCCGCGCCTATATCTGCGAAACGCTTGCCTATTACGCACCCATTAAGCCGGATATCCTGTGGATAGACGACGACTTCCGCCTGCTCAACCACAAGCCCGTGGATCACGGTTGCTTTTGTGATGACTGCATCTCGCTTTTTAACACCCGTTATGGCACTAATTTCACAAGAGAAGCGCTGGTAGAGCAGATTTTGCACGGTGACCTTGTGTGGAGAGAGCGCTATCTCAAATTCCAGCGCGAGGGCATGGAGGAGATGATGCAGGAGATGATGCAGACCTTTGCGGCACTCTCCCCCGGCTTCGTGGGCGGCTTGCAGCACGCGGCCCCCGGCGGCTATATCATGGGCGATCACGGCTATGGCTTTGATCCTATGTATCGCGTAACGGGCAAGGCGCCCGTGTCCCGTCCCGGTGGCGGCACCTATAATGATCACACGCCCCACCGTTTTATCGAAAAGGGCATACACGTGGCGTTCCAGAATGCAAGATTGCCCGATTATGTCAAGGACGTGTATCCCGAGGTGGAAAATATCCCGCACTACGCCTACGGCAAGACCGCCGAGGGCACCGCGCTGGAAACCGCATACTATCTTGCCTGCGGCGCAAACAACATGAGCTATTCGATGCTCAAATATGCCGAGCCGATCGGGCATTACGGCAAATTCCTGCAGCTGCTTGCCGCACAGCGCCCCTACTTTGAAAGGCTGGCGCGCACAAACGAGCAAAGCGCCCCCTCGGGGCTGTGCTATTACACCTCGCACAAAAGCTGGCAAAAGTGCCTCGAAAAGGGCGAGGGCTTTGCAAAATTGCAGGGCGGCGCCCCGATGGATGGTGATCAGCTCTTCCGCGATGCGTTCCCCATCACCTTTGACACAAAACGCGATAACGTATACCTGCTTCATCCCACCGAGGCAAAGCAGCTGGCGCAGGAGGATATCGACTATCTGCTGGGGCAGCGCGTGATCACAGACGGCGAAAGCCTGCTGGCGCTTGCCGCACGCGGCGTGGATATCGGCGTGGACGCGCGCTTGCTTGATCCGTTTGAAAGTCTGGCGATCTATCAGCTTTACACACCGCACGCGGTGAATGCAGGTGAGAGAAAATGGAAAAGCTCCTATTTTGCAAAGGGGAAAAAGGAAAGCTGTCTGTTCCTTGACCGCACGGGAAGTGCAGAGGTGCTTGGTTACTATGCAAGCGACACGCTCAAGGCGCCGCTTTGCGAGGATGCCGCTTATCCGATGGGGATCGCCGAGCTGGTGATCACCACACCGCAGGGCGGCAGATGGGCGTTACTCGGCTACGAGCCCTGGAAGGGGATCATCTCAAAGGCGCGCCGCGACCATCTGCTTGACGTTGCCGACTATGTTGCCAAGGCGCCGGTCTGCGCGCGCGTGATCACGCCGCATCAGGCCATCCTGCATCCCCGCGTGGATGCGCAGGCCAAAACGCTGTGCGCCACCGTGACAAATTGCAGCATTGCCAAGTGCGAGGGTGCGGAGCTTTTGATCCGCAACCCCAAGGGCGACAGGTTTGTGTTTATGGCGCAGTATCTTGCAGCGCAGGAGCTGCCCGCCCGCCGCGAGGGAGAAGCCTTTGTGGTAACGCTCCCCACGCTTGACCCCTGGACGCAGGGCACCGTGTTCTGCGAGGAGTAAAAATAAGCACCGCCCGGGAGCGCGCTCCCGGGCGGTGCTTATTTTTACTCCTCGCAGAACACGGTGCCCTGCGTCCAGGGGTCAAGCGTGGGG
>JAZNNA010000074.1:0-34493 GCA_045580065.1 Eubacteriales bacterium
GAACGACATGGCTACGATCCGACTTCGCGAGCACCGAAGCACCTTCCCCTCGTGGCAGGCACTTCGTTAGCCTTCCCCTTGAGGGGAAGGTGGCACCCGAAGGGTGACGGATGAGGTGTTTGTTGCAAAAGTAACTTTTCCTACGTATCCACCTCATCACCCGCTGCGCGGGAGCTTCCCGCACCTTGCCGCAGGCAAGTGACGTGCTCGCACACGCCATGCGTGGGCGAGGACAGGAAGCCTTGAGTTTGTGCAAACAAAGCACGCCGCACGTTGGCGGACCTCTATTCCTGTAGGGACCGACGTCCCCGGCGGTCCGTTGCAAGGCGTATTGCCGCACATAGGTCTATTAGGTGTGTTCGCACTCGCTAAATGCCTCCTTTGATTCAAGGGAGGTGCCGAGCGAAGGCGAGGCGGAGGGATTATCAAGCACAAACTAAAACAAAACAACCCCTCAGTCAGCTTTGCTGACAGCTCCCCTTGCACAGGGGAGCCTTGGGTGAGTGCGAGCAAAGCACGCGGTATGTTGGCGTATCGCTATCCTGTAGGGGGCGACCTCCTGGACGCCCCGCTGTGTGGCACCCCACCACACAGCGGGAATATTGCTTTTCCTGTAGAGACAGGCGCAGCAATCACCCGTCGGATCACTCCATACTGCAGGTATCGTAAATTTTTTGAGCGCGAGCTGTCAGCGGGGCGCCGTTTTGTGCGCTCTCGCGCAGGATCAGCGTGGGCAAAAGCACAAGTCCCTCGTTGCCGCCAAGGCGGGATTCTGTCAGCACCATCGAGGGGGCTTTGTCCGGCGCATCCTGTACAAAAAGCATGCGCTTGGGTGCAAAACGCGCCGCGCGTAATGCGGAAAACAGCGTTTCCAGTCGATCGGGACGGTAGACCGTGTAAAGGATGCCGCCGTATTTGAGGCACCGCGCCGCGGCAGCGGTGAAGTCGGCAAGATCCCCCAGCAGCTCGTGCCGCGCGATCTGTTTTTCTGCGTGCGGCGAGGCGGCGCCGCTGTTTTGCTTCATATAAGGGGGATTGGAAAAAATCACGTCAAGCTCCCCCCCGAAATTGGCAGGTGTGAGCGCGCGTACGTCATTAAAAAGCACCGGAACGGTATCGGAAAGTCCGTTTAAGCGCACGTTGCGCGCGGCAAGCGCGGCAAAGGTCTCCTGGGCTTCAACGGCATAGATCCTTTCATACTTTTGCCGTGCGGCAAGCAAAAGCGAGATCACCCCCGTGCCGCACCCGAAATCGGCGGCACGTGCGCCCCTTTGCGCACGGCAAAAGGCGGCAAGCAAATAGGCATCGGTGCCAAAGGTCAGCCCGTTTTCGCGTTGGATCAGCCGCAGCTGCTCGTTGATCTCGTCCAGGCGCTCGCCCGGCTGCAATATCACTTCCATATGGCACCTCCTTTTTATTTAGTGACAAAACGGTATCGTTTTTAGTCTTGATTTAAGTCCAGAAGCATTGAGAGCGTGCGCCCCATACCGCTGGCATTGGGCATCCAGGGCACAAACCACGGGTCATTATCCGCAATACGCTCGCACATCAGATATTCCTCGCTTGTCGAGCGGGTGAGCAGCGCGTGCAGGATCTCCTCTGCCTTGTCGCGCATCCCCTTTTTCAAAAAGGTGCGGAAGATATACAGCTCGGGGGCGGTGGTGTACCACACGTGCAGGTCGCCGTCGTGGCGGTAGCACATATGACCGTAAAGCCCGTCGCCTGAGGAGATGCCCTCGCGCTCCATCGCGAGCAACACGCGCGGGATATCCTTGTCCTCAACAAGTCCCGAGTAAAGAAATACACCGTGCATCAGGTAAAAGTAGCACTCGTCCTTGATCATTTTGCTGTCATCGCCGATCGGCATGATCGGGATGTGCAGCACGTCGCTATCCTTTTGCGGCGCAATGGCGACATCAAAAGCTTGCTTCATTGCTTTGAAATAAGCCTCGTATTCGGCGCGCACCTCGCACCCGTCGTCGTCAAAGTGTGTAGCTGCTTTTGCCATTTCCTCCAGCGCAAACAGATTCCACACGTCGCTTTTCCAGTTTTGAAAGACCTGCAAGGCATCTGACCCGCGCATCGGTGGGAACAGACCGGGAACGCACCCCTCCATCCCCTCGCTCTCGCGGCGCTTTTGCGCGATCCAGCGGAAGGCGCGGTAGGCATTTTCACGGTAGTCGCTCCACAGCTGAGCGTCGTTTGCGTTGAGCGCACAGGTGCAAAGGCTGTGCAGGGCGCAGCCGGTGTCTGTTGCCCAGTTTTCACCAAAGGTGCAGACCTCGCCGCTTTCCTTTTGCATCACGTCAAAATACGTGGAGAGCGCACCGCGGTAAAGATCGGCAAAATCCCCCAGGCGGCTGATGGCCTCCAGTACACCAAGCTGATCCCACACCCAGATAAAGCGCTGAAGTGCGCCCTGGCGGGGGACCAGAAAATCCTTGCCCACGTAGTAGGCATAGCATTGCAGAAGCTGCGCGGTAAAGCATTGCGCTATCCGCAGCTTCTCGGGGTCGTTTTGAATTTTATCGGGCAGGCAAAGCCGCGCAAGCTGCCTTTTCCAATAGGCGACCGTCAGCGCCTTTTGCGCCTCATAGTCAAAATCCACGGGGGCGTGCTCGCCCTTTCCAAAGGAAAGAAGGACCTCATAGCTCTCGCCCGGCTCCAGATATTCATATGCCCACAAAATGCCGTCAAGCTCGCTGTAATCCAGCGATATCTTGCTTTGAATTCCCACAAAGGTCAACCCGTCACGCAGGATATTCCCGTTTTTTACAAAGGTATTTGGGGTGTAGGTAAAGGCGGCGACCTCCGGCGCGTGTGTGCAGTAGCCGTCGGGGGCGCCGTACACCAGCTTCTGCTCCTTGCCCGAGCGCACCACGATCCCCACGCGCTCTCTTGCGCGGTGGTTGGATCTGTTGGTCACGGTGAGCTTGATAAACGCAGTGCATTTGCGCACGGTATCGCAGAAAGCCTCGATATCCGCCTCAAACCCCGCAAACTGTGCGGTCACGGCGTGAACGGGAATGCCGTCCTCGCGCATGCGGAAGGTGGCGTTTCTGAAATCCAGCATACGGGTGCAGCGGGCATACGTCACCCAGATGCCGCTGCAGGGGATGCTTTTATTGATGGCCGCGGTGGAGATATCCTGCGGATACTCGTTCTCGCCCATAATGATCTTTCCCTCGCGCCAGAGCGTGAAAATGCGCTCGGCACCCGAGGGCTGGAGATAGCATTTGGTGGTTTTGGGCCTTTGCCAGGTAATATTTCTCATGATGATCCTTTCATATCCATCGAAACGGGGTGAAAAACAATGGTTTAATAGTTGCAGGAGTCCAGCAGCATCCAGAGCAGCCGCCCCATGCCGCTGGCATTGGGCAACCACGGCACGTACCACGGGTCGTTATCCGCAATGCGCTCGCAAACGTAGCATTCCTCGGTCACGGTGCAGGAAAGCAGCGTGTGCAGGATCTGCTCGGCCTTTGCGTGCTCGCCAAGGCGGCGGAAGCCGTGGTAGAAGCCAAGCTCGGGCGCGGTGGTGTACCAGATGTGCATATTGCCATCCGGATAGGGCATATGGCCGTACAGACCGTGGCCGGAGCAAAGTCCCTCCTGCTCCATACACTTCAGCACGCGGGGCAGATCCTCATCGCGCATGGTACGCGACCAAAGCGCCACACCGTGGCTGAGGTAAGGGTAAAATTCCTCTTGGATCATTGCCGTGTCATCGCCGATGGGCATGGCGGGCAGATGCAGGGTATCCTTGCCCTTTTGCGCCTCGGTGGCGCGGTCAAGGGCGGCAAGCAGAGTTTCGCGGTAAGCCTCGCATTCTGCCTTGATCTCGGCGGCGCGGGCGTCGCCAAAGTGTTGCATGGCATTGCCAAGATGCTCCATCGCCAGCACGTTCCAGCGGTCGGTGTTCCAGTTTTGAAAGACCTGCGGCCAGTCCGAGCCGCGCATCGGCGGAAACAGACCGTCCACGCATCCTTCTTCGCCGCGGCACGCAAAGCGTGTGGCAACGATCCACTGAAAGGCGGCGTACGCCTTGTCTGCATAGGTATCCCACAGCGTGCGGTCATTTGCGTTCAGGCACACGCCGGCAAAGGACAAAAGTCCGCAGGCGGTGTCCTGCGCCCACACCTCGCCAAAGGTGCAGATGCGTCCGCTTTCCTGCTGCATCTGGTCAAAATACGTGGCGATCGCGCCGCGATAATATTCGCTGAAGTCGCCAAGACGAGAGATCGCCTCCAGCACGGGGTACTGATCCCACAGCCAGACGTAGCGCTGCAGCGCGCCCTGGCGGGGCACCAGAAAATCCTTGCCCACGTAATGCGCGTAGCATTGCAGGATCTGCACGGCAAAATTCTTTACCAGGTGCAGCTTTTTCTCGTCGCTTACAATAGCGGCGGGCAGCGCCAGACGCTGCAGCTCCTTTTCCCAGTAGCGCATCACCTTCTGCCTTTCGGCCTCGTAATCAAAGTCCATAGGGGCATGCTCGCCCTTGCCAAAACAAAGCAGGATCTCATATTTCTCGCCGGGGGCAAGCCATTCCTTGAACCAAAGGATGCCCTCCTGCTCCTGATAGGTATAGGGCACCTCGGTGCGCACGCCAAGAAAAACCATACCGTCACGCAGGATATTGCCGTTTTTGATAAAGGTGTTGGCGGTGTATTTGAAGGCGCTTGCCTCGGGCGCGTGCGAGCAATAGCCGTCGGGTGCGCCGTATACGATCTGGCGCTCCTTGCCCGTGCGCAGGATGATGCCCAAGCGCTCGGCGGCGCGCAGGGGCGCACGGTTGGTCACGGTGATCTTTACAAAGCAGGTGGCTTGACGCTCGGTATTGCAAAATGCCTCCATATCCATTTCCAGCCCGCCGAAGCTGCCGGTGATGGCGTGGACCGGCGTGCCGTTTTCCGGCGTGCGGATCTTCACGTTTTTAAAATCGAACACGCGCGCGTAGCGGGTATGCACCACCCACAAGCCGCTGCAGGGTATGTTCTCGTTGATGGCGGCGGTGGAGATGTCGCTTGGGTACTGATTTTCTCCCATGATGATCTTTCCCTCACGCCAGAGCGTAAAGATGCGCTCACAGCGGGGCGGGTGCAGATAGAGCTTGGTAGTCTTCGGTCTTTGCCAGGTTTCGGTGTTATACATGATAAACTCCTTTCAGAACATAGTGTAGATACTATAATCATACACGCGCGCGAGGAAAATGTCAAGTTTATCCCCAAACTTTGGCAAAATTTTGCACAAGCGCAAAGAAAAAGCGGCACCCTGCGGTGCCGCTTTTCTGTTGTGTAAATTACGCTTCCTTGGGAGCCTCAACAGGGCAAACGCCTGCGCAAGCGCCGCAATCCAAGCAAAGATCGGGGTTGATTGCGTAGATATCACCCTCGGTGATAGCATCAACGGGACATTCAGCCTTGCAAGCGCCGCAAGCGATGCAAGCATCGGTAATCTTGTATGCCATTTTCAAATCCTCCGTGTTTAATTTGATGCCTCTATTGTAACATACTTTTTTGAAAAAGAAAAGCCCTTTTCGTAAAAAAGTCAAAAAATTTTATAGGATTTTTGTTTGTTATTGCTAACAATCAGTCATTCTCGGGCGGCAGCGCATCGCTGCTTTCCTCGTCGTTTTCGGCAGGCGCAGAGGGCTGCTGCTCCGATTTTTCGACGTTGCGCTCGCGCGAGAGCGGGGTAACGTCGTCGCGGTGGTACACGCGCGGCTGCTCGTCAGGCAGATCGTCAAGCCTGACCTTGACGGTACCGGCCAGCGGCGTGCTGTCGATCACGATGCCCTTGCCGTCGGGGGTGTTGACAACGGTATCCTTTTTGGGGGTGAGCTTTGCTTCGGCCACGTAGGTATCATGCTCGTAGCGCAGGCAGCACATCAACCGTCCGCAGCAGCCGGAGATCTTAGAGGCGTTGATGGAAAGCCCCTGCTCCTTTGCCATTTTGACGGACACCTGCCCAAAGTCAGAGAGGAACGTGGTGCAGCAGAAGGGCCTGCCGCAAATGCCGAGGCCGCCGATCAGGCGGGACTCGTCGCGGATGCCGATCTGGCGCAGCTCAATGCGGGTGTGGAAGTGGCCTGCAAGGTCACGCACCAGCTCGCGGAAGTCCACACGCCCGTCCGAGGTGAAATAAAACAAAAGCTTGGAGTTGTCAAAGGTGTACTGCGCATCCACCAGGCGCATATCCAGCTTGTGCCAGGCGATCTTTTCGGCACAGACCTTCAGGGCCTCGGCTTCTTTCTTGCGGTTTTCCTCATCGTGCGCCACATCCTCGGGGGTGGCGGGGCGCAGCACCGAGCGCAGGGGCTGTACCACGTCCTTTTCCGCGATCCTGCGGTTGAGCATCACAACGTCGCCAAGCTCCTCGCCGCGGGCGGTGTCCACAATGGCGTGATCGCCGATGGCAAACTTGAAGCCCGAGGGGGCAAAGAAATAGATCCTGCCTGCGCGGCGGAAGCGCACGCCGATCACCTCAACGGCCTTTCCGTCGGGGACGGGGAAGCCGCAGGGCACGTCCTCTACAAGATAGGAGGCGGTGGCAATGTCCACAGCAAACTCCTCGCTGTCCACAAAGGACTGCTCCTCGGTCTTTTTGGGGGCGGAAAAAAGCGAGGGGGTGGAAAAGGAGGAGAGGGGTGCGGAAAATTCCTCGTCCAGCTCGCGCTGCAGATCCTCGGAGAGCTGAGGAGCCTCTTTGGGCTGCTGTTGCTGCTGGATCACGCTCTCCTCGCGTGGGCCGCGACGGTTGCGGTTGCGGCTGCGACGATTGCGGTCGTGATGCCTGTCGCGCTGCTCACGCTGCTCGCTTTGTTGGTTTTGTTGCTGCTCGGCGGGCTTTTGCAGCTCGTTTTGCGGCTTTCGCTGCTCGCCCTGCGGCTTGTGGCCGTGGCGATCGTGGCGGTGATGGTTGTTGCGGCGGTTGTTTTTGTGCGCGCCGCCCTCACCGGTGGGGCGGGCTTGCTCGCCTTGCGGCCTTTGCTGCTCGGCAGGCTTTTGTGCCGGGCGCTCGCCGGGGGGATTGAAATTGCCGGGGCGCACCGAGATGCGCTGCCCGTTTGCACTATCCTTTTGGGCGTTGTTATCCCGCGGGTAGAATTTTTTCTTTTTTTCCATAGTAACTCCTTGGTGGTATAGGGGTGCCGCTTATGCGATCAGGCGGCAAAGGTATTGGATCAGGGTAAGACGGGTGTTGGCGTTGAGCAGCAGCGCACCCTGCGCCTGCTCGGTTGCAGAAAGGTAGGAAAGCAGCCGGCCGGGGGTAAAGCGCACGGCAAGGTCGATGGCGCGCTCGCGGTCGGTGAAAAAGACCAAGGGCGCCGTGTCGCTGTGTACAAGCAGCGAAAGGTCACGCAACGCAAGCGCGATCAGCTCCAGACGGGACTGCAGCTCGTCGCGTGCAGAGGGAAGTGCGAGCAAAAGCTCCAGCAGGGCATCCTGCCTTGTGCCCTCGGCAAGCAGGGTGCAGAATTCCTCGGCCGTGGCGCGTGCAGCCAGCAGCGGTGCGCGCTTTTTCTCCTCAAGCAGCACAAGCGCGCGGCCGATGCTGCCGTTTGCCATTTTCAAAAGGGCGGCAAAATCATCGGGGCTTGCATCGCAAAGTGCGCGCACGCTCCGCGCGATCGCGGGGCGCTCGGGGGAGAGCAGATAGTCCTTCATCTCCTCCTCGCACACGGGCTGCAGGCGCAAAATAGGTGCGCGAGAGCGGATGGTTTCCAAAAGCAGGTCCGACTCCTTGGCAAGCAGCAAAAACAGCACGAAGGGGGGCGGCTCCTCAAGGGTGAGCAGCAGGGCGTTTTGTGCCTGCGGCGTCATGGTATCGGCATCCTCGATGATATAGACCTTGAAATCCAGGTCGTTGGGCAGCACGCATACGTCGTTGCGCAGGGTGCGTACCGTGTCCACGCCCATGGTGGTGCGCCCCTCGGGGCGCTTTATATATATCACGTCGGGGGAGATGCCCTCGCGGATCTTGCGGCAGCTCTCACACTCGTTACAGGGGAGAGAATGCCCCGAAACGGTGCGGTTTTTGCAGGCAAGTGCCATCACAAGAGAGAGCGCCAGCGTGTGCTTGCCGCCGCCCTTGGGCCCCTCCAGGATATAGGCGTGAGAAAACCCTCCGCGCTCAAGATCGGCGCCAAGCCGCTCGCGCAGCTCGCGGTTGCCGGCCACAAATGGCAGATAATTTCGCACACCCTCACCTCCTTTACGGGACTGTGATATACACTTTTTTATTATAACAGATATTATAACAAAAGTCAAGGCGGATTTGCGCGCCAAAAAAAGAAAAAGCGCCGATCAAGCGGCGCTTTTTCTCTTAGGCACGTTCGCTTTCAAACGCGCTCCAGGGAATATTGACGGCTGCATTTTCCTCCAGCAGCTCTCTCACGTGGAAAAGCAGGGGGAAATCTGCCTTGCTTGCCTTGCCGTTTGCCACCAGACGGGTCACCGCCTCAGCGGTGCGGCGTGCGATCACAATGCTTTCCAGCGTCACACCCTTCAGGATCTCCATGGCCTCGTCAAAGGATTTGCCCTCGCCAAGCAGGGTGCCGATCTTACGCGTGCGGCCACCGAATACCGTGACGTACAGGTCGCCCACGCCAAGAAACAGATTTTCCGCACCGCCGCCGCAAAGTGCAAGCAGGCGCGACATCTCCTTGGCGGATTGTCCGAACAGCGCCGCCTGCGAGTTGTAATGCTCAAACACGCGCCCCTCACGGCGATAAGAAAGGCCGATGGCAAGCGAAACCGCAAGCGCGTAGGCGTTTTTCATCGCCACGGCGCACTCTACGCCGCGCACGTCGGTGGAAAGGCTGACGTGATAAAAATCGGTTTCAAACAGCGACTTGATCCAGCGCAGCAGTGTGATATCCTCGCCGCAGAAGGTGACCTCGGTGGGGTCAAGGCCCGCCAGCTCATAGCTGGTGCAGGGGCCGCCGACAGCGCAGATCCTCAGCTTTTTGTCGGTAAAGCGCTGCATATATTCGGGGTAGGAGATCAGTTGGCCCTCGCCGCGTCCGTCGTCGATCATGCCCTTGGTGATGGAAAGCACGGGGAGATGCTCCGGGATGCGGGGGATGATGTTGTTGCAGAACCAATCTACGCCAAAAGAGCTGACGCCGCAGATGAGAAGGTCGGCGTCCGCCATGCAGGCCTCCAGCTCCTCAAAAGCGTGAAAACTCGTACCGTCAGGCATCTTAAACGAGGTTTTCGTGCCGTTTACGTCGTGGCAGAGCGTCAGATGCTCCTGCGTTTTTTTGCCATGCTCTACAATTTTTGTGTCCAGGGGAGTGCCCACAAGGCGAACGGTGTTGCCGTTGCGGCAAGCGGGAAACGCCATAGCGGAGCCCATCATGCCACAGCCGACCACGGTGATGACAGCCATTTTCAAAATCTCCTTATTTGTAACTTTTTGCAAAAGCGCCTTGCCAAACAGGCGCCTTTGTGATATTATTATAATATCTAATTTGCAAGTGATTGTCAAGATTTGGCGGCCAAATTGACAAACTTTCACATTTTCAAGCAAAGTCGATCACAAGGGGGAGCCTTATGCTGCAAATAGAACGTCGGGAGCAGATCCTGCAGCTGTTATCGCACACGGCTGCCCTGCGCGTGACCGAGCTTGCCAAAATGCTTTATACAAGCGAGGCGACGGTGCGCCGCGATATCACCGCAATGGAGCGCGCGGGGCTTGTGCATCGCGTGTACGGCGGTGTGGTAAAAAAGCGCGAGGAAATGCCGCTTGATTTTCGCTATCAGGAAAATGCCGAGGCCAAGCGCGTGATGGCACAAAGGGCGGTTGCCCTGATCGGGGAGGGAGATAGCGTTTTTCTGGATTCCTCCTCATCGGTGCAGCATATGCTGCCGCTGATCGCGCGGATGCCGCCGCTTACCGTGATCACCAACAGCCATCGCGTGCTGGAGGCGCTTTCCGCCACCGATCATACGCTGATCTGCACGGGCGGCAAGCTCTCCAAACGAAATATGGCGTACGTGGGGCAGGTCGCAGAGGCGACCTTTACCCACCTTTGCCCGTCGATCGCCTTTTTTTCAAGCCAGGGCATCACGGCAGAGGGCGAGGTGACTGACGCCTCGGAGGAGGAAACGGCCCTGCGCCGTGCCGTGCTGAAAAGCACCTCGCGTGCGGTGCTTTTGTGCGGAAGTGAAAAGCTGGGCAAGCGTTTTTTGCATCGTCTATGCCACGTATCAAGCCTGCATGCGGTGATTACCGAGCGTGAGGAAACTATTGAGGAGCTTTTGCAAAACACCCCGTAACGGTATCAAAAACGGGGGAACGGAGGTTTTTATGTTTGACAGCCGTACCGCCTCGGGCGCGGCGCTTGCCTATCTTGGCGACGCGGTGCTTGAGGTCTTGGTTCGTACACGCTTGGTCGAGGCGGGATACGCCTCGTCCAAATCTCTTAACGCGCACGCGTTGGAGTACGTGCGCGCAGGCGCACAAGCCCGCGCTATGGAGCGCATCCGCCCCCTGCTGACCGAGCAGGAGGAGGCGGTCTTTCATCGTGGGCGCAATATCGGGCACACCAATCACCCCAAAAGTGCCACGGTAGGCGAGTACCGCAACGCCACGGGCATGGAGGCGCTGTTTGGGTATCTTTCGATGATGGGAGAGCAAGCGCGCATCAAGGAGCTGTTTGCAGCGGCGTATCCGGAAGGAGCAGAGGATGAGAATTAAGTTCAACCTGTATAAGGGCGGCAAAAAGCGCGCCTTTACCATGAGCTATGACGACGGGCAGATCCACGATCTGCGCCTGATCGAAATTTTCAACAAATACGGCATTAAGGGCACGTTCAACCTCAATGCGCAAAATATCGACCGCGCAGGGTACGTGACCTCCGAGGACGTGCGCACAAAATACGTGGGGCACGAGGTCGCCACGCACGGCTTTACGCATCAGTATTTCGAGCGCATCCCAAAGGAGGAGCTGATCCGCGAGATCTTGGAGGATCGCCGCGTGCTGGAGTCGCTTTGCGGCTATCCCGTTTGCGGCTGCGCCTACCCCTACGGCACGCTCTCTGACGAGGTCAAGGGCGAGCTGCGCGCCCTTGGCATCCGCTATGCGCGCACCACCGTGCGCACAAGGGATTACGAGCTTTGCGATATCCCCCCGCAGGATTTTCTTGCCTGGAACCCGACGGTGGAGCATCGCGACCCGAATATGTTCCGGCTGCTGGACGGCTTTTTGCGCAAGGAAAAGGTGCGCCCGCTGTCGCTTTTCTATATTTACGGGCACAGCTACTCCTTCCACGATGATGACAACTGGGACCTGATCGAGCGCATTTGCGCGCGCGTCAGCGGCGACCCCGACACGTGGTTTGCCACCAATATTGAGATCTACGACTATATCACCGCGCTCCGGCAGTTGCGCTTTAACGTGGAGCGCACCGTGGTGTACAATCCCACCGCGCTGGAGCTTTGGATCGAGGCGGACAGAAAGCCCTTCTGCATTCCCGCAGGCGCCACCGTGCGTCTGGACGGCTGATAAACAAGTTTAATTTTTGAAAGTGAGGAATAAAATCATGCAAAACCCCAAAATCAAGATCGTTGTAAAGAATTACGGCACTATGGTCGCCGAGCTCTACCCCGAAATGGCACCCAAGACGGTTGCCAACTTTTTAAAGCTGGCAAACGAAAGGTTTTTTGACGGCCTTATCTTCCACCGCGTGATCAGCGGCTTTATGCTGCAGGGCGGCGGCTACTACGAGGATATGAGCGAAAAGGACACCCCCGCCATTCGCGGTGAGTTCCGTGCCAACGGCTTTGCGCAAAACACCTTAAAGCACACCCGTGGCGTGCTTTCTATGGCCCGCACCATGGATCCCAACTCCGCCTCCTCTCAGTTCTTTGTGATGCACAAGGCTGCCCCCCATCTTGACGGCCAGTATGCCGGCTTTGGTAAGGTGATCGAGGGGGACGAGGTGATCGACAGGATCGCAAGCGTGCAGACCGGCAATTACGGCTTTTATATGCAGGACGTACCCGTGGATCCCGTGGTGATCGAAACCATTGAGGAAGTCAAATGATCAAAGCGGTCTGTTTTGATCTGGACGGCACGCTGCTGCCGCTTGACATCGACGGATTTTGCAAATATTACTTTGGGATGCTTGCCAAAAAGATGACGGCGCACGGCTATGACCCAAGCGCCCTGATCGGCGCGATCGTCGGGGGAACCAAGGCGATGCACCAAAACGATGGCAGCAAAACAAACGAAGAGGCATTCTGGCAATATTTCTGCGGCGTGTTTGGTGAGCAGGCACGCGAGGATATGCCTTATTTTGCCGAGTTTTATGAAACTGAGTTTGACAAGGCGCGCGGCGCGTGCGGCTTTGACGAGAATGCCGCCCCGACCGTGAGGGCCTGCTGGGCGCTGGGGCTGCGCGTGTGTGCCGCCACCAATCCCTACTTCCCGGAGATCGCCACCCGAAAGCGGTTGCAATGGGCTGGCGTGGATCCCAAGTCCATCGAGTTTTACACCACCTACGAGGATTGCTGCTATTGCAAGCCAAATCCGCAGTATTATCTGGAGGTGGCGGCTCGCCTGGGGCTTGCACCCACCGAGTGCCTGATGGTGGGCAACGACGTGACCGAGGATATGGCTGCCGCCGAGGTGGGGATGCAGGTGTTTTTGCTTGTGAACGAGCATTTGATCAACAAAGAAAACAAGGATATCAACGCATATCCGCACGGCGATTTTGCCGCGCTGCTTGACTATATCCGCACCCTGCTGTAAGGGTGAAAAGGAGGGGACGTGTATGGCTAAATACGTATTAGGTGTAGATTTTGGCACGCTTTCCGGGCGCGCGGTGCTGATCGATGCCGCGCGCGGTGAGGACGTTGCCACCGCCGCAATGGATTACCCCCACGCGGTGATGGATCGCACGCTTGCCAAAACGGGCAAGCGCCTGCCGCCCGACTACGCCCTGCAGGACCCTGCCGACTATCTTGCGGTGCTGGAGCGGGTGATCCCCGAGGTGCTGCAAAAGGCCAAGGCAGACCCCGGCGACGTGGCGGGCGTCGGTGTGGATTTCACCTGCTGCACGCTGCTCTCGCTTGACAAAAACGGCGCGCCGCTTTGCTTTGACAAGGCGTTTGAGCAGACGCCGCTTGCCTATTCGGTTTTGTGGAAGCATCACGCTGCCAAGCCATACGCCGATCGGCTGACCGAGGTGGCACGCGAGCGCGGCGAGGAATTTCTGGCAAGATGCGGGGGTAAAATAGACGAGGAATGGACCTTTGCCAAGATCCTGCAGATCTTTTACGAGGCTCCCGAGCTGTATGCCGCCACCGACCGCTTTTGCGAGGCGGGGGACTGGGTGGTCGCACAGCTGACGGGCAAGCTGTCGCGCAGCTATCACTTTGCAGCCTACAAGAGCCATTATACAGAAAAGGCGGGCTACCCCTCGCGCGACTTTTTTGTCGCGGTGGACCCCGCACTTGCAGACGTGACGAAAAAGCTGGACGGCGCGCTTTCCAAAATGGGCAGCTGCGTTGGCCACGTGACCAAAGAAGCAGCGGCGCGCTTCTCGCTTGCCGAGGGCACACCCGTTGCCGTTGCAATGCCGGACGGGCATTGCGCAGCCCCCGGCGTTGGCGTTTGCCGCGAGGGGGATATGTTTGCCGTGCTTGGCACCTCGGGGTGCTTTATGGCAGTTGGCAAAAGCGAGGCACTTGTGCCCGGCATCTGCGGCACGGTCAAGGACGGCATCCTGCCCGGCTTTTACGGCTACGAGGCAGGGCTTTGCTCGTTGGGTGACCACTTTGCCTATGCCGCCAAAAATCTGACCTCTCCCGCCTACGTGCAACAGGCGCAGGAGCGCGGCATCCCGATGCTGAAGCTGCTTTTGGAAAAGGCGGCACAGAAAAAGCCGGGGGAGAGCGGCGTGATCGCGCTCAACTGGTTCAACGGCAACCGCAGTATACTGGTGGACGGCTCTCTTTCCGGGTGCTTTGTGGGCATGACACTTGCCACCGCGCCCGAGGATCTGTTGCGCGCGCTGCTGGAGGCTACTGCCTTTGGTGCGCGGAATATCATTGAAAATTTTGAGCAGCACGGGGTAGAGATCCGCCGTATCATCGCCTGTGGCGGTATTGCGCGCAAGGATCCCTTTACGATGCAGCTGTATGCCGACGTGTGGGGGCGTGAGGTCGCCGTGACCTCTACCACCGAGGGGCCTGCACGCGGGGCGGCGATCTGTGCCGCCGTGGCAGCGGGGCTTTACCCCGACGTTGCCGGCGCGGTGGAGCGCCTTGGCGCCCCTCTGCATTGCGTTTACACCCCGAACGGTGCGAATTTTGAGGTATATAACGCCCTGTATACGGAGTACAAGGCCCTGCACGATTATTTTGGGCGCGGCGCGAACAACGTGATGAAGCATCTGCGCGCTCTTGCCGCCAAGCAGAGAGGAAACTGAAATGTCAAGACCGAGAAAAAGCTATGCCCTTTGGATACTGGGGCACGTGATGCGCGCGCTTTGTGGGCTTGCGATCTTTGCGCTTTGCGCCTTTCTTGTGTGGCGCGTGGCGTTTTCGCAAAAGCCCCCGAAAGAGATGCGCTATCTGGCGGATAACGATATCCTTTCCGCCGCCTATGAGGCAAACGGCGGGGAGCTGACTGTGATGACGCAGGACCAGATCCCCTACACGCAGGCGGCAAACAAGAATTACGCGTATTTCAACCTGGATCATTGCGTGTTTATCAAGGAGGCCGACCAGATCCAGCTTGTGCTGTTTTACAACGACAGCACGCTGGAGCGCTTGCAGGAGGAGCTGGGGCTTGCGACCTGCCCGCCACGTGGCGAGGAGGTGTTTTACGTCAAGCTGACGCAGTACGTTGACGTGACCCCCGACGGCGGCGAAACACAGACGGAAAAACGCGAATTTGCCCCCACGTCTGCCGAATTTGGCACAAATTCGATGTATACCTTCACGCGCTACACCTTTGACGGCGTGGAGCTGGAGGATCTGGACAACGTGGTCATTTATCTGGATATTTACTACGGCGAGGAAGCCGAGAGCCGCGGCACGCTGCGCCTGTTCCACCGCGAGAGCATGAGTGAGGAGCGCGCGCTGAAGGCTAAGGAAAGAAAGGAGATCGAGGGGTGAGGGGCATTTCCCCTATGAGATACCCCCGATTTGGGTGCTTTTGATGTACGATTACCGTCCAAGTCGCCGGAATTACAAGGCGCATTTTGCGGTGCTTGCACTGATCCTGTGTGCGGTCGCACTGTTTGTCGGCTCGGCCTTTGTGCCGGGTTATCCCGCCGTTTTTCAGGCGCTGTCGCTTATTGTGCTGGTGCCTGCCATCCAGCTGATCACGCGCTATATGGTGGTGCAATATCTCTACCGGTTGCGCGAGTATGAGGATGGAAACGTGGACTTTGAGGTCTACACCTATCGCGGCGGCACAAAAATGCAGCTTGTCTGCCGCATAGCTCTTGACGAGATCACCGCCGTGACGCCGCTTGGCGAGCAGAACCGCCGCGCCCCCCACGGGATGCGCCGCTATAACTACTGCATGGAGCTGCAGCCGCAGCCGGCCACGGTGCTTTCCGTCAGCAATGCCGACGGCGAGTGTGAGCTGCTGCTTGCCCCCGACCAAAGGCTTTCCGAGGTCTTTGCCGCCGCCGCGGCAAAGCACGCGCAAGCCTGTGCACAATAAAAAAGAAGCGCCCGTCGGGCGCTTCTTTTTTTGCTTGCAAACAAGGGCGGGATATGTTATAATAAGCTTGATGGAGCTTTGCTCTGTTTTGATGCTTGATAGAGGATGATCGTTATGAAAAAGAAAATTCCCAAAAAGGCATGGATATCGGCTTTGGTGATCACTGTGATCGCGTTGTCCGTATGGACGGCGTGGGGCAATACGGCACTGGAGCTGAACGCCTGCTGCATAGAAAGTGCGGTGATCCCCAAGGCCTTTTCGGGATATCGCATTGCGCACGTTTCCGATCTTCATAATGCACAAATGGGAAAAGAAAACGAAAGACTGATCGCGATGCTGAAGGATGCAAGGCCGGATATCATTGCGATCACGGGCGATCTGATCGACTCGCGCAGGACCGACGTACAGATCGCGCTGGATTTTGCCAAGCAGGCACTTGAAATCGCACCATGCTATTACGTAACGGGGAATCACGAGGCGCGCGTGCCGGAATATCAGGATCTGAAGATGGGGCTGCAGGAGCTGGGCGTGACTGTGTTAGAGGACCAACGGATCATGTTGGAAAAAGAGGGAGAGCATATCACGCTACTTGGGGTAAATGACCCAAGCTTTCAAACCAATTATCTGCTTGGCGATTCTGTTTCGGTGATGGAGCAGGCGCTACAGAAATTAACAAACGAGGAAAAAGGTTATATGGTGCTGCTTTCCCACCGCCCGGAGCTGTTTGAGGTCTATGTGGAAAGCGGCGTGGATCTTGTGCTTAGCGGGCATGCTCACGGCGGGCAGTTTCGCTTACCGTTTTTGGGTGGCATGGCTGCCCCCAATCAAGGGCTTTTTCCCAAATATGATGCGGGGCTGTATAGCGAGCAGGAATGCACAATGGTTGTTAGCCGCGGTATCGGAAACAGCCTTGTGCCGTTTCGCTTCAATAATCGCCCTGAGGTCGTTTTGATCGAATTACAAAAAGCAGAGTGAAACGAGGTGATGAGGATGCTACCTGAGCTGACAAGAAAAAAGCAGGCGCTCTCGCAAGAGGAATGTGTGGCGCTGCTGCACGGGCAAACGCGCGGCGTGCTTTGCGTGCAGGGGGCAGACGGCTACCCTTACGGGATGCCGATGAACCATTTTTATAGCGAGGAGGAGAACGCGCTCTATTTTCATTGCGGCAAGGTGGGGCACCGCCTGGATGCGCTCCGGCGCTGCGCTAAGGCAAGCTTTTGCTGCTATGATGGCGGCGAGCGGCGCGAGGGCGAGTGGGCGCTCCACGTCAAAAGCGTGATCGCGTTTGGAGAGGTTGAGATCATTGAAAACCGGGAGCGTGTGGTTGAAATTGCAGAAAAGCTCTCCCGCAAGTTCACGCAGGACGAGGCGTATATTCAAGGCGAGATCGCGGCATATGCCGACAAAACGCTGCTTTTGCGCCTTGACATTTGCCACCTTTGCGGCAAGCACGTCACCGAGGCGTAAAAGCAAAAAGGGCGTAGGCTAAAAGCCTACGCCCTCTTTGTTTTCTCATACCGTTATGGCACTTTTTATAGATTTGGAGTGCCGAAAAGCAGTGTCATCAGCGCAAAAAGCAATGGGATGGTGACAACGCACAGCACGTGCGAGATCAGCGACATCGAGGCGCCCGGCGCGGGGTCGCCACCGTATGCCTCGGGGAACACCACCGTGTTCAGCCCCAAGGGGGTGGCAACGGTGAAAAAGCAAAGGAATACCACGGTGTTGTCGATCTGTGTGGAAAGCAGCACCTCGCCCAGCTGCTTGCAGCCGAACACCGCCGCCACGATCACGGCGGGCAGGATCAGAAGGCGGAGCGCGGTGGCGATATAGACCTCGCGCTTTTTGAGCAGCGTGGGCAGGTGGTAGCCCGCCACGGTAAAGCCGACCAGCAGCATCGCCACAGGGCCAAGGCAGCTCTTGAGTGCCTCAAGCGAGGACACCGCAAAGGCGGGCAGGTGTGCGCCAAGACCGGAAAGCCCCACCACGATACCCAGCAAAAGCGAGAGAATGGGTGCATTGCAAAGCTTTTTCAGCGTGGCGCGTACCCCACCCTTTTCTGCATGATCAGAGGGAAGGAACTGCGCAAGCCCCCACGTGTAGGTGCCGATATTGAGGGGGAGGGTATAGATCTTATAAAGCGCCAGCGTGGCGCTGCCAAAAAGCGAAAGGATCAGCGGATCCCCCATATAGCCGCTGTTGGCAAAGGCCAGCGCATAGCGGTAAACGCCGCGCTCGGGGCCGGGGCGACGGATGATCAGCGCGGCAAGCAGAGTGGCAAGACCGATGGCAATACTGACCGCCACGGTTGCCAGTACAATATTCACGGCATAGGTGCCCAGCGTTTGCACCGTGCAAAATCTTGCCATGGTGATAAAGTTGAGCGCGGGGCAGAACACGTAGGTCTCCAGCCTGGACATCACCTTGCCCGCATTGTCGGGGAGCAGGTGAGCCTTATGCACCGCATAGCCCACGGCAATGAAGAAAAACAGCGAGAGCAACGGGTCAAGCGTTGCAAGAAAGGTGGCGATCATCTGACTTCGATCTCGATTTCCTCGGGCGAGAACACCTCGGTGTCAACGGTACCGTCCTCGTTTTTCACGTGGCTGATCTCCACCTTGCCAAAGGGGGTGGCAATGCTGCCCTTGGCATAGCTGAGGTCGCCGAGGTGCGGCTCGATCACGAGCTTGCGGCAGCCTGCCTCGGCGATCTGTACGCCAAGCACGTGCTCGGTCAGGAACGCCACGGGGCCGGATGCCCAGCCGTGGCACAGGCTGTGGCGGAAGCCCAGATAGCAATAGTTGCCGTTGTCGCCGTGCACGTCGGAGCGCGTGCCGTCCGGGATCTCGTCGATGGGGCAGGCGTTTTCTGCCCACTTGATGTCAAAATCCTCCCAGAAGGTGGTGGCGCCAAGCTTTAGCATCGCGCCGTAGTACTCGCGCAGCGCATCCAGCGTTTCCTCGGTGCTGCAGCACTTGGCCATAGCGGAAAGAATGTAATAGCTCATAAAGGTAGAAAAGCCCTCGGCACCGTTCTTTTGCAGCAGCGCCTTACAGCTGGGATCGTCCAGACCGTTCAGCACCAGCATGGCGGCCACCTGCTTTAAGTGCCCGCAGCCCACCTGCTTTTCGCAAATGAGGCTTGCCGTTTGCCGGCACGCGCGCACCAGCTTGTCCTCGCCAAGATAGGTGCAAAGCTTTACGCAGGCCTCCATGCACCAAAGCAGCACCGAGCGGATGCCGTTTGCCGAAAGCTCGGCATAAGCCTTAGAGGGCCAGTCCAGAAAGTGGTCGGCGGTAAAGTATCCCTGCGCATCCACGTTGTCCAGCACCTGCTGCACAAGCCCCGTGATATAGTCGCGCTGCTCGTCGATATAAGCGTTGTTGCCGGTGTAGAACGCCCATTCCTCTAAGTTGATCAGCCACCAAAGCGAGTAGGTGGGGTGCTTGTTGATCCAAAGGGGGAGCTTGGCATCCTCGGCGGAAAGCGCCAGCGCACGGTAAAGATCCGGCACCTCGCCAAATACGTACTTGATGGTCTTCAGCTCGGGGGCAACGTCACCGATCCACACCAGACGGTCGCGCTTGATGCCGTCCCACAGCTCGTTTTGCATGCACAAATGGCAGGTGTAGGCGGCGGTGTCGTAAATGCGGTTGAGGGTGTCGTCGCTGCTCTCAAAGCTACCCACGTATTCGTAGGGCTGGTAGCTCATCACGCCCTGCACTGTGGTCAGTGCAACGCTGCCCTCAGAGAGCAGCTCGATGTACAGAAAACGGTATCCCGTGTTGGCATATTCGTTGGTGGAATAGCGCTCTACCAGCACGGTGAAGTCCCTTGCGCTGTGGTCGTTGCACGCGCCCTTTTCCCCAAGGTGAGAAAGGGCCTCTGCACAGGACTCACCAAAGGAAAGGCGCAGCTTGCCCTCGCCCTCAACGCGGCGCACGGAAAGGCAGATGCCGCCGTGCAGCTCGGTGCCAAAGTCAAGCAAAATGCCCGCCTTTTTGTCGGCCGTGGAGCGCAGCGTCATAAGCTCGCTGTCCTGCAGCTGGATCTGGCGGTTGCGGTAGGTAAGCAGCAGCGCGGCGTTTTCTACGTCACCCTCGGTCTTGACCACGCGGGTGGGCACGATGTAGCGGCGCACGCGCGTGTCGGTAGAATGAAAGTCAAAATTTTTCAGCATATTTTTATACCTCACGTGGATTTGTGAATGCTTTTTGTCAAATGCGGTCTACCGTGATCACGGTAAAATGCTCGGGCGCCTCGGCGGCAACGCGCGCGGCGATCTCCTTTTTTAGCTCGGAATCGCTTTTTTCCACCTCAAAGGGAACGGCGATATCAAAGATGAGGTTGGTGTGCGTGTGGCCGGGAACCATGCGGAAATCGTGCATACGTATGCGTGGATCAATATCGGAAACGATCTCGCCAAGCCGCTCGCGCCACGTGTTGGTGCGGGGATCGTCGGTAACGATGGGATCTAAGTGGATAGTGCATTCAATGCCGCACTCGCAGCGCAGCCGGCGCTCGATCAGGTCGATGGTGTCGTGCGTTTTAAAAATATCCTTTTTGCCGTCTACCTCTACGTGCAGCGAGGCAAAGTTGCGCCCCGGGCCGTAGTTGTGCAATATCACGTCGTGCGTGCCAAGGGCCTCGGGATATTCGGCGATCACGGCCTGGATCGCCTCCAGCGTTTCGCTGTCCGGGCGCTCGCCAAGAATGGAATTTTTGGTGTCGTTCAGAATGCGGATGCCGGCAATAAAGATCATCACCGAAACGGCAATGCTCATGGCAGGGTCGATGTAGCCGGCAATGTGCGTGGGGAGCAGGGGCGCCACCAGCGTGGCGATCAGCACAGCACCCGTGGATGCCGCATCCGAAAGCGAGTCGGCAGCGGTGGCGCGCACCACGTCAGAGTCGATGCGCTTGCCGATGCGGTTGTTGAAAAAGGCAAGCCAGAGCTTGATCAGCACCGAAACGGCCAGAATGATCACCGCAACGGGATGAAACAGCGGCGCAATAGGCTCCAGGATCTTTTCGATCGCGCCCTTGCAAAGCTCCACGCCGATCAGCAGCACCAGAAAGGAAACGATCATCGAGGCAACGTACTCGATGCGCGCGTGGCCAAAGGGGTGATCGTGATCGGCGGGCTTTGCCGAGATCTTAAAGCTGACAAGCGAGATCACCGACGAGCCGGCGTCGGAAAGGTTGTTCATCGCATCTGCACGGATGGAAAGCGAGCCGGAAAGCGTGCCCGCCAGCAGCTTGATGAGAAAAAGGATGATGTTCAGTAGAATACCTACCACCGAGGAGAGCGTGCCGTATGCGCGGCGCACAGCCGGGTGGCGGGTGTTTTGATGATCCTTGACAAACAGTTTTGCAAGAAGCTCGGTCATAAAAGCACCTCGTTGTTAAAATCTGAAATATAAAAAGGGATTATACCCCGCATCCGCCAGCGCCGCCACTGATAAAAGCAGCAGAAAAAGCGGGAGTGCGGTTTTAAGAAAAGCAGCGTTTTTTTGATCCGTTAGGCGGGTAAACAGCATTTTTGGCAGTGGTGTTGCCGCCAGGGCGCAAATAAGAAGAAGGGGGAGCGAGCGCAAAAGATCGTAAAGCTCGGCACCGCGCCAAAGGCCCCCCGCACCGAAAAGGCGCGCCACAAAGCGGGGCAGGGCAGAAAGCGAGAGCGCCCTGCTGCTGCCATCAAAGGCAAAAAGCAGCCAACCGCCAAGCGTGGCGAGGTTAGTGAGCAAAATTTTGAGAAATGTGGGCAAACGGGTGAGGAGATCGCGCAAAACAAACTTCTCCAAGCTGAGCAATACAAAGTAATAAAAGCCCCACAGCACAAAGCTCCACGCCGCCCCGTGCCAAAGCCCCGTCAGCAGCCACACGATCAGCAGATTTCGCACCGTTACGGCACTTGTGCGGCGGCTGCCGCCCAGAGGGAAGTAAACGTATTCGCGAAAAAACGAGGAGAGCGTGATATGCCAGCGCCGCCAGAAATCCGAAACGCTTGTTGCCACGTAAGGGTAGTTGAAGTTTTCGGGAAATGCAAAGCCGAACAGTCGCCCAAGGCCAATGGCCATATCCGAGTAGCCGGAAAAATCAAAATAGATCTGAAAGGCAAACCCAACAAGCGCCAGCCATGCGCCGACAGCGCCCCCCTCGGTGGTTGCGGTATAGGCGGCAAACAGCGCCCCCATCGGATTGGCAAGCAGCAGCTTTTTGGCAAGCCCCATGGCAAATCTCCGCACCCCGTATGCCGCATTTTGCAGGGAATGCTCTCGTTTATGCAGGGCTGCCGCCACGTCGGTATAGCGCACGATGGGCCCTGCGATCAGCTGGGGGAACAGCGCGATATACAGCCCCACGTAAAAGGGGTTTTTCTCTGCCTTGGCGTGTCCCCTGTAAACGTCGGCCACGTAGGAAAGCGCCTGAAAGGTGTAAAAGGAGATGCCAAGCGGCAGGCGCGGGGCGGGCAGCCCCAGCAGCGGGAGATATTTGAAAAAGAGCAGCAGCAAAACGTCCAGCAGGATCGCCGCAAAAAGCGGGAAACGCGGGTGACGTGCGTGGGGAATGGCGGCAGCCAGCGCGGTGTTCAGCAGCACCGTGGCGATCATCAAAAAAAGATACACGGGCTCGCCCCACGCGTAAAAAAGCAGGCTTGCCGCAAAAAGAAGCACGTTTTGCCACAAAAGCGTGCGCGTGCCGCCCCTTTTGAAAAGCAGCGGCAGAAAATACAGCAAAAGCGTGATCGGTAAGAACCAGAACAAAAACGCAAACGAGGAAAAAAGCATGACCCACACCCCGAAAAACAGATTTTTTCTTATTTTTCTATTTTTCGCGTACGGGCACAGACGTATGCCTGCATTGAATTTCTATTATAGCATATTTCTGCCATTTTGAAAAGGTCACGCCCCAAAAAACGCAAAAATCGACGGAAATTAGGCAAAAACACAATTTTGATTGCGAAATTGTTTATAATTTGTGAAAGATGACTATTGCAAAATGCACGCGAGTATGATATTATTTATTTTATACTGAAGGGAAGTGTTTTTTGCGAAAAATGCAAAAACGCATGCTTTCGGATATAAAAACATCTTCAAAAAGGAGAATAACACAATGAAAAAGGTCATCACCCTTGTTCTTGCCCTTGTTCTGGTTGTAGGCTGCTGCTCTGCACTTGCTTCCTGCTCCGGTAAGAACGACACCATCAAGATCGGTCTGTCCGGTCCTCTCACCGGCGGCGCTGCCGTTTACGGTCTGGGCGTTGCCAATGCTGCACAGCTGGCTGTTGACGAGATCAACGAGGCCGGCGGTCTGAACGGCATCAAGTTCGAGCTGAAGGCTATGGACGACGTGAACGATCCCACCAAGATTGCAGCAAACTATGCAGCTCTTGTTGACTGGGGTATGCAGATCTCTCTTGGCTGCGTTACCACCCAGCCCGCTCTTGAGTTCAAGAGCCTTTCCAAGGCAGACAACATCTTCTTCCTGACCCCCTCTGCTTCTGCCGACGACGTTCGCGCTGAGGCAAACGGCTATCAGATGTGCTTTGCAGATGCAAAGCAGGGTAAGGCAGCTGCCGAGTACGTAAACGGTCTGTCCCTTACCAAGATCGGCATCTTCTACCAGTCCGATATCGACTACTCCATGGGTATCCGCAACGAGTTCAAGGCAAACCTGAACGAGAGCATTGAGGTTGTAGAGGCTTCCTTCACCAAGCAGACCTCCTCCGACTTCAACAGCCAGGTTGCCCTTCTCAAGGAGTGCGAGTTCATCTTCATGCCCATTTACTACACCGAGGCTTCTTTGTTCATGACTCTGGCAAAGAACGAGGCCGGCATCAAGACCTACTACGGCTGCGACGGCCTTGACGGTCTGGAAACCGTTCTGGATATCTCCACCATTCCCCAGGCTATCACCATGCTGACCCACTTCAAGGCTGATGCTGAAAACGCTAAGACCTTTGTAACCAACTACACCGCTAAGTACGGCACCGATACCCTCAACCAGTTCGGCGCTTCCGCTTACGACTGCGTATACGCAATCTTCGGCGCACTCAAGGCTGCTATCGCTGCAGGCGAAGAGGTTGACGCAAAGACCTCCGCTTCCGATATGTGCGAGATCCTGAAGGCTCAGCTCAACGGTGGCTACAAGTACACCGGCGCCGTAACCGGTACCGGCACCATTCAGTGGACCGCTGACGGCTTCGTTAACAAGGAAGCTCTGGTTCACGTGCTTAAGGAGGCTACTGCCGACTAATCTCGGCAAGCCGAAGCTTAAATACACATTTTTGTTTGCTGGCGCGGTATCCCCTCGCCAGCAAACTTGTCATAATAGGAAGTTGGAGTTATGGAATTTTTAACAGCCCTTATCAATGGCCTCAGCTCGGGCGGCACTTATGCCATCATTGCTATTGGCTATACGATGGTATACGGCATTGCCAAAATGCTGAACTTTGCCCACGGCGATATCATCATGGTGGGCGGCTATGCGATGTTTACCACGCTGCTTTTGATCAACCAGCCGATCCTGGCGCTTGTCGTGGCGATCGTGTTCTGCGTGATCCTCGGCGTGTGTGTCGAGCGCTTTGCCTATCGCCCCTTGCGCGGTGCTTCGCCGCTTGCCGTGCTGATTACCGCCATTGGTGTCAGCTCGCTTTTGCAGGGCCTGGCGCAGATCATTTTCGGTGCCGCACCCAAAATGCCCCTGCAGCTGCAGATCAGCGGCGCCGTTCACATCGGTGCGCTTTCTATCAATTATAGCACCATTGTGACCCTTGCCGTGACCGTGGTGATCATGACGGCGTTGACCCTGTTTGTGAAATACGCCAAGCCCGGTCGCGCTATGGTTGCCGTTTCAGAGGACAGAGGCGCAGCACAGCTGATGGGCATCAACACCAATGCCATTATCACCCTTACCTTCGGCATCGGCTCGGCACTGGCTGCCGTTGCCGCTTATCTGATGCTGATGAAGGCGCCCAGCCTTTCCAATACTCTGGGTGCTATGCCCGGCATCAAGGCGTTTACCGCAGCGGTTATCGGCGGTATCGGTTCGCTGCCCGGTGCCATGCTCGGCGGCATTCTGCTTGGCGTGATCGAAAGCCTTGCGCTCAGTCTTCCCGCCATTGCGCCCTTTACCGATGCCATCGAGTTTGGCGTTCTGATCGTGATCCTGCTGGTCAAGCCCGCGGGTCTGCTGGGTAAGGCAAGGAGGGAGAAGGTATGAACGCTGTGCTTGCATTTTTCAAAAAGCCCTTTGTGCGCAAATATGCCAACTATATGGTTGTCGGCATTGTTGCCGCACTCTTTGGCATCCTTTCCATGACCGGTGCGCTTAAAATGGGAACGCAGTTCCTTTTAGAGCAGATGGCGATCGCCATTTTGCTTGCCGTGTCGCTCGGCATGGTGGTTGGCTTTCTTGGCGAGCTGTCGCTGGGTCACGCCGGCTTTATGTGTGCCGGTGCTTACGTCGGAGGCAAGCTGGCAGCTGTACTGACGCCCGCAATGGGTGGCAATCAAAGCAACGTTGCGGTGCTTTTGCTTGCTATGCTGATCGGCGGCGTTGCTGCGGCGCTATTCGGCTTTATCATCGGCTTGCCCGCACTGCGCCTTCGCGGTGACTATCTTGCCATTGTCACGCTTGCCTTCGGCGAGATCGTGCGTAACGTGGTGATGAACCTGCCTGCCCCCTGGTTTGGCGGCACGCTGGGTCTGGAAACCCCGCGCTTTGACAGAAAATATCTGTTTGTTATCGCCTTTGTGGTGGTGATCCTCTGCCTTGCGGTCACGCAAAATCTGATCCGCTCCAAGCACGGCCGTGCGATCATTGCCATCAAGGATAACGAGATTGCAGCACGTGCCATGGGCACCGATATTACCAAATACAAGCTGTTTGTGTTTACCATCTCCTCCTTCTTTGCTGGCGTTGCCGGTGTGCTTTACAGCTATACGCAATCTCGCGTACAGACCGCCACCTTTGACTATAACTACTCGATCGAGATCCTGGTGATGGTGGTGCTTGGCGGCATGGGCTCTATCAACGGCTCTATGATGGCAGCCGCGTTGATCACCTTTATCAACGTTAAGCTGCAAACCGTTCTGACCGGCAATCTGTCGGTGCTGCAGAACGTGATCTATTCGCTGATCCTGATCGGCATCGTGATCTATCGCAACGCGCCCGGTCTTAAGGGCTTTCGCGAAAAGTATAACCTGAACACCGTAAGCGCCAAGCTTTTCAAAAAGAAGGATGCGGCGCCCGAGGTGCAAGAGGATGCAAAGGAGGAGAGCTGACATGGCAGACAATAAGTTTGTAGCGGCAGACGGCCGCGAGCTGGTTCTCAAAACCGAGCATCTTTGTATTCAGTTCGGCGGCCTGCGTGCCGTTGACGACGTAAATCTGGAGATCCGCAAGGGCGAGCTTTACGGCCTGATCGGCCCCAACGGTGCGGGCAAGACCACTGTGTTCAACATTCTCACGGGTGTGTATAAGCCCACCTCGGGTAAGGTGTATCTGAACGGAAAGGATATCACCGGCAAGCCCCCTGCCGAGGTCAACCGCCTTGGCATTGCCCGCACCTTCCAGAACATCCGTCTTTTCAATAACCTCACTGTTATTGAAAACGTAATGGTCGGCCTTGCCAACCAGATCTCCTGCAGCATTCCGCAGTCTATCCTTCGTCTGCCCCGCCACAAGAAGTCGGAAAAGGAATTTTACGACCGTGCGCTGGAGCTGCTGAAGCTGTTCAAGCTGGACGAGTTCAAGGATTATCTGGCGGCAAACCTGCCATACGGCAAGCAGCGCCGCCTGGAGATCGCACGCGCAATGGCAACCAACCCCACGCTGCTTTTGCTGGATGAGCCTGCTGCCGGTATGAACCCCAACGAAACGCAGGAGCTGATGGACGATATTCGCTTTATCCGCGAGCATTTTGATATGACGATTCTGCTGATCGAGCACGATATGCGCCTTGTTGGCGGCATTTGTGAAAATCTGACGGTGCTGAACTTCGGCACCGAGCTTGCCAAGGGCGAGACCGCCACGGTGCTTTCCGACCCTGCGGTCGTCAAAGCATATCTTGGAGAATGAGAGGGAAGTGCCATGGCTGAAACGTTATTACAGGTTGAAAATTTAAACGTCTATTACGGTATGATCCAGGCGCTGAAGGGAATCTCCTTCGAGGTAAATCGCGGCGAGATCGTATCGCTGATCGGGGCCAACGGCGCAGGAAAGACCACCACGCTGCACACCATCACCGGGCTTTTGCACCCTAAGGTGGGCCGCGTGCTTTACAAGGACCAGGACATCACCCGCATTCCCGCCCACAAGATCGTGGGCATGGGCATGGTGCACGTGCCCGAGGGGCGTCGCATCTTCCAGGGCCTTAGCGTTTACGACAACCTTCTGCTTGGCTCTTACTCCCGCAAGGATAAGGCCGAGATCGAGGCAAATATGGAGCACGTGTTCAAGCAGTTCCCCCGACTTGCCGAGCGCCGTCGCCAGCTGGCAGGCACTCTGTCGGGCGGTGAGCAGCAGATGCTGGCGATGGGACGTGCGCTGCTTTCCAACCCTGAGCTGATCGTGCTTGACGAGCCGTCGATGGGTCTTTCCCCCCTGCTTGTGGGCGAGGTGTTTGAGATCATCCAGTCCTTCCGCGAGGCAGGCAAGACCGTGCTTTTGGTTGAGCAGAATGCAAAAAAAGCAATGGCGATCTCCGACCGCGCTTACGTGCTGGAAAACGGACTGATCACCATGTCCGGCAACTCCCGCGAGCTTGCCGAGGACGAGCGCGTGCGCAAGGCTTACCTTGGCGCGTAAGATTACAAAAAAGAGCAGTTGACCGTCGGTCAACTGCTCTTTTTTACACCCGTTTGCAGGTTAATTTTGAAAAGACATATAATAGCAGGGGGCGTCCATGCGGTTTGCCGTGTGTGTGATGCGGCGCGTTTCAAAATGCAGGTGCCCCTCCTTGTAAAGATCATATAGGATCGCATAGGTAAGGGGTGCGGCAAGGTCGCAATCCGCGTTGTCAAATAAGGGGCGGATCGCTTTTACAAGCTCGGCTAAGGTGTGCGCGCCCTCGCCAAGCATCTGGCAGATGTGATCGTAAGCCTTTTTCTCGACCGTGGTGGTGATCGGGGCTACACGTGCCGGGGGATTGGCAAAGGCGGTGGCGGTAAAGCCGTCCGCACTCACGTATCCCGCGCTGCAATGCGGCAGGCGTGCAGGGTAGGTGCAGATATCGTCGGGAAAGGCAATGGCGCAGGAGGCAAGATAGGTGCCGTGCGGGGCAACGGCGCGCATCATCGGCTTGCTGAGCATCGACCAGAAGATGCGGTCGGGGTGCGCGGTGGAAAGCATTAGCCCCACGATCTCGCTGGGGGCATCCTCACAAAATGCCTTTTCCAAGGCGCGCTCCTCGCTCATGCCGCGGTTCATATTGCGCAGGGTGGTTTGGCAAAGCACGTCGGAGGGATGCACGCATTCTCCCGTGCTCAGCATGCGCCCATCGGGCGAGGGGATTGCGACCTTAGAGCCAAACTCATACCCCTCGTCATACAGCTCCCGGGCAAGGGCAGTGTAGCGCGGCACGTTGGGTGCAAAGCAGCCAAGTGCGCCGTTTACCACAAGGGCGGTAACGGGCTCGCCGTTTCTTTTGCCGATAAAGGGGTGTGCCCACGCATCTCCGCCGGTGCCGGGGGTGCGGCCGTGGATGATGCCGATATTTCCGGGCAGATCTGCCGCATCCGTATGCTGCAGAAAATATTGCAGCTCACCCTCAATCTTGCGGTAATGCAGCTTGCCCTCGTGCAGGGTGGCGATGCCGGTGAAAAAGCCGGCGTTCATAGGCTCGATCCGGCGGAGCATTTCGATCAGGATGGGGGCGGCGCGGCGCGTGCCCACGTAAGCGGCAATATTACACATAATAGACCTCCAAAGCCATGATAGCTTTATTTTACACGTTTTGCCGGCAAAAGTCAATGGTGCGGTGCCGGAAAATAATTTTGCGGCGCTTGCTCTTCGAGACTTGACAGTTGGTGTGCGGGTATGATATAATAAATTACCGACACGATCGGCAAAACCGAAAGGAGATTTTATTATGAAAAAGCTTATGACCGCAACAATTTCTTGCTTTCTCGCTGTGGCGTTGCTTTTTTCTTTCACTTCTTGCGGTGCATCCATAGCGCAAGTCGAGCGCGCCATCCAGAGAACGCAAGAGCAAAAAACCATGCACATCGCCATGACGATGAAGATCCAGGTGGAGGTTGACGGTGTGTTTGTAGATGCGAATTCGGAAATGGACTTTAAGACCAAGCGCCTTGACGACGGGAGCTCCATTATGAGCGGAACACTGACAGTGAAGGGTGAGGGAATACGTAAACAGGTCTATGAGGTTCACGGCGACAAGACGTGGATATATATTGTAAAGCCGGACGGTAAAAAGTACAAGCTGCTTGCGAACGAAGGCGGTGCGGAATATGATCTTGCCGCAAGCGCAAACGAGATGACGATCGAGCTTTCTGACGAGCTTTTGGAAAAGGCTAAGCTGAACGAGGCGGAGGACGGCAGTGTTGAGCTTAGCATCACGATCCCCGCTAAGGAGGCAAGGTCAATGTTTGGCAGCGTTGTGCAAGAGGTGAGAAATTCGCTGGGCTCCTCGGTGCGAAGCGTAGAAATAAAATCTATCGTTTATAAGGTCACCGTTAAAAACCGTTACGCGCAAAAATATGACGTTGCCATCAACATGAATACAAGGCTTGCCCTGAGCGGCGGCCACAGCCAGGACGTATCTACTTTTGTAAAAATGGAAATGAACATTTTGGATATTGGTACAGAGCTGGATGTGCGCTTGCCCGCTGATCTTGACGATTATTGGGCAGTAGATAAGCTGCCGTAAGTAAAAAACGCCCCACAGCGCATCGTTGTGGGGCGTTTGTATTGCTTTAAATTCTGGGGGCGTTGGCAAGCAGATATTCCTCGGCTTCCTTGCACCAGATGCCGCCGTTCTCTGCCACGATCTCGGCAAGCTTTTTGTACATCGGGTCGCTCTCGCCCATCTTGGGAAGATCCTCAAGTGCGATCAGCGGGATGTCAAGCTCGTTGTAGCAGACCTTCTTTGCGCCGTTGGGCTTTTCCATAGCGTAAAGGGTGTCGATCACGGCGTTCAGGCCAAGAATGTGAGAAACGATGGCGCCGGGGTTGATGGCGTTCTTCTCGATCAGGCCGATGGTGTCAACGGTATCCTCGGGAATGCTGCCTGCAGTGCCGACCACGTGAATGCCGTCGTAATGCACGCGATAAAGGTTGAGCGAGCCGGGCATATCGTGTACGGCGGGGCCTGCAAAGAAGTTGATGCAGCCGTCCTCGCGGCAGATCTTTTCTGCCATGGTGAACAGTGCGGGAACGGGGACCATAACAAATACGTCGTCAAAGCCGCCCTCGGAGATCTCAAGCAGGGTCTTTACGGGGTCCTCAAGGCCGGAGGTGTTGAGGTAGATCAGCTCGCAGCCGTTCTTTGCGGCGTTGGCAGGGGTGCTCTTGGACTCTGCCCAGGCAAGACGCTCGCCGTTGAGGTCGGTGACCACGCACTGCTTAAGGCCTGCGTAGGTGGGGGCCATCTCTACGGCACCGATGCCCATGGGGCCTGCGCCGCCGAGGATGGCAAGTCTGCCGCCCTTCTTGGCGCCGTCGGTACGGACGTAGCTGCTGTAATCGGTGTGATAGAAGCCCTTGTAGCCGCGCAGCACGCAGCCCAGAGCCTCAACAAGAGAGCCCTTGAAGAAGGCATCGCCCTCGTAGGGGATCATGCAGCCGCGCTCCAGAACGATCTCGGGCACAACGGCATATTTCGAGGAGCCGCCAATGTACTGGTAGGAGTAGCCGGGGTCGTAGTTGTTTTCCAGCTTCAGGGCAGGCTGGATCACGATCTTCTGGCCGACCTTCCACTTATCCTTGAGGTCAGCACCGACCTCAACGATCTCGCCGCACATCTCGTGGCCGACGATGATGGGTTTTTCAGCAATGTCCGGGGGAACGCGCTTGTGGGCGTTGCCCTGCTTTACAGCCTTGTAGGTAGAGGTGCACAGCGAGTCGGTCACAACGCGCAGCAAAACCTCGCCTGCGCCGATCTCGGGCAGGTCAAATTCTTCCAGGCGCAGGTCGTTTGCGCCATAAAGGCGGACGGCTTTGGTTTTCATATCAAAAATCCTCCGTAAAAAGAATGATATTTTATTAACACTATAATTAAACCACAAAACACGTAAAAAATCAAGGGGTAATCAGAATTTTTACAAAAACCCCCATCGGGAGTGCGAGATTTTGTTATATCGAAAGGCGGCGCGCGCAAAAAATGATGTAAAATACAAAAAAACGTGTCGAAATTTTGGATTTTTTGAAAAAATCGGTTGCGCTTTTTGAAAATCTATGATAAAATAAAAGTAATATAATATATAATTAAATCTTACGGGGAGGGTTTTTATCATGGCAGAAAGCAAAAAAGCTGTAAAAGAAGTAGATCCCAAGCGCTCGGAGGCCGCCAAGAAGGCAGCCGCCACCAAGGCAGCAAAAAAGGCCGAGGAGGAGCGCCTTGAGGCTGAGCGCATCGCCGCTGAAAAGGCCGCAGCCGAGGAGCTGGCAAGAAAGCGCTCGGAGGCCGCCAAAAAGGCAGCCGCCACCAAGGCAGCCAAAAAAGCAGAGGAGGAGCGCCTTGAGGCTGAGCGCATTGCCGCTGAGCAGGCAGAGGCCGCACGCCTTGCTGCGATCAAGGGCTATATGATCGTAAAGCCCACCAAGGACGACCGCTTTGTTTACGTTGTGGTTGCCGGCAATAAAGAGGTCATTGCCAAGGGCGCACAGACCTATGCATCCGTCGCCACCTGCAAGAGCGCGATCAAGAGCGTGGCCGCGATCGCAAAGTCCATTCCGGTAGAGGATCAGACGCTGGTAAAGGCAAAGGAAGAAAAGTTCCCCAAGTTTGAGATCTACAAGGACAAGGGCGAAAAATTCCGCTTCCGTCTGTTTGCCAACAACGGCCAACAGCTGCTTGCCTGCACGCAGGGCTACACCACCAAGGAAAACTGCAAAAAGGGTCTTGCCTCGGTGATCGCCAACTGCGAGGGCCGCATTGAGGTCAGCAAGGAGCGCGACGAGGAGTGACAGAGGCAGCCGCCCGAAAGGGCGGCGCTTCTTTGCCGCAAAACTCAACTTGTGGTTGATATTTTGGCGGCGTTGCCAAATCCGCACTTGAAAAATCAACAAAAATGCGATATAATAAGCACAGATCACAGTAAGGAGTAAAGGCTATGTACGATCATACCTGCCTTGGCGAACGGATCCGCCATTTTCGCAAGGAACGGGGCCTTTCGCAGGCTGCGTTGGCTGATAAGCTGTTTGTCAGCCCGCAAAACGTTTCCAAGTGGGAAAACGGCAAGTCCGCGCCGGATATTGAAAACCTCTGCCGCCTGGCTGACGTGCTTGGCGTTGGCACCGATCACCTGCTTTACAGCGAGCAGCAGCCCCCGCGCCATCTGATGCTTGGCATTGATGGCGGCGGCACCAAGACCGAGTTTTGTCTGTTTGACAGAGAGGGGCACGTGCAGGGGAGAGTGCGCCTTGGGGGCAGCAACCCCAACGTCTATGGGCTGGAAAATGCGATCTCTACTCTGAAAGAGGGGATTGATGCCCTGACGGGGCAGAAAAACGGGCTTTATGCCATCTTTGCCGGCGTTGCCGGCTGTGGGGTGGAAAGCAACAAGCGCGCCGTGCTTGCCGCGCTGAAAAAAAGCTATCCCGGTGTGCATATCGAGGTGCAAAACGATGCCTATAACGTCATATACAGCACCCCGTATCACGAAAAATGCCTGATGGCGATCATGGGCACCGGCTCGGTGGTGTTTGCCAAGACCGAAAAGGGGCTTATACGCCTTGGTGGCTGGGGATATCTCTTTGACAACGGCTTCAGCGGCTATGCCATCGGCAGGGATGCCATCATGGCGGCGCTTGCCGCCGAGGATCGCTTTGGCGAGCCGACGCTGCTGCTGGAAATGCTGAAAGACGATCTGCACAACGGCGTTTTTGAAAGCATCCCTGTGCTGTATCAAAAGCCGAAGGAGGAGATCGCCGCATATGCCAGACTGGTATTTCGTGCCTTTTTGCAGGGGGATGCGGTAGCGGGTGAGATCCTGCGCACCAGGGCCGCTGAGCTGCGCCGGCTGATCGAGCGCGCCGCCGCTATGTACGACGTGGGCACGCGCGTGATCCTTGCGGGTGGGCTGACGCGCGACCGAGAGATCGTGCTGGGGCTTTTGGATACCAAGCATTTTTCCTATGTCGTTCCCACGTTGCCGCCGATCTACGGTGCCTGCCATTATTGCGCACGTATGATGGGTGAGCCGCCGGCGGACTTTGCCGCAAATTTTGAACAGGATTATCAAGAGATAGCAAAGGAGTAAATTGCCATGCTGAAAACAGAAATGAGAAACCCGAACACCATGCATTTTGACAAAATGAGCTCTGCCGAGCAGGTGGCGGCTATGTGCCGTGAAAACCAGAACGCCGTGCTAGCGGTGGAAAAGGCCACTCCGCAGATCGCCAAGGCCATCGATGCCATTGCCGAGGCCTTTCGTGGCGGGCACAGGCTGTTTTTCATCGGGGCGGGCACCTCGGGGCGCCTTGGCGTGCTGGATGCCGCAGAATGTCCCCCCACCTTCGGCGTTTCCTACGAGATGGTGCAGGGCATCATCGCAGGCGGCAAGGAGCGTATGTTCCGCGCCAGCGAAAACGATGAGGATAAGCAGGAAAACGGCGTTGCCGACGTAAAAAACGCGGGGATCGGGCAGGGTGACGTGCTGGTTGGCGTTTCGGTGGCCGGTGGTGCCGCTTACGTGGTGGGCGCATTGAACGCCGCGCGCGAGGCGGGGGCTGTGACCGTGGCACTGACCTCTAATTTTGATACCCCTATTGAAAAATGTGCAGATATCACCATCATCACCGATACGGGTGCCGAGGTCATTACCGGCTCCACGCGCCTGAAGGCGGGCACCGCACACAAGATGGTGATGAATATGATGACTACCTGCGCCATGGCGCAGACCGGCAAGGTGTATGAAAATATGATGATCAACCTGCGCCCCTCCAACATCAAGCTGAAGGCGCGCGTGGTGCGCATCACCAAGGAGATCCTTGGCTGCAGCGAGGAGGAGGCGATTGCCGCGCTGGAGGCAAACGAGTGGAATATCCGCCGTGCGGTCTCGGTAAAGGAGTGACCCCATACCTATAGCAAAAAGCAGGCGACAGCAACCGCTGTCGCCTGCTTTTTTATCAATGCGCCCCTTTCGCCCGTGTCATCCTGAGCGTAGCCGAAATCCGAGCAAAGCGAGGATCAAACGGCGCCCCGCGCCGTTTGGGATCTCGGGCGAAAAGAGGAACCAATACGCCTTGCAACGGACCGCCGGGGACGTCGGTCCCTACAGGATAGCGATACGCCAACATACCGCGTGCTTTGTTTGCACTCACCAAGGCTCCCCTGTGCAAGGGGAGCTGTCAGCGGAGCTGACTGAGGGGTTGTTTTTTAGCTTTTGCTTGATAATCCCTCCGCCTCGCCTTCGCTCGGCACCTCCCTTGAATCAAAGGAGGCGCTCAGTGAGTGCGAACACACCAAATGTACCAACGTGCGGCGATATGTCTTGCAACGGACCGCCGGGGACGTCGGTCCCTACGGGATAGCGATACACCAACGTACGGCAATACGCCATAGAGCGGGGCGTCGAACCACCTCGCTGCGCGAGCTGAGTCGGTCCCTACGGGA